>NZ_AEUZ02000001.1:1710000-2062500 GCF_000188055.2 Streptococcus urinalis 2285-97
AATTTTTTAAAAAAAGCAATAGCAAAAAAAGCCCTTGGGGGCTTTTTTATAAGAGGATACCACTTAACATTGGAACCACCACTGAGACAATAACACCAACAATAACGAGTGCAATTGAACCCATTGACTCTTCAACTTGACCAAACTCTTGAGCTGCTGAAACACCTAAAGCATGGCCTGCAGTTCCAAGAGCAAGTCCTCTTGCAATCGGATCATTGATTTTGAAGAGATTGATAAGAGGTTTGGCAAGTGCGTAAATGATAACCCCATTAAGAATACAGGCTAATGATGTTAATTCACCAGAACCACCTAAAGCAACTGAAGTTGGCATTGCAATAGCTGTTGTTGCTGCCTGAGGAAGCATTGAAGCTGTTACAATTCTACCAAGGTGGAGAAGTGTTGAGATGAAATAAATACCATAGACTGCAATCACACTGCCTAATGTTATGCCACCTAAAATTTGGAGCCAGTATTTTTTCAAGACTTCTCTTTTACGATAAAGGGGAATAGCAAAACAAATGGTTGCTGGTTCAAGGAAGAAACTGATGACTTGACCACCTTTATTGTAATCCGCAAATGAAATACCAGTCGCTTTTAAAGTAGCAATCCCTAGTACCATTGCGACAAATAAAGGTGCAAATAAGAAGAATCCTTTAGTCATTTTAAACAATAATTGTCCAATGAAGAATGTTCCAACTGAGAGTAGAACTCCAAAAATAGGTGATTCTTTTAAAATAGCTACAAATGCATCCATCGTAATCTCTCCTTACCTTTTTTATTTTATATAGGCTTGATTAGTAGCCATACCTTTTTGTGATTTTACTGAGTCTTTATAGTTGTAAGCATTTTTTGATTTGAAAAATGATTTGGGTTCAAATTGCAAAATCACTTGTGTCATCCAACCAGTTGCTACTAGTAAGATTATGGTTGATGCAAATATTAGAATCATATCTAAAATAAAATGTGCTTTTAGAAGTCCAAGTGAATTGATAACAGAAACTCCCGCTGGAACAAAAAACAAACCAATGTTATTAACTAAGCTATCACCAACACGTTCAACTTGTTCTAACTTAATGATGTTAAAAGATAAGGCCAAAAACATAAGAACCAAACCAATAACAGATGCTGGCATAATAAATGGTAACAAGTGTTCAATAACTTTTGAGATTAGAACAATTGTTCCAATAACAACCGTTTGATAGATAGTTGAGTATGTCTTTTTCATGATGCTTACTCCTTTTTCTTTTGCTTTGATGACTTTATTATAGAAAAAAAGAACCTGAAAAGGTTCTTTTTGGAATAAAGCGCATTCATTTTGGTATGAAATACTATCTCAATAACATAAAATGCATCTACAAGCCCAATCGCTCTTTAAATTCTTTTAGATAAGATCGACTAACGGGAACTTTCCCATCATTAACCATTGTCACTTGATAAGTGTGATTAAACCAAGGTTGAATTTCCTTGATTTCATCTTGGTTAATGATAAAAGCACGGTGTACCTTAAAAAAAGTACTATATGGTAGTAACTTTTCAATTGAAGACAGAGTGGAATGACAGGTAAATCGACCTTTTTTAGTATAAATGGTTGTTTCTTTTCCTTGAACTTCACAATAGTAAATATCCTTATAGGCAACTAAGTAGATGCGTTCATCAGTTTCAATTGTTAATTTACCACTTGATTGTTCCTTTTTTTCTGAATGTTCAATTGGTCGTTTTTGCTCTAGAGCATTAGCAGCCTTTTCAATAGCACGATTTATTCTTTCTTGTTCAAAAGGTTTTAACACGTAATCTAAAGCATTGACCTCAAATGCTTCCACAGCATGATTATCATAAGCAGTTGCAAAAATAATTAACGGTGCATTGGGAACTTCACTTAACTTATTTGCCAAATCCAATCCACTTTCATCCGTCAAATGAATATCTAAAAAAAGTAAATCTGGCTGATGCACCAATATTAATTGAAAAGCTTCTTCGATGGAATCCCCTTCAAAAATCTCAGAAACCTGACTAGTTTGCTTTAGCAGATAAGATAATTCCATACGTGCTAAAGGTTCGTCATCAATAATTCCAACTTTCATTATTCAACCTGCTCTTTCATTTGTAGTGGCATCAGAATCTCAAATTGAGTCCCTTTTTCTGATGATGATACGTTAAATCCAGCTTTATCACCATACAAGCTTACTAGTCGTCTGTTCAAGTTTTCTAGAGCAGACCCTGTCCCTTTTGAGGAGGTAATAACTTCTTTTCCTAATTTTGGTAAAATGTCTTTGGAAATGCCATTCCCATTATCCATAACTTGAAGCTTAAGTTGATTATGCTCTGAGAGCATTTTTACAATAACTTTATTATCTGTTTTTCGACTAATAAAAGCATGTTTTAAGGCATTTTCAACGAGAACTTGCATGACAAAAGGTGGTAGATAAGCTCCTTGTAGCTTTTCAGGAATGTCCAAATCAACTTGATAACGATTTGGAAATCTGGCTTGCTCAATAGTCAAATAAGCCTTTAAATGACTAACCTCTTCTTCAACTGTAATGGTCTTTTGACGCGTACTTGTCAGATTTGAACGGAAATAGTGACTTAGTTGTAAAAGGAGGTATCGAGCCTTTTCACTATCAATTCTTATTAAAGCTGATATGGTATTTATAGCATTAAATAGAAAATGTGGGTTGACCTGAGCTTGCAAAGACTTTATCTCAACATCTTTTAGTAATCCCTGTTCAATAGCCATTTCACCCAGTTCCAGTTGACTTGAAAAAATATTGCCTAACCCACTTGCCAATTGTTCCTCCACATAGGTCAAATCATCTGGATCTGTAAAGTAGAGCTTAAATGTTCCAGCAACTTTATTTTTGACATATAAAGGAACAACGATGGCTGCAGCTAGTGGACAATTAGGATAATGGCAACCAATTTCTTCTTTGTGTTTGACGACATGAATTTTCCCAGTTTCAATGACCTCTTTGGATAAGTCTGTAATGATTTTTTTGGAAGGAATATGATGATCACTAGCCGCACCAACATGAGCTAGTATGGATTTTGTATTAGTGACGCTAACTGCGGAGACTCTCATAAATCGTTTGATTTCTGTCGCTGCTTTTTGGGCTGATTCAGGAGTCAATCCCTGTCTAAAATAAGGCAGTGTTTTATTGGCCAATTCCAACACGTCATGTGTCTGAACAGCTTTTGTACTTTCTTCTTGCTTTAATGTTCCAACAATAATAGAAAGAAAAATACCAGTACCTAAAGCATTAACAAAAACCATAGGAATAGCTATCGTTTGAATCAGCGACAGTGCTTGTGTCTTATCGGGCATAAAAAGAGATATGCAAAGCATCTGGATAATTTCCATCAATGCGCCACATAAACTCCCCTGCCAAATACTAGGATAACTTTTTTTCTTGAGACTTATCCTGCCAAGAAGACCAGAAAACAAACCAATCAAAATGGAAGAAATAAAATAGGTGTACGGTGCACTTCCTCCTTGTAACCAACGGACCGTCCCCGATATCAAACCAACAAAGAAACCAACAAATGGTCCTCCAATCAATCCTGACATCCCTATTGTTAAGGTTCTTGTATTAGCTATTGATGTATGAGACGATAATGTCACTAAACCACCACTACCAGGATTAGAAGGTGCATTGACAAGGACACCCGTAAAGTTACTGATAATCGCAAAAAAACTAAAAGTGAGTATCAATACCCAACGAACTTTTAAATTGTCTCTTTGAGACATCATTTTCTTATAAAAAGGGCTAATCATTAATAGATTAGCCAACAAAATTATTAATCCTACGCGTTCAAGCAAGGGTAAAAATAATGAAATCATAGACTACCTCTAAAAAATATTATACATGGATGTGTTTTGGCATACAAGTAAATATTTTTTCTAAAAAGACTATGCTTTATTTTCAACAGCTGCAGTTACAAAAGCAGTGTAAAGTTCTTCGGGACGATTTGGACGGCTTTGTAATTCTGGATGGTATTGGGCAGCCACAAAGAATTTCTTATCTGGTAATTCCACAATTTCCATCAAACGATTATCTGGTGAAACACCTGAGAAGACAAAGCCAGCCTCTTCAAATTGTTCACGGAATTTTGTATTAAACTCGTAACGATGACGATGACGTCGTTGCACGACTTCTTGATTATCATATGCTGCAGCAGCTTTTGAGCCTTGTTTTAATTTACATGGGTAAAGGCCAAGTCTCAACGTTCCACCCATATCTTCAATATCAATTTGGTCACGCATGATATCAATAACAGGGTATTTCGTTTCAGGATCTAATTCTGATGAATTAGCATTTTCAAGTCCTAATACATTTCTAGCAAATTCAACACATGTTAATTGCATACCCAAGCAGATACCCAACATTGGAACATCATTTTCACGCGCATAATGAATGGCTTGAATTTTACCTTCTGTTCCACGATGACCAAATCCACCAGGTACAATGATACCGTCTACATCTCCTAATAGGTCAGCGACATTTTTTTCAGTGACATCATTAGCATTAACCCAGTTTAAGTCAATTGCAGAATCATTTACATATCCTGAGTGTTTCAATGCTTCAACAACTGATAGGTAAGCATCTGGAAGCTCAACATATTTACCAACCAAGGCAATCTTAGTTGTTTTCTTCAAGTTCATGACTTTATCAACCATTTGAGTCCACTCAGTCATATCTGCTTTTGGCACATCAAGTTTTAGGTGATCACAGACAATTTGATCCATTCCTTGCGCTTGCATATTAAGCGGAATTTGATACAAATGTTCAACATCACGAGACTCAATCACAGCTTCAGGATTAACATCACAAAATTGAGCTAATTTGTTTTTAACATTTTGTTCAACAGGTTGTTCTGTTCTGATAACAAGCATGTTAGGTTGAATCCCTAAACCACGTAATTCTTTAACAGAATGTTGGGTTGGTTTTGTTTTCATTTCACCAGCAGCTTTTAAATAAGGTAATAATGTGGTATGAATGTACATCACATTGTCAGAACCGACATCTGCTTTCATTTGACGAAGTGCCTCTAAAAATGGCAAACTTTCAATATCACCTACTGTCCCACCAACTTCAGTAATGATAACATCAGAATCAGTCGTTGTTGCTGCACGTTTGATTTTTTCTTTTAAAGCGTCTGTGATATGTGGAATAACTTGAACCGTTGCGCCTAAGTATTCACCTTTACGTTCTTTTCGAAGAACTTCACTATAAATTTTTCCTGTTGTCACATTTGAGTATTTATTTAAATTAATATCAATAAAACGTTCATAGTGACCCAAGTCTAAGTCAGTTTCAGCACCATCATCAGTAACATAAACTTCACCATGTTGGTATGGGCTCATTGTTCCTGGGTCAATATTGATATAAGGATCAAATTTTTGAATCGTTACTTTTAAACCACGGTTTTTCAATAATCGACCAAGACTGGCTGCAACGATACCTTTACCGATAGATGAGACAACACCACCTGTCACAAAAATATATTTTGTCATTGTTAAAACTCCTTCAAATAGAAAATAAAATATAAGTCACTTAGTCTACTTATCTTACAATAAACGTAAAAGTATCCTTTTTAAAAAATCGAAATTGCCTACCAATAATAAGCCATAGACCTCTCATTGATAAGTCTTTAAAAATGCTTGAGGAAAAAATAAAAATAGCTCCCTACAAGTAGGGAGCTTTTTCATTGACCTCATAAAGAGGTGCCCGAATAATAATATAAACTATAATTACTTTTTTGTCAATCTTTTATTGGACTATAATTAACTAACTTATGAGATTTGTTGATAATCAGTAAATCTCAAAATATCAGATAGATTATTACCATGATCTTATTGTTTACAATCATAATAGTGCTGTCTAATTTTTATACTCAATACTTCCTCCAGGAGAAAGCGTTGTACCCCATAGACTGACTTCAATTTCTTTTGCTAATTTAACATTTTGATCATCAAGGACCGTTCTCCACCATTCCCAGGCTAAGCCTGTACATTCTCTAGCAAATACTTTAATGTTTCGAGCATTTGCAGGAAGTGGAATTACCGTTGAAAATGGTGAGGTTCTATCTTGATAATTGCCATCCCATGATTTCTTTGTCAAGATTTCCTTACCTGCTGCATCATAGTCAACCTCATCCCATTGAACTCTGAATTGTGCAACAAAGCCACCTTTATTAATAAGTTTCATTTTTCCACTATTGTATTCAGTAGTCGTTGTTTCGACATATTCACTTCTATTATTGACTCCAGCAATTTTATTGTTTTTAAGAAAAGTACTTGTATATGAGATAGGATATGCTGGATTTATACGACTAAAGGTTGCATTATCTTTAATCACATTTCTGATGACATTAAAATCTTTAGTGACTACTTTATTATGTTCTGCCGCATCACCACCTAATACTAATGCGGTAAATGAACTATTCTCTAAAATATCTGAATATTTCCCAGTTTTTTTAACATCTGTTCCTTTAAGAGCTGCACTAAATGCTGCTTCAACATCAAGACTCTTAGAACTTGTTTCTAGTTTTACAAAGACTGTTCGACCATAGGCGACATTACTTACAAACAATGGTGGTGCAGAATTGCTGACACCTTTTTTAACTAATTCATCAAAGCTAACAGATTTATCAAAAACAGCTGCTGGATTGTTAGGAAGTGTTGCTGATACGGTATAAAAGATTTGTTTATAAGCAGCAATCATGACCTTCTTTTCACCTTTTGAGATAGATTTAAAATCAACTCCCAATGTCCCATCTAGGATTTTACTATTAACATTTAAAGCTGCCTCAACTTGGGATTTTGAGTAAACCATCGTTTCAGAATACTGTGTACGAGCAGGTAAACTATTACCACCTGAATGATTATCATGCCATTTATTAACAAGCTTATCGATAGTCGTTGAAACATTTGCATATGTAGGATTTTCCACTTCAGCTGTAGCTGCATCTCCCATACCTGGCAAATCAATATGAATCGTTTGTGGTTTACGTTTTGTGATTAGTGCATCAGGTTTATTTTCAGTAAAATTTTTATTAGTCAACTGAAGAGCCCCTGGATAGGTACGGTCAGTCACAGAATCAATGATAGAAATATCGACTGGTGTTGTATTAATGTCTTTTTTCTTTCTTTCAACAACAATAAATTTATCTGCCTTTTTCTTTCCTTCTTTAGGAACGAAATTTTCAACCGTTTCTCCATTTTTTGCCAATACTTCCAATTCATTATATTTCAACCCATAAATACCATCATTTAAAGCATTGGTGTGATCTTTTTCTTCATTCTTTTTTGTTTCTTCTTTGCTTGATTCCGTTGGTACTTCTTTAGGTTTAGTATGAATCATCTTATCTGAATTAAGCATCTTATCTTGCTTAGGATTGTCAGCCATTTTTCCTAAAGTGGTTTCATCTGACATTGTATGTCCTTGTTCAGTACCAGTAGAACTTGAGCTACTATCACTAGATGTATTACTTACAGATGTGTCACTAGCAGATGTAGGCTCTGAAGGCTTATTATTGGATTCAGCACTTGCTGTTGCAAGATTACATATGATGGCTGCTACAGATAATACAGCAGCTACTTTACTATATTTTCTTATCTTTTTTTCATTGACTTTATATCCTTAATCTTAGTTTAGAATGTTTGTAAAACTCTCTCTAACATATCAAACAAACTGTCTTTATATTGTGCAAATTCTCCAACTTGATAGGTTTTCATTTTGTTTACTAAAGCAGTATCGTCTATCGCTTTTTTGATATTGGATAAAATGGGTTCTTGTTCGATTATGAAAGGAACAGCTTCATAGTATTGAAGTAACATATTTTGAGAGTTGAGAAATAGTAAGGCTTGATAGATCTGAATAGGATCATTACTCGTAGACATATTAAGAAGTGTCTCTTGTGTCAGATCTTTGATGTCAGTCTTTCCTTGTAAAAATACGGGATAAAGACAATATTCTAAAATAAATTCAGTATCAGAGATGTCAGACATCAATGATTCTCGATTGTTTAGTCGGTATTTCTTATCTTGACCAACAAAATAACGGGTTAATGTCTCCTTATCAAGTGTTTTGTTAAATAATGGTATGTACTTTTCATAACCACTTGGACAGTTATACATGGTTACCTACTTTCTAGCTTCCAATAGTTTAATTTTAAAATGACCATCAACTTGTTTTCGCTCACCTTTAGGTGTAATAATCTTTGGATTAACAATTTCATAGTAGCCTTTTGATTTGATAGCTGCTAATACTTTTTTCGAAGAAATACCTTTGACATCAATTGAAAGAAAGATGAGTTCACTCTCAGAATTTTGAATATTTTTACCGGCAAATGTCTGACATCCTGGAATATTTAAGGAGCTAGCTCCTGGGGTATCCCCGTTTGCAGTCCTGATAAATCCTAATTGATTAATAGTTTTAGTAAGTGTCGCATCGTATTCAAATTGATAAGCGCCATCATTGTATTTCCCTTTATCAACACCCTTAATCTCTTCAATTTCTTGTAAGGCTTTTAAGGCTCCTTTATCATCATGAAGATGAGCATTATCCTCAGCAATACTTGTGACAAACAGCCCATGTTCTTGTCTACCAATTGAATAACCTCTACTTGGATTGTCAAATGCAGAAATCAAGTCTTTTTTACTGATAACGTGTGATGCACCTGATTCTAAGTATACTTTTTTGAGATTTTCAACAAATTCTTTTTTATAATGATATTGACGACTTTCATACATTCTGTAGTATTCTGCTCTAGAAGAAACAGCTGACATAGCAATAGCTTTATCTGCGTACTGATCTACATACTTAATGAATTCTTCAGCTTGTTTATCAGTTACCTATTTTTCTCTCAGTTGGTTGAACTTATTTTTAAAATGGTGTTTTTCTAAATTCCCAAAAGTCACTTCAGAGACAGCTAAGGTATTTTTTTGCTTCCCTTTATGGACAGCCGTCACTTCTATTTTGACTTTATTCACATCGACTTTCTTATTTGGTTCGATGTTATGAGGCTTTTGGGTGTAACCATCTTTAAATTCAACTTGTTGGACTAATACTAATTTATCCTCATTGAAATAGCTGATTTTAGCCTTGGCAATACGATTTTTGTTATAAAAATTTTCTTTACTAGAAACATCACCATTTGTGATTAGTATTCTTGCGATATGTGTGACAGCATCAAATTTATAAGATAATACTTCTCCAACACCACTTCCCAGAGAATTTTCTTCCCAAGCTGTTTTCATAGAACTATCCAAAGTATGTGTAATACTTTTACCATCTTTAGCGCTAGTTACAGAAGCTTCTACAACATTTGTCGAATCATAGGTCTTTTCATTTCGAGACTTACTATTATTTTCTTTCAATGTATTAGAATTTGTTTTATTTGATACTTTAGTAGAATCAGCAAACACTTTATTTTCTAATAGTTGAGTATTGGTTATTCCTACAATAAAAGCGGTAATAATCATTAAAAACACTATTTTACATATATTTAACTTTATTAGTTTAATCAAATTATCCTTTAACTATTTTTTAATAATATAAAATAAATATATGTTTTTATTGTCTTTTTGTCAATATCTTTTTGCGACTCTAAAAATCCTTATTTGTTTTCTCACACCGAACAAGAAGTTAACAAATGGATGCAATCTCGATAAGATCGAGTGTTTGCACAACTAAGAAGCGAGGGATAGAAATGTGTCTCTCTAAAAAAATAAACAAAAAAAAGAGAACAACTTCTCGTTCTCTTTTTTGTTTATGTGATAACTTTTCGGTTTAAAAAGTTTCAATGTATTGAGCTAAAACATTCTGCCAAGAAAATGTTTTAGAGCTTCATTTATTCTTCGTCTTCTTCCTCTTCTTCATCGTCATCATCTTCTTCGTTGATTTCGACTTCTTCGTCAATATCTTCATCTGGGATGATTTCGTTTAATTCTGAGTCATAAGATTCCACTTCAGATTTTTCATCGTCAGGATCTTCTTCTTCGTACTCAACTTCTTCAGTTGGTTCTTGGAAATCTTCGTCTTCTGGATCATCGTCATTGTAATCAATGGCATCTTCGTCGCCATCCATAAAGGCATTAACCCGTTTTTTCTTACGTTTGCCTGATCCTTCTTCCGTTTCTTCTAAAGTAATGATTTCTTCATCAATCTCGTCAACTGCATACCAAGAACGTAAACCCCATTTGTTTTCACCTAATGGAATAAAACTTCCATCAGTATTTAAATCTGTGTAGAAAAATGGTAAGGCTTCTCGAATAGCAGAATCAGATTTTCCTAAATAGTTTTGAATTTCATTGACAAGATCACTAAAATACATATCATTGTCACGGCCACGCACTTCAAGAATAGCACGCGCAACTTCAATCATTGATAACTCACTCTTTTCTTGTCCAGCAAATACTTCTAATTCCAAGGCAGTTCTCCTTATTTTATCATTCCCTACTATTTTACGCTAAAATCATCAATTCGTCAAAAGATTTATAGGACTTTATCAACAAGATTAGCGAAATAAAAAATAATACCGTTAGCAATTATTTTTTAAAAAAAGACTAATCTCTGCGGAAGATATCTCTCGTATAGACTTTTTGAACAACATCATCTAGACTCGAATCATATCTATTTGCGATAATTGCTTGAGACCGAGTTTTAAACTGTTCTAAATCATTAACAACGCGACTGCCAAAGAATGTCGAATCATCTTCCAATGTTGGCTCAAAAATAATGACTTTGGCTCCTTTAGCTTTGATACGCTTCATCACTCCTTGAATTGAAGATTGTCTGAAATTATCACTATTACTCTTCATGGTTAGACGATAAACACCTATAATATCAAATACAATTTTTGTATGGTAATTTTTATTTTTGTAATTTAAGGCCTGGTTAACAAGAGAATTTGGTGGAAGTAATATCCATATTAAATCATAGCTACTATCTAGTCTTTTAAAAACATCTCTTGCAAATTTAGAATGAGAAGAAAGTCTAGCCAAAGATAAATTCTTAATATATGGCTTTGTTTTGACAAAGATAAAATGCTCCTTTTTACCTTTTCGTTTTGATTTTTTTATATGTCTAAAGTCAGAAGAAAAAACAGACACATGGTTCCCATTTTCAATGAAATAACTGACTAAAAGATCAACTCTGTGTTCATAAGTATCAAAACAATTAATAATTGCTAATCATCACCACATCAATAAAGTATAAAATAACCCTCTTTTGACTTCTCTTCATTCTCTAAACTCTCTCAAAACTGATACAAACTGATGTTTTTTCGCAACATCAATCACTTCTGTATATTAATTAATACGAATTCTATTTTCTTCTACGTGAAGCTTTTCTACTTTTCTCATTTTCTTTACCATATGATCCATAACTACCATAGGCACCATAAGCTCCATAGCCACCATAAGCTCCATAGCCACCATAAGAATCCACTGTATTTTCAACTTTATTTAAGATAATTCCCAAGAAAGTTGCGCCACTTTGTTCCATTTGGTCTTTTGCTTTTTGAATGAAACGTTTTTTGATAACTCCTTCTTGCGTTACTAAAATAGAAGCATCTGCCTTTTGTGCAACAATAGCGGAATCAATAACAAGACCAATTGGTGGTGTATCAATGATAATATAGTCAAAAATACCTCGTAGGGTCTCAATCATTTGATTAAAATGCGCATTTTGAAGTAAGGTTGTTGGATTAGGTGGTACTTGTCCAGCTGGGATAACCATTAATTTATCAATATTGGTACTAACAATCACTTTTGAAAGTTCTGTATTTCCTGATAAGTAGCTTGATAAACCTTCATATTTACTGTCAGACTTAAACGTACCTGACATAACCGAATTACGAATATCCGCATCGATTAACAATGTTTTCAATCCTGCTTTTGCTAATGAGATTGCTAAATTAACAGATGTTGTTGACTTTCCTTCGTTGGGTTGAACAGAAGTCAATACAATTACTTTTAAATCACGTCCGCTAAATTGGATATTGGTACGAATGGTATTGTAGTATTCTTCTGCAGTGTTATATAATTCTTGTTTTGATCTGACTAATTCTAAATGTGACATCGATAGCACCTCTTACATCTTGTCTGTGTTTGGAACGATACCTAACAAGGTCATTCCCAAGACTTCTTCAACATCCTCAGGACGTTTGACACGGTCATCTAAGACTTCTTTTAAGATAATAACAACAATTGTCATTAAGCCACCAATCAAGACCCCAATTAAAGTATTACGTTTAATATTTGGTGATGATGGTGACGTTGGCAACTCCGCATTTTCAAGAGGAGTGACGTCTTGTACTTTTGTAACGGATTTGATTTTTTCAGAAGCCACTTCACGAACTGAGTTAGCTAAAGTTTTAGCTTGTTGTGGATCATGATTCGTTACTGAAATTGAGATAACGCGGGTATCTGCTGGTATCGTCACAGTAATCATCTTACTCAATTGTTCAGGTGTTAAGGTAACATTGTTATTAGCAATAACATCCTTCATCACATCACGAGATGTAATAATTTCTTTATAGTCATTAACTAAGTAACCACCAGCTTGTAAATCAAGTGCTGTTAAGTTATCCGAATTTTGTTGGTTAATAACATATATACGCGTTGACGATGTGTAAGATGGTTTAATGAGAAAAGCACTTACTAAAAGTGTTAACACGCCAACAAATATGGCCATAAACAAAATAAGTGTCTTTTTCATCCATAACTTTTTCAAAAGACTTAAAACGTCAATTGCAATTGAGGGTGTCTCATTTGTATTCATTATATCTCCTATAAAAACTCATTATCAATCCATGTTTTAGGATTAGTTTCAAATAATTTTGTGGCTCTTTTCAAACCATAAGTCTCTTCAATTATTTTTCTTGCTTCCTCCATAAATGGAGGTCTCTTTTTAAGGTTATGCATATCACTTGCTACGCAATGTACCAAATCTTCATCAAGAAAATATTTTACTCGTTTTTTGAATACTTTTAACCTATCACCAAATAGTTTTGCTTTTAAAACATGAGCACTATTTATTTGAGTATAGCAACCCATATTAATAAGTTCGCGTACCCTATCTTTTTCAAAAGATAAGGCATCATAACGTTCAATATGAGCAACTATTGGTGTGACACCAAGCATCAAAACTTGTGACAAAGCAGAATGAATCTCTTTCCACGGTGTTGTCATCGAAAACTCAATCAATGCAAATCGGGTATCATTCATCCTTGGTACACGATTGTGTTCCAATTTTTCAAGAATATCCCTTGTGAAATAAAGCTCGCCACCATATAAAATGGTTAATCCATCGTACATTTTTTCAGCTTCAAACTTTACCTGACTAAATTTATTAAAAATATCATCCTCAGGTGTTTCAAACATTCCCTTTCTACGATGAGATGTTGATACGATTGTTCTCACACCTTGTCTGTAACTTTCTCCAATCAAAGCTAAACTTTCATATATTGTTAATGGACCATCATCGACATCAAAAACGATATGTGAATGAATATCGAACATTTACTCTCCTTTCATCGTTGCTTTTATAGCTTCTTTGGCTTTAGCGACACTGTTATCGTCAAGTTTATACATGTAAAGAGCAGACCCTGGCATAGCATAAGAAGATAATTCCCCAGTTGAACCTGTACCTGTAACATCCTGTGAGTCAACAGTAAATTTTGTTTTACTTTCTAATTGACTATTAGCCATTGACATCATTTGACTTAAACTTAAATTTGTCTGTACTGAATTTTGTAAGCCTGTGGCAATTGATGAAAATTGAGATAATGAATTAATAGACGTCAACTTATTAATTATGGCTTTAATCACTTTTTCTTGATTTTTACCACGATCATTATCGCCACCTTCAAGTGCATGTCTTTCTCTCACAAATGTTAGTGCTTGTTGTGAATTTAATGTAATATTTCCTTTAGGGTAATTATAACCACCTGCAGAGAAGGCTGTATCATTATCAACTTCAATACCATTTAACAAATCAATCAGATTAATAAATGAGGTAAAATTAATTCTTGCATAATCATCAATAGTAATGTCATATAGATTAGCAAGTGTTTTCATTGATGTTTCAACACCATAGATACCAGCATGTGTCAATTTATCATATTGATTAGCGCCACCATCTGGAATTTTCACATATGAATCTCGAGGTGTTGTCGTTAATAGAATTTTATGTGTGTTCATATTTACGGTAATAATAATATTGACATCTGAACGTGAAACCGTAGAAATTGGGCCATAGGTGTCAATACCACTCACATAAATATTGTAGACACCTGAAGTGTTTGTTTTTGTCTTTGAACTCTTGATATTTCGTTTAATAGTGTAACTATATAGGGTTTTGACTTTATCTGCATAATTACTATCATTTTGCTCAATTAAAGACAAATAAGCACTATTCATGACCATTGCTTCAGAAGTTCCCGCAACTAAATGATTATAAGCAGTAAGATAAGAATCAACACTATTTGTCTTTAAAGTCTTATTTTTCTCTTTTTTCAGTTGTTTCTTAAGAGCTTTGATATTACTTGCATCTGTATCAGTTGGTGCTTCAGCACTCTTGACATCACTGATAGAGCTGATTTGACTATCTTTTGGGACAACAACAGACATTTCAATTTCTGAAAATGATGCGGTTTTATTCATTTCACCAGTAAAATCAATGGTCGTTTTAAAAGCAAACAACATAATAGCAAGTCCAATATTTGCTATTATCAAAGCTATCATTGTTAACAACTTTGCTTTTTTTCGAAATAACATAACCAATGTAAAGAAAAAAAGAAATAATAAAATAGCACTAATCACAATATTAAGATGATGAAAAGCCAAAAAGTTATAGCTATACATCATAAAGCTTACAATAATAGATAATATTGTAAATAATATTAATAGTGCTAAATTAATTATTCCAAAATTCCCATTTGATGATTGTTTTGATTTTTTCTGATTTCTTCTTTTAGAAGCCATAGTTTACCCCAAATTTTTAAAAACTTAATAAATTCATAAAATACAGTAAAATTATGCCACTATAATAGATACAATGCAATTTAATATCGAGTAGTCAGTTATAAGATTAATTTATATCTAATTATTTAGATACTTCGTAAACATATGAGAAAATACAAAAAAAGAGAGCAAACATCATCACTCTCTTTTTGTATAATTATTTTTTATTTTACTTTAGCTGAGCTAGTAATAACTTCTACTGCTTTTTTCATTGCAATATCATGTTTTAACATTTCTGGTGAAAGTAATGAACGAACTTGATCAACAGGCATATTGTATTCTGTTGCTAAATCGTTAATTTCTTTTTCAATCTCTTCATCTGAAGCCTCAAAACCTTCTGCTTTTGCGACTGCTTCGATAACAAGATTAGTTTTAACACGTTTGTCAGCATCAGCTTCGTATTGTTTGTGTAAATCTTCTTCACTTGTTCCAGTTAATTGGTAGTACATTTCTGGAGAGATACCTTGACGTTGCATATTGCTCATGAATTCATTCATTGAACGATGTACTTCATCATGAACCATTTCTTCTGGCAATTCAACAATTTCAGCATTTGAAACAGCTAATTCAATTGCAGCTCCTTCGACAGCATCATCATATGCAATTTCTTTTGCTGACTCTAACTCTTTACGGTATTTGGCTTTCAATTCGTCAAGTGTGTCAACTTCTTCGTCGATATCTTTAGCAAGTTCATCGTCTAATTCTGGAACTTCTTTTACCTTAACTTCATGAACAGTTGTTTCAAATTTTGCAGCTTTACCAGCTAAATCAGCAGCTTGATAATCTTCTGGGAAAGTGACATTAACTTCAACTTTTTCACCAGCTTTTGAACCAACTAATTGTTCTTCAAATCCTGGAATAAATTGACCTGAACCAAGTTCTAGTGAGAAGTTATCACCTTTACCACCATCAAATTCAACACCATCTACAGAACCAACAAAGTCGATAACAACAGTGTCACCTTCTTCAGCTGCACCATCTTTAACAGCTAATTCAGCGAGATTTTTACGTTCACGTTCAACTTTTTCATCAACTTCAGCATCTGTAACTTCTTTTGAAGCTTCAACTTCAACAGTTAAATCTTTATAGTCGCCAAGTTTTACTTCAGGTTTTGTGACAACTTCAGCTGAGATTTCCCAATCTTTACCTTTTTCCATTGAAACAACATCGATTTTTGGTTGTGCAACAACATCTAGTTCTAATTCTTCAACTGCAGCTTCATAAGCACCTGGTAAAACAATATTTAAAGCATCTTCATAAAGAACTTCTTCACCAAATTTTTGGTTAAAGATAGCACGGGGCATATGACCTTTACGGAATCCTGGTGCATTAACATCTTTTTTGACTTTATTGAATGCTTGATCAAGAGCTGGTTTGATTTCTTCTTGACTGATTGTAAATGTAATAACGCCACGATTTGTAGCTTTGTTTTCAAATGATGTAGACATTAAGTCATTTCTCCTTAAAATAATTTCGATACAGTTCATTCTATCATAATTCAATAGCTTTTTAAAGTTTTTTTATACTTTATCCTAAACCGTTTTCTTAGGATAAAGAATCTACCTCAAAGTGTCATTAAGTAAAAAAGAGTTTTTCTTTTTACTCTTTTTTGATACACTAGAAATCACAAGAAAGGATTTTCAATGACCTATATTTTAAAATATCTTGATCACATTAATATTGAACAATTAATGGTCAATATTATTAATAAAATCATCTCTCTAGTATTAATATTCATACTTTTTCTTATCATTAGATATATTATCAATCTCGCTTTTGAAAAAGCTTTAAATAATTCTTTTGCCTTTACCCATCAAACAGAAGCAAGAAAAAAAACACTCTTAAAGCTAAGTCATAATATGCTCAATTATTGCTTATATTTCTTTTTAGCTTATTGGGTATTAAGTATTTTAGGTGTTCCGGTATCAAGCCTCCTTGCTGGTGCAGGAATTGCTGGTGTGGCCATTGGGCTTGGTGCACAAGGTTTCTTATCTGATGTTGTCAACGGTTTCTTTATCCTTTTTGAAAATCAATTCGAAGTAGGCGATACAGTGAATATTGTCAATATAGATGGTATTATTGCTAATGTTGGTATTAGAACTACTCAAATAAAGGGATTTGACGGCACACTGCATTTTATTCAAAATCGTAATATTACAGTGGTGAGTAACAAATCTAGAGGGAATATGCGTGCCTTAATTGACATTCCTTTATATACTACTGCTAACTTAGAACAAATTACTTCTATCATTGAAAAAATCAATCAAACTGAAATATCGAAATTTCCTGAGATTGTTGGCGAACCAAGTATTATCGGACCTCAAACGACTACAAATGGGCAATTTGTCTTTAGGGTTGCTATTTATACAACAAATGGAGAACAATTTAATGTTTACCATGAATTTTACCAAAAATACCAATCTGCTTTGTTAAAAGCTAATATCCCACTTCCTACAGCTCATATTTATAGTCAACAGAATAACTAAAAAGACAGTCAATTGACTGTCTTTTAAAATTTTCGGATTGGATCTGTATTATACGCTGCTCTTGCACCACCTATTAATTTAGGACGGCTGGCTAAAGCTGTAACATGTGCTCCACCCAATTCTCTCATTTTTGGTATCAAAGGAACCTGTACACGTTTTACATGCATTCCAATACTGGTATCTCCAATATCTAATCCAGCTTTAGCTACAATTTCTTCGACTTCAATTGGATCTTCCATCCATTTAAAAGCCGCAACTTGTCCACTACCACCTGCATGTAAACTAGGAATAACATTGACTTCTTCTAGATGAAATTTAGTAGCTGCTTCTCTTTCAACAACTAGAGCTCTATTAACATGTTCACAACCTTGAACAGCTAAAAAGATACCTTTTTCTTTTAATTGCTGAAAAATTGTTCTAACAATGATATCACCAATTTCTTGACTGGAATTTTTCCCAATTTTTCCACCAATAACTTCACTAGAAGATAATCCTAGAACAAATAGTTCCCCAGATTGAATGGCTGAACGCTCGATAATATCATCTAAAATTAGTTTTACATCACTAATAAGTTTTTCTTGATCCATGATTTTCTCCTTTTATCACTTATTACCTCTATATTTTTGATAGGCTTTAAATAAGCTATAACCAACTAACATACCAAAGAAATTTTGGAATGTATTTCCAAGTAGCCCAGCAATTGCTGCTCCAAAACCATACATAAACCCACTGGTTATAAAGTAAATAAGAATCATAACTAAGGAAGCTAAAGCAAGACCAAAGGGACGTTTCTTCCCTTTTAGTCCCGCAAAATAACCTTGTCCCCCATGAGCAAACAAACTAAAGATCATCCAGTTGGGATATCCAGATAAGAGGTCAATAAGAAATGCTGAAACCCCACCAACTACCATTCCTTGATTTGGTCCTAATAAAAAGGCAGTAAAATAAATACCAGCATCAAGTAGTGTTAAAAAGCCTGTTGGTGTCGGTATACTGACAAATTTTCCTAAAACAATTGATAGTGCAATTAATATCGCCAATTGTGTTAATTGATTATTTTTTGAATGCATATTGACTCACCCCAAAATGATTTCCATACTTAATAGTTTTATAAACCAGTCCTTTGGCAATTTTAACAGATTCTAATAAAGAATACCCTTTGATTAATAATGCTGTAATTGCTGAAGAAAATGTGCAACCTGCTCCGTGACTTTTTTTATTTAGTCTATCATTTTCCAAGAATTCAACGTTTTCGCCATCAAAATATAAATCAATGGCTTTTTTAGAAGAAATCGTCTGATCGCCTTTTATCACAACGCATTTGATACCTAAATCAAAAAGATATCTGGCAGCATCTATCATATCCGTTTTATTTCTAATAGTTATCCCAGATAGAATCTCAGCTTCTTTTAGATTTGGTGTTAAAACTGTAATATTAGAAAATAATGATTTGAGTAATTCTTTTTGATTTTGAATCTCTTGATAATTATTTTCCTTAAAAACCAAAACGGGATCCAAGACAATATTTTGACAATTTTGATTTTCCAAAAAGGATTTAGTTTGATTGATAATTTCAGCACTCGGTAATAAACCTATTTTAATCCCATTGAAACTAATCTTATCAAAGCTATTTAATTGTGATAAAAAACGATTTGCAGAAAAAATATCAATTTTTAACTGGTCATTATCGAAGGTTGTTAAACAGGTTTGAGCAACCATACCATAAATTCCTAATTGACTAAAAGTTGTGAGATCAGCTTGTAATCCACCACCACTAAAAATATCACTACCTGCTATTGTTAATGCTAATTCAGTCTTCATATATTATTTCCTTAAGATATAATCCATTTCCTGCAGCAGTTGGTCCAGCATCTTGACGATTTTTTGATTCTAATACTTTAGCAATTTGACCTACAGGCATTCGTTCATTCCCAATTTTTAATAAAGTTCCCACCATATTCCTAACTTGTTTGTACAAAAATCCATTAGCAGTAAAAGTAAAAATTAAAAATTGCCGTTTCTCATCAAAAATCACATCAGCTTTAGAAATGGTTCTCACCTTATTTTCAATGCTACTTCCTGAAGCAGTAAATCCTGTAAAATCATGTTGGCCAACCAAATCCTTTATCGCCAACTTGATTAAAGCAATATTCAAAGGATAAGGATAGGAAGTTGCATAATGTCGCATCATCGGATTTTTAGATCTACCGATATCTACTAAAAACTCATAGGTTTTAAAATGTTTTTGATACCTTGCGTGAAAATCTTCTGATACTATCTCAACAGTAACTACCGCAATATCTTCTGGAGTCTGACTATCCAATGCAAATCTAAGTTTTTCAATATCGCGATTGTCATCTAGATCAAAATGAATAACTTGTCCATAAGCATGGACACCCGCATCTGTCCTTCCTGCACCGTGTACAGAAACTTTTTTACCACTATTTATTTGTTTTAGTGTTTTTTCAAGTTCTTCTTGAACAGTTCTTGTTCCTTTAGGTTGTCTTTGAAAACCATTAAACAATGTCCCGTCATAAGAAATAATTGCTTTGTATCTTACCATGGATACATTCTAACACGATAATACATTTTCATCTATATAAAAATGTATTATCTGTACCCATACAGTTTTACAATAAATAAAAAAAAAGATATAGCAAATATCTTTTTTTATTTATTCATTTTTTTAGTGGTATATGATATTAAGGATACAGCACCAAGTGTAACTAGGAGTAAACCTGACAAAATAGCCTTATTTTCAGTCTCATCTCCAGTACCAGGTAAATCTTTTAGTTTCTTTTTTGATTTTTTAGATTTCTTTTTAGACTTGGCTGTTTTATTTTGATTTTTAGCCTCTTTTTTAGAATTTTTCTTAGTTTTAGTTTCATTTGATTTGCTACTATCAGAAGAAGATTGTGAGTCATTATTTTCAACTATAGTTTTTGAATTATTCTTCTTAGTAGTTGAACTAGTTTTACTGTCTTCAGTTTTAGAAGAACTTGAAGTATTTGTATTGTCTTGTGAATCACTAGCTTGAGCTACTTTTGTACCAACACGAATAATTTCTGTTGTGGGTTCCTTAGTTTCAAAAGATTGAGTCCAAGTTACAAAGTTATCTGTACTAGTCCTAATCTGATAACGTACACCATTTTGGCCAGGAACTTGAACCTTCTCTACACCGTCTTCAATATTAGCATCTGTTATATAGGTAGTTTGATATGGAATAGGTGTTTCCTCTGTTTTAACCATATAACCATCAGAATATGTCTCAACTTTCACTTGATTCCCCGTTTCAGAGTCTGTTTCATATGATGTTGAGGTTAGCGTTCTTTCCTTATTAGTTGGATCCTCAGAGACATTAGAATTATCTGTTTGATCACTTGATTTATCTTCAGCGACAACAGTCTCAGTCTGATCATTTAATGTAAGAGGATTAGTTTGTGATGAATCTATTTGATCACTTTGTAAAATTCGAGATACAGAAATAGAAAAAACAAAACTTATTAATAAAATATAGCATTTTTTTAACATTTTAAATCTCCAGTCGAACTACATTATAACATCAAAAAAAAATATTTACCAATACTAACCTTTCTTTCAGAATGCTGACAAAACTATTAATCAATCTAAAATCCATTCTCAAAAGACTAGTAATTTTTTGAAATTTTGCTATAATTTAATTTAATATTTTAAAGGGGTGTTTCATATGAAAGTTATAAAATTTGGTGGAAGCTCATTAGCCTCCGCTGAACAAATTAATAAAGTTTTAGATATTATCAAACAAGATAACTCAAGAAGAATTGTAATAGTTTCCGCACCAGGTAAGCGCCATGATAATGACACTAAAGTTACAGACGCCCTAATTGAATATTATAACAGTTACATCACTGATCAATCATTAATTGAACATCAAAATTGGCTTATAAAGCGCTACGAAGATATTATTTCAGAACTCAAATTAAGTCAAAGTTTACTAAATGATATTTCTGAAAGTATTCGAGGTCTCTCTGAATTACCAAAAGAAAATAATCCCTATCTATTTGATCATTTTCTAGCAAGCGGGGAAAACAATAATGCAAAATTAATTGCCTCTTTTTTACAAAAAAATGGTTTAAAAGCAAAATACCTTCATCCAAAAGATGCAGGAATTATAGTAAAAGGTTCCTCTTGCAATGCACAACTTCTATCGTCAAGTTATTCTAAGATTAACAAAATAAAAAATGAAACAACCATACAAGTAATACCAGGTTTTTTTGGTGTTACAGAAGATGATAATATTTGTACATTCTCCCGTGGAGGATCAGATATTACTGGATCTATTGTAGCCGCAGGTATACATGCAGATTTATATGAAAATTTCACAGATGTAGATGGTATTTTTGTAGCACACCCAGGAATTGTAAAAAAACCACAATCTATAGAAGAACTATCCTACAAAGAAATGAGAGAACTGGCTTATGCAGGGTTTTCAGTTCTTCATGATGAAGCCCTTATTCCAGCTTACAGAGGTAAAATCCCAATAGTCATTAAAAATACAAATAATCCCAAGCATCCAGGAACTAAAATTATTCTTGAACATCAAAATAAAAACCTTCCAGTAGTTGGAATTGCATCTGATGACAAATTTATAAGTATCAATCTTTCAAAATATCTAATGAATAGAGAAGTCGGTTTTGGAAGAAAAGTCCTTCAAATTCTAGAAGATCTTAATATCAGATGGGAACACATGCCAACAGGTATTGATGATATGTCTATCGTTATTAGAGAAAGAGAGTTAACCCCCATAAAAGAAAGAGAAATCATCAATCGTTTAAATAGAGAATTAGAAGTTGATGAAGTAGACATCATTAGAAATCTTTCGATTATCATGATTGTAGGTGAAAACATGAAAAGTCATGTGGGTGTCACTTCAAAAGCTACAAAAGCATTCTCTGACAAAAATATAAATATCGCAATGATATCTCAAGGTGCAAGTGAAGTATCCGTTCTATTTATTATCAATAAAAGTGAAGAAAAAAAAGCAATTCAAGCTTTATATGATACCTTTTTCAACATAAAAAAGCATTAGCCTACTAATGCTTTTTTTGAGACTTTATGGCATAAAAAAAGAGAAGCTAACTTCCCTCATAAAAACTCCGCCAGTAGGACTCGAACCTACGACATCATGATTAACAGTCATGCGCTACTACCAACTGAGCTATGGCGGAATATCGCTAAGCAACTCCCGTATCTAACAGGGGGCAACCCCCAACTACTTCAGGCGTACTAGGGCTTAACTGCTGTGTTCGGCATGGGTACAGGTGTATCTCCTAGGCTATCGTTACTTAACTTAAATGGGTAATCCATTCAAAATTGAATACCTATATCTTATCAAGAAACCGCTA
The DNA here is from genome assembly GCF_000188055.2 of Streptococcus urinalis 2285-97. Classification (NCBI taxonomy): domain Bacteria; kingdom Bacillati; phylum Bacillota; class Bacilli; order Lactobacillales; family Streptococcaceae; genus Streptococcus; species Streptococcus urinalis. The sequence goes on from NZ_AEUZ02000001.1 coordinate 1,732,896, forward strand.
CGCTGTCAATCTTGACTTCGGTTTGGATAAGTCCTCGAGCTATTAGTATTAGTCCGCTACACGTGTCACCACGCTTCCACTTCTAACCTATCTACCTGATCATCTCTCAGGGCTCTTACTGATATGAAATCATGGGAAATCTCATCTTGAGGTGGGCTTCGCACTTAGATGCTTTCAGCGCTTATCCCTTCCCTACATAGCTACCCAGCGATGCCTTTGGCAAGACAACTGGTACACCAGCGGTAAGTCCACTCTGGTCCTCTCGTACTAGGAGCAGATCCTCTCAAATTTCCTACGCCCGCGACGGATAGGGACCGAACTGTCTCACGACGTTCTGAACCCAGCTCGCGTGCCGCTTTAATGGGCGAACAGCCCAACCCTTGGGACCGACTACAGCCCCAGGATGCGACGAGCCGACATCGAGGTGCCAAACCTCCCCGTCGATGTGAACTCTTGGGGGAGATAAGCCTGTTATCCCCAGGGTAGCTTTTATCCGTTGAGCGATGGCCCTTCCATACGGAACCACCGGATCACTAAGCCCGACTTTCGTCCCTGCTCGAGTTGTTGCTCTCGCAGTCAAGCTCCCTTATACCTTTACACTCTGCGACTGATTTCCAACCAGTCTGAGGGAACCTTTGGGCGCCTCCGTTACCTTTTAGGAGGCGACCGCCCCAGTCAAACTGCCCGTCAGACACTGTCTCCCTAGACGTTTAGCCTAGTGGGTTAGAGTAGCCATAACACAAGGGTAGTATCCCAACAACGCCTCCAGAGAAACTGGCGTTCCTCTTTCAATGGCTCCTACCTATCCTGTACATGTGGTACAGATACTCAATATCAAACTGCAGTAAAGCTCCATGGGGTCTTTCCGTCCTGTCGCGGGTAACCTGCATCTTCACAGGTACTAAAATTTCACCGAGTCTCTCGTTGAGACAGTGCCCAAATCATTACGCCTTTCGTGCGGGTCGGAACTTACCCGACAAGGAATTTCGCTACCTTAGGACCGTTATAGTTACGGCCGCCGTTTACTGGGGCTTCAATTCATACCTTCGCTTACGCTAAGCACTCCTCTTAACCTTCCAGCACCGGGCAGGCGTCACCCCCTATACATCATCTTACGATTTAGCAGAGAGCTGTGTTTTTGATAAACAGTTGCTTGGGCCTATTCACTGCGGCTGACTTTAAGCCAGCACCCCTTCTCCCGAAGTTACGGGGTCATTTTGCCGAGTTCCTTAACGAGAGTTCTCTCGATCACCTGAGGCTACTCGCCTCGACTACCTGTGTCGGTTTGCGGTACGGGTAGAGTATAATTAACGCTAGAAGCTTTTCTTGGCAGTGTGACATCACTAACTTCGCTACTTAAATTTCGCTCCCCCATCACAGCTCAATGTTAAAAAGATAAGCATTTGACTCATCTTACACCTCACTGCTTAGACATGCTCTTCCATTCGCATGCTTTAGTTAGCCTACTGCGTCCCTCCATCACTATATACTCTAGTACAGGAATATCAACCTGTTGGCCATCGGATACACCTTTCGGTCTCTCCTTAGGTCCCGACTAACCCAGGGCGGACGAGCCTTCCCCTGGAAACCTTAGTCTTACGGTGGACAGGATTCTCACCTGTCTTTCGCTACTCATACCGGCATTCTCACTTCTATGCGTTCCAGCGCTCCTCACGGTACACCTTCTTCACACATAGAACGCTCTCCTACCATGACACCTATGTGTCATCCACAGCTTCGGTAAACTGTTTTAGCCCCGGTACATTTTCGGCGCAGGGTCACTCGACTAGTGAGCTATTACGCACTCTTTGAATGAATAGCTGCTTCTAAGCTAACATCCTAGTTGTCTGTGCAACCCCACATCCTTTTCCACTTAACAGTTATTTTGGGACCTTAGCTGGTGGTCTGGGCTGTTTCCCTTTCGACTACGGATCTTAGCACTCGCAGTCTGACTGCCGATCATATCTCGTTGGCATTCGGAGTTTATCTGAGATTGGTAATCCGGGATGGACCCCTCACCCAAACAGTGCTCTACCTCCAAGAGACTTAACATCGACGCTAGCCCTAAAGCTATTTCGGAGAGAACCAGCTATCTCCAAGTTCGTTTGGAATTTCTCCGCTACCCACAAGTCATCCAAGCACTTTTCAACGTGCCCTGGTTCGGTCCTCCAGTGAGTTTTACCTCACCTTCAACCTGCTCATGGGTAGGTCACATGGTTTCGGGTCTACGTCATGATACTCTTTCGCCCTATTAAGACTCGGTTTCCCTACGGCTCCGTCTCTTCAACTTAACCTCGCATCATAACGTAACTCGCCGGTTCATTCTACAAAAGGCACGCTCTCACCCATTAACGGGCTCGAACTTGTTGTAGGCACACGGTTTCAGGTTCTATTTCACTCCCCTCCCGGGGTGCTTTTCACCTTTCCCTCACGGTACTGGTTCACTATCGGTCACTAGAGAGTATTTAGGGTTGGGAGATGGTCCTCCCAGATTCCGACGAGATTTCGCGTGTCTCGCCGTACTCAGGATACTGCTAAGGTTAATCAATCATTTTAAATACGAGGCTGTTACTCTCTTTGGCTTACCTTCCCAGGTAATTCTTCTATAATCATTAATCCTATATCGCAGTCCTACAACCCCGAGGAGTAAACTCCTCGGTTTGCCCTCCTGCCGTTTCGCTCGCCGCTACTCAGGCAATCGCGTTTGCTTTCTCTTCCTGCAGCTACTTAGATGTTTCAGTTCACTGCGTCTTCCTTCTCATAACCTTAACAGTTATGGATGACAACCATTAGTTGCCGGGTTCCCCCATTCGGACATCTCTGGATCAGCGCTTACTTACAGCTCCCCAAAGCATTTCGTCGTTAGTCACGTCCTTCTTCGGCTTCTAGTGCCAAGGCATCCACCGTGCGCCCTTATTAACTTAACCTTATTAACCTAGTTTCTTTAAACTAGAAAACTCATTAATTCACAGCGTTTTCGGTTTATTTTCTTGTTACTTTTCTACAATCTTTTTCAAGATCGTGGAATTTGATATAGATATTCAATTGTCAATGGACTATCCTAGAGTATCGCTACTCTATGGAGCCTAGCGGGATCGAACCGCTGACCTCCTGCGTGCAAAGCAGGCGCTCTCCCAGCTGAGCTAAGGCCCCACAAGACCTCTCAAAACTAAATAAGACGACCAATCGTTTCCATTTCCTTAGAAAGGAGGTGATCCAGCCGCACCTTCCGATACGGCTACCTTGTTACGACTTCACCCCAATCATCTATCCCACCTTAGGCGGCTGGCTCCTAAAAGGTTACCTCACCGACTTCGGGTGTTACAAACTCTCGTGGTGTGACGGGCGGTGTGTACAAGGCCCGGGAACGTATTCACCGCGGCGTGCTGATCCGCGATTACTAGCGATTCCGACTTCATGTAGGCGAGTTGCAGCCTACAATCCGAACTGAGATTGGCTTTAAGAGATTAGCTTGTCGTCACCGACTTGCGACTCGTTGTACCAACCATTGTAGCACGTGTGTAGCCCAGGTCATAAGGGGCATGATGATTTGACGTCATCCCCACCTTCCTCCGGTTTATTACCGGCAGTCTTGCTAGAGTGCCCAACTGAATGATGGCAACTAACAATAGGGGTTGCGCTCGTTGCGGGACTTAACCCAACATCTCACGACACGAGCTGACGACAACCATGCACCACCTGTCTCCGATGTACCGAAGTAAAACTCTATCTCTAGAGCGGGCATCGGGATGTCAAGACCTGGTAAGGTTCTTCGCGTTGCTTCGAATTAAACCACATGCTCCACCGCTTGTGCGGGCCCCCGTCAATTCCTTTGAGTTTCAACCTTGCGGTCGTACTCCCCAGGCGGAGTGCTTAATGCGTTAGCTGCGGCACTAAGCCCCGGAAAGGGCCTAACACCTAGCACTCATCGTTTACGGCGTGGACTACCAGGGTATCTAATCCTGTTTGCTCCCCACGCTTTCGAGCCTCAGCGTCAGTTACAGACCAGAGAGCCGCTTTCGCCACCGGTGTTCCTCCATATATCTACGCATTTCACCGCTACACATGGAATTCCACTCTCCCCTTCTGCACTCAAGTTCTACAGTTTCCAAAGCGAACAATGGTTGAGCCACTGCCTTTAACTTCAGACTTATAGAACCGCCTGCGCTCGCTTTACGCCCAATAAATCCGGACAACGCTCGGGACCTACGTATTACCGCGGCTGCTGGCACGTAGTTAGCCGTCCCTTTCTGGTTAGTTACCGTCACGAAGTAGACTTTCCACTCCTACTTCCATTCTTCTCTAACAACAGAGCTTTACGATCCGAAAACCTTCTTCACTCACGCGGCGTTGCTCGGTCAGGGTTGCCCCCATTGCCGAAGATTCCCTACTGCTGCCTCCCGTAGGAGTCTGGGCCGTGTCTCAGTCCCAGTGTGGCCGATCACCCTCTCAGGTCGGCTATGTATCGTCGCCTTGGTGAGCCGTTACCTCACCAACTAGCTAATACAACGCAGGTCCATCTCATAGTGAAGCAGTTGCTCCTTTTAAGTTCCTAACATGTGTTAAAAACTCTCATGCGGTATTAGCTATCGTTTCCAATAGTTATCCCCCGCTATGAGGCAGGTTACCTACGCGTTACTCACCCGTTCGCAACTCCTTGGTCTTGTGCAAGCACATGACCTCAGCGTTCTACTTGCATGTATTAGGCACGCCGCCAGCGTTCGTCCTGAGCCAGGATCAAACTCTCATTAAAAGTTTGAGTATTCCTACTCTTTTCTTTCTGTCGCTGACAGATTTATTTCGTCTTTGACGGGTAATATGTCTCCATATCACCCTCACGTTTGGTTCGTCTTATTCAGTTCTCAAAGGTCTTTCGCCTCTTTCGAGACAACTATTTTATTCTATCAAATCATCACAAGCTTGTCAAGAACTTTTTTTACCTTTTCTTACCTGTCACTCGCCCGCTTCAACAGCCTATTTAGTATACTAAATCTACTTTACCATTGTCAAGGGATTTTTTCACTTTCTTTTTATTTTATTAACGGCACTTAATTTATTCACTAAATTCGGAATTTAAGAAATGACTAATTTTTTCTAATCCCTTGATTAGCGTCTGCTTTTTGCAACAGTATCCTAATCGCACTAGGTGATTAAAAGTACTTTCTTTATAGTTGTAAACATCTCCTGGAACTAATAGTACTCCTGTCTCTTCTAGCAATTTCAGGCAAAACGTCTTTGTATCTAGCGGAACATCTATATGTACAAAAGAGGTAGAGACTTTGTTTGGTAAACGCAATGTTATTTTTTCTTCTTTATCTACCCAATTTTTTAAAATTTGATAATTTTCTTCTATTATTTTTTGATTACGATTTAGAATTTTATTTTTATTTTTTAATACATGTACAGCTACTGCGTCATCGATTATTCCAGAAGAAATCATCGTGTAGTCTCTGTATTTTCTAAAGGATTCAATAATTGTTTCTGAAGCTGCTAACCAACCTATTCTTATTCCTGGAACGGAAAATGTTTTTGATAACGAATTTGTAGAAATCCCTTTTTCATAGATATCAACAATAGATACCCACTCAGTATCTTCAAATGGGTAATAGACTTCATCAACCAGGACATATGCATTAACTTCCCTTGCTATTTTTGCGATTTCATTCAACATTTTTTTGTCAATAACTGTTCCTGTTGGATTATTTGCTGAATTTAAAAGAATAAGCTTGGTATCACTTCTAATAAGCTGCGTTAATTGATCTAGTGGAAAATTCCAATTATTTTTCTCCTCAAGCTTAATAAAATCTACTTCTGCACCAAGGGTTTTGGGTAGTTCGTATAACTGCTGATAAGTTGGCATCATTGAAATAACATGATCACCAGCCTCTACAATAGAAAATATTGCTAATAAATTAGCACCTGTTGCACCATTGGTTTGGAGAATATTTTCGGCAGACATCGTTTGATATAAAGTGGAAACTTGATATTTAAAAGCATTTGACCCCTCAATATCACCATAATTCATTTTCTTAGTCTTTAACTCTACAAAAAATTTTTGAAAGTCAGTTCCATCAATAGTAATGATTTCTTCTAAAGATAAGGAAGAGACTGTACTTTGTGACAAATCGTAAGTCGCTTTTGCCTCCCATCGATTAAGCCAATCTTCTACACCAAACTTTGCTATTTTCATAAGTAACTCCGTTGTATTTTTATTCATTATAACAAAATATTCATATATTCACTAATAATTATTCTTTAAAAATAAAAAAGTACTAGAAAATTCTAGTACTATTTTTATGAGAACATATTGATTAATAAGCCACCCAATATGAGGATAATAGCTCCACCCAATCTGTTAGCCATTTGTGCAAATGCAATCATCTCCATGCGATCTGCTGCTGAAAGGACGGCAATATTACCTGTACCTCCCATTGAGTTATTGATCATCCCTGCACCAATAGCTGTTTCTACTGGATACATACCTAATAATTTACCAATAAACCATGAAGCAAGTCCCATAGAAACCACTGAAGTCAAACTAATAAGTACAAATTGCCAAGTCATGGCTTTTGCAAGTGAAGAAAGGTCTATCATAGCAAGCCCAATACCAGCTAAGACTGCATGTGTTAAGTTTGTCATAATAACTTGATTAAACATAACCACACATTCTTCAAGTGGTTTAGGTACAGCATCTAATGCTTTTAAGATAAAGACAATAATAATCATGAAAGCATATGAATGCACTTTAGGAACAAAGGCATTAAGGATAACACCGACAAGGAACAACATGAAGGCAAGCATTAAACCAACACCGATTTTTGTTGCATCAAGAGTTACTTTTGGTTTTTCCAAGTCTTCTTTATTCACTGGAATTAAAACACCATTACCATTGTATTTTGTCTTTGCAAATCCACGCGCAAGTACAATTGCACCAATGATGGCAAAAATGTTACCTAAGGTAGTTGCTGGGGCAAGTTGCGATAAGATGGTCGCTGAACTTGTATGTAAGTTTGCAGCATAGATTTTTGACAAAGGAACAATCCCAGCACCCATACCACCTGCCATTTGTGCGAAGGAAATATACATAACGGAATGTCCGAAACCTTGACCGAGCAATGCTCCAACTGCACCAGTTGCAAAGAATCCAATAACCATTGAGATCAATGCTACTGGAATAAACTTAGCTGAAGCTTTTACCAATAGCTTACGGTTCATCCCTAAGATGGAACCACAAATAAGGGCAGCAATATAAAAGTCTAGAAAACCCCAGTCACTCATGAAACTAGAAGTGGCTGTGATAACTGATTTTGGAACTAAACCAACAGCAGCTAAGATGGCTCCAGCTAGGAGAGTGAAAACGGAACCACCTCCAAGATAAGTATTCCAAACAGGAAGTTTCTCACCGATATAATAGAACAAATGTCCTAACACAACCAACATAAAGGTAATACCCACCATATTTAGAGGTAGTTTGCCCATTGCTATAGTGATCGCAAGAACAATAACTAAACCTATATATAATGGTAAAGATACACCTGCTATTTTGATGTTATTTAACTTTTTCATAATGTTTTATAACACCCCTCTTAGTATTCTGGATACCATTTGAGGTCACGAACAGCTTTGGCCATATCTGTTTCTTTTGCTTGTGACAATCCTTGTTCTTGTGCTTTTTTAGCAACAGCTTCAGCAACTTTGATAGAAACATCAGCAACGTATTGGAATGGAGGAAGCACAGGTGCGCCAGGTTGACCAGGATTAACAATACCTGATAGAGAATGTGCAGCGGCACCAATCATTTCATCAGTTAATAATGATGCTTCAGATGCTAGCATACCTAAACCAAGTCCTGGATAGATAAGTGCATTATTGGCTTGACCAATTTCATAATCAACACCTTTATAAGTAATTGTACCTGAAGGAACACCAGTTGCTACAAAAGCTTTACCATCTGACCATTCAATAACTTGTTGAGCTGTTGCTTCAAGTTTTTTAGTTGGGTTAGAAATTGGGAAAATGACTGGACGTTCAGTATTTTCACACATAGCTTCAACAACTTCTTTTGTAAAGGCACCAGCATCAGTTGAAGTACCAACTAAAATAGTAGGTTTTACTGTTTTGATAACTGTTAGTAGATCAGTCATATCACCAGCATTTTCAAAATCTGAACGTTTTTTAGCAAATGGTTTTTGAGCATCTGTTAAGTCGTCCATATCATCAAATAATAGACCTTGTTGGTCAATCATAAAGAAATGTTTGTAGGCTTCTTCTTCTGAAAGACCTTCTGCAACCATTTCTGCATGGACACGATCAGCAATACCAGCACCAGCTGAACCACCACCATAACATAAGTAAACTTGATCTGTTAATTTTTCACCAGTAATATCTAATGCTCCAAAAATACCACCTAATACAACAATACCTGTTCCTTGGATATCATCATTAAATGTTGGAATTTCTTTTTTGTATTTATTTAAGATATTTGCTGCATTTGAACGACCAAAATCTTCCCAGTGAAGGTAAAGTTTAGGAAAAAGATTTTCAGCTGTTTGAACAAATTGATCAATAAAGTCATAGTATTGGTCACCACGAACACGTTCATGTCTATTACCAAGGTACATGTCATCATCTAACAATTCTTTACGATTTGTTCCAGCATCAATAACAAGTGGCAACACTGATGATGGGTCAATACCTGCAGCGGCTGTGTAAACCATTAATTTACCAACTGAAATATCAACACCTTGAGTTCCCCAGTCACCAATTCCTAGAATACCTTCAGCATCTGTTACAACGATAAGACGAATATCACGATCTCCTGCTGCATTTTTAAGTGTTTCTTCAATATTTTCTGGATGATTGATATCTAGATAAGCAGCGTATTGAGGATCAACAAATAGATGACTGTAGTTTTCAATTGTATCAGCAATGATTGGATCATATACAATTGGATTAAATTCTACAATATGTTGATTAAATAAATAGTAGAATAAAGTACGGTTTGTATTAAAAATTTCCATCAAGAAAAGACGTTTTTCTAAATCTGATGGTTTTTGTAAGTAATGTTGATAAGTTTGAGCAGCTTGCTCTTCAAGTGTTTGAACATAAGGTGGAAGAAGACCAATTAAACCATGTTCTTTACGTTCTTCCATCGTAAAGGCAGTTCCCTTATTCAAAAATGGGTTATTTAAAATATCATGTGCACGCATCATGCAACCTCCTCGAAAGTGATAATAATTTTTACAAATCATATTGTATTCTCTTATAAAACTTATAGTCAACTCCGTGAAGTTTGATAAAAAATATTTATAATAACTTATCAGTTGTGGTAGAATGAAAAAAAGGAGAATTCTATGAATATACGTGACTTAGAGTACTTTAACCAACTTTCAAAACGCCTTTCTTATACGGTTGTTGCACAAGATTTTAATGTTAGTCAACCTACTGTTACTTATGCTATCAAAAGACTTGAAACACTTTATGATTGTCAACTGGTCATTAAAGATCCTTCTCATCGTTCAGTTGTCTTAACTCAGGAAGGCCAATTGTTGAATAGACATATTGAAACCATTCTAGAAGAATTTAAAATTACAAAAAAGGCTATTGAGCATTCTAAAAAGAACAAACTCCATATCGGATTTCCTCCTATCATTCGAGCTCGTATTTTATCTAAGATTTTGGATAATCAAGAGACCATTTCAGCATTGTCACAATTTAACATTGTCTCAGGAGGTTCTTCACGTTTATTGTCACAGTTACTGTCAGGTGAGTTAGATTTTAGCTTACTTGGGAGTATTGAACCATTACACCATCCTAGTTTAACTATTAATCTTCTTTACAAAAGAGAATTTTCTATTTTTGTTTCTAAAGACCATCCGTTAGCTTCAAAAAAAGAAATTTCATTTAGCGAAACATTAGCCTATCCTTTTGTGATTTTAGATGAAAGTTCTGTTCATCTAAAAGCATTTCAGCTGTTAAATCAAAAATATCAAAATAAAGCAAAAGTTATTTTAAATCTTCCGGATGCACAGACTATTGGACAAGTTGTTAAGACAAATATCGGGATCACTCTAATGTCTGATTTTTTACCATTTTCTGATGAACATGATTTAGTAAAAATTCCACTTGTTGAAAGTGATAAATTATATTTTTATGTTCAATATGCCTATCTCACATCCAGTTTACTAAATAGTCAACTACTTTCATTCAAATCAATACTTGATGAAATGGCAAGACAATAAAAAAGCAACTTTACTGTTGCTTTTTTATTATTTTATTTCTGTTTTTTGTATTGTTGTGAAATAAGCAAGAATAAACAAGCTTAAAGTCACAAGACTGACGATAACTTCTTGCCATTTTGCCATTTGGGCTAGATCATTAGCAATCGCTAAAAATTTCCAACCCCAATGATAAATGGCATACCCAAGAAGAGCAAAGATAAGAAGAGCAAGAAAATTCCCAATAAAACCATTAAAAGTCAAATTCATAAATGCTGATTGAAAATAGTCCAAAAGTTGTGGACTATTGGTTTTTACATGTCCAAAGCCATCAAAAAGCAATTTAATAAAACTTAGTATTAAGTAATAGAAAATATTGAATGAAAAATAATGAAACCTTGATATTCCAAGATGTAGAGCAGAATCAAAATCACTAGAGCCATCACTAAAAGGTGAAATGAAAGTGAAGACAGCAACCATAAACCCTAGAAAGACAAAAATAAATTTAGTTATATCATTCCAGTTTAATTGAAAATGACTAGTTTCAAAATGACGTCCTAAGAAAAATCCAATAATAACTAAAATACCAAGAACGGCAAATACTGAAAAACAGACAATCAAACTGACACATAACTGTGACAAAATTTGTTTTTTTCTTAAAATGAGCGTTCTATTCATGTTACACCTCCATTAAGTAATTGAATAATGTTTGTAAATCATAATGATCTAACTTACCACCATTAGCTAAAATCAGTTCTTGATCGTCTTCAGAAATATCATCAAATAAATAGTATTCTTCAAATGAACCTAGTTGCTTTTTACCAATAATATTACGATCTGATACATTAGCTTGTTGCACCTTAATTGATTTTGCTTGAACAACTTCAATCGATTCATTTAGAAAAACTTGTCCTTCTTTAAGCATGATGACATGTGTTAGATAATTTTCTACTTCTTGAATAAGGTGAGTTGATAAAATAAATAGTCTTGGATTTTCAGCATAATCATCCATCATTGCTTGAAAGAACAACTGTCTGTTCACTGAATCTAAACCATTGGTGGGTTCATCTAGTAATGTTATTCTAGCTTGACAGGATAGGCCGATAATATTTTGGACTAGTGTTTTATTACCTGTTGATAATTTTGAAAATTTATCTTTTAATTTAATATTAAATTTGTTTAATAATCTTTTTGCATAGTCAAGATCAAAATGGTCATATAGAGCATTATAAAAATCTAATAGTTTATCTATTTTCCCCTGGAAAAGTGAGTTATAACTATAAATCTGACCACCAACATATAGGATGTTTTCCAGATGAACAGAAGGTGATTTGATATCTTCATTAAGGTACTCTTACCAACACCATTTCTTCCTAATAATCCATATACACCATAATTATCTTCAAAATTTATTGAGATATTCTTTAAAACTTCTTTTTTCCCGTAATTTTTACTTACATCAATCACTTGTAACATCATAAATCTCCTCAATCATCTTTATTAGCTCATCTTTTTGAATATCTAATTGTTGTGCTTCTTTTAAAAAGTCTGGTAATAGATAGTGTGAAAAAGCATGTTGTCTTTTTTTGGTAATTATATTCCTAGCATTTTCAGTAACAAACATTCCCATACCTCTTTTTTTGTAAAGAATTTCTTGATTAACTAGATCATTTAATCCTTTTCCAGCTGTAGCAGGATTAATCTGTAACAATTTAGCAAATTCATTAGTAGAAGGTACTTTATCATCCATCTGATAGCGTCCACTGATAATGTCGTCTTCTATGATTTGTGCAATTTGCAAGTAAATAGGTATAGCATCATTCATTTTGTTCTCCTACCTTAAAGTATATCAGTTAATCAGTTGACTAATTAACCTATGAACTAAGTTTATCATGTCCGTTCTTTTTTTTGCAATAGAAATCTAAAACTTTAAAAAAAAATAAAAAACCCTAATCAAATTGACTAGAGTTTTACCCTTTAGGTTGAAAGGTTCCTTTTTTGATATTTCCTTTTAAAATGTGCTCCGCTATCAGACTGAGGACTTCAGTATTCTGAGGTAAGTCAGAATGCTCTGCTGCATCACCTGTGACTGTTACTTGAGTGTAATGTGCCACTTGGTTTTGATAAATATATTTTCCCAACTCTACACTTGCAATTGGGACAATGTAATCTCCATCATAGGTTTGTGTACCTGCAACGTTGTACATTATTAAGGAACTTGGTAAGCTTTTTTTGTCTGCAATTAAATCCTTTAACATTTCTGTTTGATGAGCCGTATCTGTAACTTCAAAATTATAAGGTGTCCCAATAGTCATCAGTGTTTTAATATTTAGAGCAGATGAACTATAATATTTTTCTAGATAAACTGTCCAGTCAAGACCACCATTTGAATGACCAATAGCATTGAAATTTCGGAAATGATACTTTTCTTGAAGATCATCTAATGCTAATGATAACCATTTGGCTTGTTTTTTTATGGTTGCATAACTATCTGTATTATTTTGAAAGGCAATGACAATGTATGGCTGATTATCACTTGACTGTAGTTGACCACTATACTTAATATGTCCATTTGTTTGAACCGTTAATTTTAATAAACCATGTTTTCGTCCCATCTGATTTAGCGAATTAACTGTCCCATTAAATCTTTCTTGACTAGCACTTGAACCAGGCACCAAAATAGTTGGGACCATTCTAGAATGGTAAATCTTTTGTTTTGTCTTTGTAGTTGTCATCATGTGATTTCTACCAACTAGAGCCATTATAATAAAACCTACCGCTATGATAAGGACAAGACAATTATTGAGCCACTTTTTGAACATCGTCTTCTCCTTTCACGATTTTCTTAACAAATGGGTAATAAATACTCGTAGAAATAATCATAATAACTAAAACAATCAGAAGGTATCGCCAATCTCCATTTGAAGCTAAAAAACCAAATAAAAGATTAGGTGTCCCATTTGGCACATTATAGATAGCTGGAGTTAACCAACCTAAATAGAGTACTGATGCTCCAATCAATTCAGCTATAAGAGTTGATAAAATCATTGGAATGACTAAAATCGGTTGAAAGATTAGTGGAAAACACATTACAAAGGGCAAAGATTGATCAAACAATAAAGGAATAAATGACAGGGCTAATAGTCTTTTCGATAGGGGATTGGGATTTTGTTGTAAATAGATAACCATTGCGCAAGCCAATGCCAAAAGTAAACCGACACCTCCAAATAAAGCAAAAGGTGAATGAACAGTATATAAATTAAAAAGATGAGGTATTTTAGCTGTTGAACTTTTTAATATTGTATTTAAATTATCACTAACAGAAGGTAACGACGAGTCTGGCCAAATCAGGAAACTGGGGTTGGGAAAACCAGTTGAAAAAATAATGATAGCTATAATTGACCACAACAGGACACTATACAAATGCACGGGGCCACTTCCGGCAAGTTTAAAAAATAGACCTTGCCAAGAGAAATTAGGATCTATATTTGGAAATTTATTTGCCCAAGTATTAAATGAAGTTGCAACGTAGGTTAGAACAATAATAGGTATCCATACTAACATTGGAAACTGATATTCCCACTTACGAACAATATGGCTAGCAAAAGCAAATAAAAATGCCAATAATATTAGTAATACCCAAAAAGGCTGAGCAACAAATCGATTATCAATAATTAAGTTAGAGCTTCCTAAAATAAACCATACAGTCAAAAATTGAAATAAACTAGATAAAAAAGGCTTTTCAACCTTTTCTTCAAGCAACTCTTTTAAGAGGTAAGCTGCAAAAAGCCCAATAATCAACCCTAATACTAAATTATTGAAATTAATAAGACGGCTTGACACATAGTTAACATAGGTATTTTGATATAGTTTTAACCCTATTGTTTCTGAAAAAAAGCTATGTGGCGTCAAAAATAAAGTATTCACAATAGTTACAAATGAATAAATTAAAGCCAAAGGAAAAAAGCGCCTCATGCTTTTATAGATGGCTATTTTAACATGATTAATTTTAGATTTCATTAGTAATTCCTCAAGACAGAATTGGTAATTTTATTATAACAATAAACTGTTCTAGAAAGCTTAAATCTCGGATACTCAACAATTTATTATTTTCATTTGGTCAATAGCTGTTTTAAGCTTTCCTTGAAGTTACTTTCCCAAACTGCCATTTCCTTTAATTGAGTTGCAAATTCATAATCTAAATAATTCAAACGACAATCAAGATGATTGTGATCAGTATGTATTTTTATTTTTGACTGATCTAACTCATCACCAATATAAACATAATAGTTCGAATAGTCTATTGGTGTTATTATTTTGCTAAAAAAAGATCATTTCATCTTGCTTTTCAAAATGAGTAGCAAAAACAGGCCCAAAAGCTGAATTCTTCATTATTTCTGCTTCAATCCAAATATGCAAATCCTGGCCAAATGCTTCTTTTTCTATAATTTTCATTTTCATTTTTAATCTTCCTATAAAGTTATCTTACTATAGCACTTCTTCACCAAAAAACATTTTATGACTAACCATAAAGTGTTTCTTTTTAATCCTTTAATCGTGCATCTTTTTGGGCTTTAGCAAGAAAATAAAATGGTACGGCGATAACTAGAGCACCCAGTCCCCAAACAAGTTGTTCCAGTGTAACTTGTGTCAATAACCAAATACTGATAGCTAAAGCCACTAATGGAATGACCGGTCCAAATGGTAGTTTAAAGGCTCCTTCCACATCCTTTTTAGTTCTCATAAAGACTATTGCAGCTAAAATTGTTGGAATGTATTGCGCAAAACGTGAAATCGAAGAAATTAATACCAGTTTTTCAAATGTTCCTGACCAAGCAACAATAAGAACAATTACCATTGAAACTAGAATTGCTGAACTTGGAGCACCGTACTTATTACGCTTAGCCATAAATTTTGGCAACATTTTTGTCTCAGCAAGTGCTACACCTGAACGAGGAGTTAGATAAGTTGAAGCAATGAAGAGGCCTCCTGTTGATAAAAGTGTTCCGGTTGCAATTAGAGATGTTCCAAATCCTCCTAATACTTTTCCAAACGCTTCTTGTAAAGGCACAGCTGATTTAGCAGAGGCATCTGGACCTAAGATACCAATTGTAACTGTTTGAATCAAGATGTAAATCAAGGCAACTACAATAACAAAAAGAAAGACTGATTTTGGCAGATTTTTCTTTGGATTTTTCATATCACTAGCAGCGACAACAAGTCGCTCAAATCCAGTAAAAACGTAAAAAAGTGTCACTGCTGCCACTCCAAAACTACCAAACTGGTAATGACCAGATGGAAACATCGGTGTAAAATTAGAACCCTTTATAAAGAAAATTCCAATAGCAATAAATAAAAAAAGCGGAACTAATTTAGCAACGGTAACAGTATTGATAATTAATTTTGAAATAGGAACACCATAAAGGTTAATGATAGCCATACCGACAATTAAGACGGTCACTACAATTTCTTTACCAATACCTGATCCTAATCCTGGGAAAATAGAACCTAGAGCTGTCGCAAAGGCAACTGAAATTGTGGCTTCGGCAATCATTCTAATTGCCCAAGTAACAAATCCAACTTCAAAACCAACAAACTCACCAAAAGCCTCTCTAGCATATAAATAAGGTCCACCATCTTTGTCGAAATAGTTTGCAGCTTGAGCAAAGCAAAGAGCTGTACAAATAACCAAAAGGGCATCAAATGCTAGAACAAAAAAAAAGAACTTACCCCTATTAATTTAACGCCTGAACTCGGTAATAGAAAAATACCTGATCTGACAATACCCGTTATTCCAAGAAGGATAATACTAAAAATCCCCATTTTAGATTGTTTCATAGATTTCTCCTATACTTTTCTTTCACACATTAACACTTTGAAACAAATTGTTTGAAAACTTCAAATTGTTTTTCATCGGCACGCCACATATTTTCTGGATGCCACTGAACAGCACTTACTAAACCATCACTTGTCTCAATAGCTTCAACCACACCATCTGCTGCGACAGCTGTTGCTTCAAAACCATCAGCAACTTTTCTAACGCCTTGGTGATGTCTTGAATTGACATAAGATTTTTCTCCAAGAACACTATAAAAGACACTTTTGGAGTCAACCGTTACATAATGTGTTGGAAAGCCGCCAGGAGCTAATTGAGAGTGTTTCATATAACTATCAGGATTTTGTTTGGCTAAGTCTTGATATAAGTCACCCCCAAAAGCAACGTTTATCACTTGTAAGCCTCGACAAATACCAAAAATAGGTTTTTTAGCTTTTTTGGCAGCTTTTACAAGTGGTATTTCAAAAGCATCTCTTTGATAAGCTGTCCGTCCTAGTTCACGAATAGGATCTTCTCCAAACCAAGTTGGATCAACATCTGGGCCACCAGGAATAATAAGACCATCAAAAGATGAAACAAGTGCTTCTGCCATTTCTTGGCCTAATTTTTCATCATCTGGAAAGGGAAGAATAATTGGGATACCACCAGCTTTTATAACGGCTTCTTTTAAATCTCTAGGTGCAAAATCGGCGTAGACCTGATTAATAATAGCTGATGGCTCTACAATGCTATCAGCAGTAATCACAATAATTGGTTTAGACATTACTATTCCTCCTTTAGTATTAGAATTATAAAAAATATTCAGAATATTACAATACTGTTTTGGGATTTTCTGAAATTTTCTCTTGTTTTAGATTGTATTTCACACTATTTACAAGAAAAAAGAACCTGTTTGAACAAGTTCTTTAATCTAATTTGGAATGTAATCGATTCAATAAAAGTTCAACAAACATAATTGAAATGGATTGGATATCAACAATTGATTCTTTTGATAAAGAGATCCCTGGCAAAACAATCAATTTTTGGTAGTACTTTTTAACTTGTGCGTTTGGATTAAGCGTTATGAGAAATGATTCTTTAGGCATATTGTGTGACAGGGCACTTAATGCGTACCGGTAATTCTCAATTAATCCTGAAATAGAAAAATCGATTAAAATATCATTTTCATCAATAATATTTGTCAAATGAGATATCGCATTTAAATCTCCGGCATAGGACGAACACATTCCTAAATCTTGTAAACCAATATGTAATAGTCTTGCAGGTAATGACGAATGAAAGATTCCAACAATATGAATTTTTGAACCAGATCTAATGACAGAGATCAGATGATCAAGCTGTTGACGGTCTAATTTTTTGAGTTGATTAATGCTTGTTGCATACTGATCAATCATATGATCTGTAATATCCTCAGAATTTTTTTGTTGTTGATGATGTAAATAATGAGTGACATCAAAACGAAAGTCTTTATAACCTTTATATCCTAATGTTTGACAAAACCTTAATACCGCTGATGTTGACGTATGACAAACATTTGCCAATTTACTAATGGTGAATATCTCGACATCATCTAAATGTGTTTGTAAATATTGGTAAACTTTGAACTCTGCTTTTGAAAAAATGACCAAGTTGTCTTTCCATTTTTTGAAAAATATCCATATTGACCTCTCTTAGTATCATTATTTTATACTATTTTTCTTTATAAATCAAAATGAAGAAATCCTTTAATTAAATATTGACACCGCTTACAAAAAGAAGTGCAATGATTTTGTAAAAATTATCATATTTTTTTGACAAAAATATCAATACATGATAGGAGATGCCCTATGGATTACCAAAAGTTCGCAAAGGATATCATCGACAATGTTGGTGGTGTCAGCAATATTAATCAATTGTCACACTGTATGACAAGGTTGCGTTTTAATCTAAAAGATGCCTCAAAAGCTAATAAGGAGGCGCTGGAAAATTTAGAAAATGTCATTGGTGTTGTTTATGCTGGTGGACAGTATATAGTTATTTTAGGTCCACATCTTATCCAAACCTATGAAACTATAATGAAAAATTACCCCATTCAATCTGGTGGGTCAATCAATGAAAATTTAGATGGCGATTTGCAAGAAAAAGAAAAGCTCACCTGGAAAAATGCGTTTTCCAAATTAATCAGCTTTGTGTCTGCCTCCGTAACACCTATGGTTCCTGGCCTTATTGCAGGTGGTATGCTGAAAGTCGCACTTATTTTGATTACAACCTTTATCTCTAAAGATTGGGCAACATCTTCATCATATCTACTGCTATCTGCAATTGGTGATGCGCCTTTCTTCTTTATGCCAGTGTTTGTTGCTTATGGTGCCGCTACTAAGCTAGGAGCAACCTCTATCTATGCAATGGCAGCGTCTGCTGCACTTTTACATGCAAATTACACTACTTTAGTAGCAGCTGGTAAAGGTTTTGAACTTTTTGGGCTTCCTGTTAATCCACTATCTTATGGAACATCTCTCTTACCAGCTCTTCTTATTTCAGTTGTTGCTTATTATACTGAAAAATGGTTAAACAAAATTATTCCAAATCTCTTTAAAGCTATTTTTGTTGGTATGGGAACTATTTTTATCGCTGGTTCATTAGGTTATCTTATACTTGGACCTTTAGGTAATTATATTGGTCAAGGCGTTGCTTCAATCTTTATGTTCTTGAATGATACAATCGGTCCTTTTGCAGTTGGCTTACTAGCTGCCGCTCTTCCTTGGATGGTTATGACTGGTATGCATCAGGCTATCACACCATTTATGCCACAATTACTGGTTAATCCTGGTTATGATGCTCTTTTACGACCAGCATTCCTAATGCATAACATGGCCGAAGGTGGTGCCGTTTTAGGGGTTAGCTTTAGAATTAAAGATAAAGTTAAACGCAGTGAATTCTTATCAATTGCTGTCGGTGCTATTGTCGCAGGTGTTTCTGAACCAGCAATTTATGGTGTTAACTTGAAATACAAACGTCCAATGTGGGCTGTTATGATTGGTGGTTTTGCTGGTGGTTTCGTGGCTAGTTTATTAGGTGCTAAAGCTTATGTCATGGGCTATTCAAATCCTCTTGCTTTACCAATTTTTGGAAAAACATCGCTAGCCGCTGCTGTCGGAATTTTAGTTACTATTATTGTCGCAACAGTTGCTGGATATATTTTTGGTATTGGAAATGATCCCAAAGAAGCATCAATTACAAATCCTGTTCAAAAAGATTTTCCAGATGATGCAATTGTAGCCGTTTCTGACGGAGAATTATTACCTTTAGAGACTGTAAACGATGATGCTTTTGCAAAAAAATTAATGGGTGATGGTATTGCCATCAAGTTAAAGAGTGACTTTATTGTTTCACCAATTAATGGGGAGTTGATGACTGTCTTTCCTACTGGTCATGCTTTTGGTATTACTGGTCATGATGGTCTTGAAGTTTTAGTTCACATTGGGATTTACACTGTAGAACTTGAGGGAAAAGGTTTCAATGTCTTAGCTAACACTGGTGACAAAGTCAGAGCTGGTCAACCAATTGTTACAATTGATCGACAAGAAATTGAAAAAGCAGGCTATGATACAACAACTATGCTCGTTATTACAAATGCCAATAATCAAGAAATTCACTTACAAGAAAAAGGAGAAGTAAAAGCTTCTCATGTCTTAAATTAGGAGGTTATTATGTCTTATCAATTACCAGACGGATTTTTATGGGGTGGTGCAACAGATGACTTTCAATTTGAAGGTGGTTTTGACCAAGGTGGACGTGGTTATTACCCTCGCTATTCAAAAGAAATCTGGCGTCATCACGATGTTAACGAAATTATCTTTGAAGAAGGTGATGAAGACATCTTAAAAGAAGGTCAGTTAGATTTTATTTCATTTAGTTACTATCGTTCCAATACAACTGAAGCTGGAGATGACTGGTTTAATGTTGGGGGTTCAGGTAACCCTTATCTTAAGGAAACACCATGGGGATGGGCAGTTGATCCACTTGGACTAAGACATGTCATGAATGAAATTTACGATCGTATCCAAAAACCAATTTTTATTGTCGAAAATGGTATGGGCGCTATTGATCAAGCCGATGAAAATGATTATGTTGAAGATGATTACCGTATAGATTTCCTTAGAGATCACCTCCAAAATATGGCGGATGCTATTAATATCGATGGTGTTGAATGTCTTGGCTATACAATGTGGGCACCAATTGATCTTGTTTCACTCTCTACAGGTGAAATGAAAAAACGCTATGGTTTTATCTATGTTGATATGGACGATAAAGGCAATGGCAGCCTTAAACGAACACCTAAAAAATCTTACCAATGGATGAAAGCTATTGTAGAATCAAATAGTCAAAAACTTGCAGAATTATAAAAAACCAGGATAAATCCTGGTTTTTTTATGCTAGTTGATACACTTTTGTGCTGACTAACTCAAAGACATCATTTTCTTGAAACCAAATCGCATTCCAGTCAGCTTGAGAGCGCTCAAAAGCTGTCCTTTCTTGGTAATCTTCAATTGTCTGGTAATAGATATTTAAAGAAATATCGGTGTAGTCATTGTGTTCTAAAAATGCCATTTCAATTTTTGTATTTGTTAGCTGAGAATCAAACTTGGGGTCAGCTGATTCAGCAAATTTTGCCAGTAACTGTTCTTTATTTATTGTCTTGACACGATATAAAAAGTCTACTCTAATCATTTTTTTCTCACTTTTTCTTTAGTGGCTTTAGTTTACTAAAGACTTTTAGATATAGCAAGAAAACCAACTTTACTACTCCTTTATGATAGGTAAAATTTACTTAAAGACTAAAAAGATTAAAAATTAAAAACAAAATTCAGACAGTATGGAAAAGTTTTGATATTATTATTATAATATCGCTTTTTTAAGAGGAGAAAATAATGGCTCAAGAACCTATCATTGAATATCAGAATGTTAATAAAATTTACGGTGACAATGTTGCTGTCGAAAATATTAACCTAACCATTAATCCTGGTGATTTTGTTTGCTTTATAGGAACTAGTGGTTCTGGTAAGACAACTTTAATGCGTATGATTAATCATATGCTAAAACCAACAAATGGGAAATTATTATTCAAAGGTAAAGATATTTCAACCATCAATCCTATTGAATTAAGACGTAAGATCGGTTATGTGATTCAAAATATTGGATTAATGCCACACATGACCATTTACGAAAATATTGTTTTAGTTCCAAAATTACTAAAATGGTCTGAAGAAGAAAAAAGAGCTAAAGCTAGAGAATTAATCAAATTGGTAGAATTGCCAGAAGATTTTCTAGACCGTTATCCTAGTGAACTTTCAGGTGGGCAACAACAACGTATTGGTGTTATTCGTGCACTTGCAGCTGACCAAGATATCATTTTAATGGATGAACCCTTTGGTGCGCTAGACCCTATCACACGTGAAGGTATCCAAGACTTAGTAAAATCTCTTCAAAAAGAAATGGGAAAAACTATTGTTTTAGTAACTCATGACATGGACGAAGCCCTCAAACTAGCAACTAAAATTGTCGTTATGGATGGCGGAAAAATGGTTCAAGAAGGGACTCCAAATGACCTCTTACACCATCCAGCAACTAGCTTTGTTGAACAGATGATTGGTGAGGAAAGACTTCTCCACGCGCAAGCTGATATCACACCTGTTAAGCAAATCATGTTAAAAAATCCTGTATCTATCACTGCTGAAAAAACACTAACTGAGGCAATCACCTTGATGCGCCAAAAACGGGTTGACTCACTCTTAGTTACAGATGATGATAAATTAATTGGTTTTGTCGACTTAGAATCTTTAAGCAGCAAATACAAAAAAGACAGATTGGTTTCTGATATCTTAAAACATACAGATTTCTATGTTATGGAAGATGACCTCCTTAGAGATACAGCTGAACGTATCTTAAAACGTGGATTGAAATATGCACCAGTTGTTGATAAAGAAAATAACCTAAAAGGTATCGTTACAAGAGCATCTCTCGTTGATATGCTTTATGATATCATTTGGGGAGATGGTGATACAGAAACGGAGGATGATCAGTAATGCTTGATTTTCTTTCAGAATATGGTACTCAAATCCTTGTCAAAACTTGGGAACAAATTTATATCTCATTTTTTGCCATGGCACTTGGTATCTTAATTGCTGTGCCATTAGGAGTTTTACTGACCCGTTTTCCAAAAACAGCAAAAATCGTAATTTCAATTGCTAGTATGCTACAAACCATTCCAAGTTTGGCCCTTTTGGCTTTGATGATTCCTTTATTTGGTATCGGGAAAACACCAGCTATCATTGCTTTGTTTATCTATTCTCTCTTACCAATCTTAAGAAATACTTATATCGGGATGGATAATGTCAGTCCTACTTTAAAAGACTGTGCTAAAGGAATGGGAATGAAACCCATACAATCTATTTTTCAGGTTGAATTACCATTAGCAATACCAATCATAATGGCTGGTATTCGTCTTTCAACCATTTATGTAATTGCTTGGGCAACCCTAGCCTCATATATTGGAGCTGGTGGTCTTGGTGACTTGATTTTCAGTGGGTTAAATCTTTTCCAACCAAAACTAATCCTAGGTGGTACAATCCCTGTTATTATCCTCTCACTTATCATTGATTATTTATTAGGCCTATTAGAAACTGCATTAACACCAAAAACAAGAAGGGAGGCCTAAAATGTTTAAAAAATCACGTTTACTCTGGTTTCCACTTGTAATGCTATCGTTAGTTATCGTATCTGGCTGTCAATTAACTGGACAAACAAAATTCTCAAATAAAACCATTAAGGTTGCAGCTCAAAGTTCTACTGAATCTAGTATCGTTGCTAATATTGTCACTGAATTGATTCATCATGAACTAGGTTATAACACAACTCTTATTAGTAACCTTGGTTCTTCAACCGTGACTCACCAAGCTTTACTTCGTGGCGATGCTGATATTGCCGCAACACGTTATACTGGTACTGACATTACTGGTACTCTTGGTTTAAAAGCTGTTAAAGACCCAACAAAAGCTGCCAAATTAGTAAAATCTGAATTCCAAAAACGTTATGACCAAACTTGGTATCCTACCTATGGCTTTTCAGATACTTATGCTTTTATGGTAACAAAGGCCTTTGCAAAAGAAAATAATGTTACTAAAATTTCTGATCTCAAAAAACTAGCAACAAATATGAAAGCTGGTGTCGATAGCTCTTGGATGAACCGTGAAGGAGATGGCTATAATGATTTTAAAAAAACTTATGGCTTTAGCTTCACACATATTTACCCAATGCAAATTGGGCTTGTGTACGATGCCGTTGAAAGCAACAAAATGCAATCTGTTTTAGGGTATTCAACTGACGGTCGTATCTCAAGTTATGATCTTGAAATTTTAAAAGATGACAAACAATTCTTCCCGCCATATGAAGCATCAATGGTAGTTAATAATTCCGTTATTAAAAATGATCCTAAATTGAAAAAGCTACTTCATCGTTTAGATGGAAAAATTAATCTCAAAACAATGCAAAACTTGAATTATCGAGTAGATGATAAGTTATTAGAGCCTTCAGTTGTTGCAAAACAATTTTTAGAAAAAAACCATTATTTTAGAGGAGATAAATAAGATGAAAAATATGAATACTTTCCAACAGTTTATCTACTATTTTCAACATAATGGCAGCTACATTTCACAACAATTTATCCATCACTTTTTAATCTCAGTATATGGCGTTTTATTAGCAGCACTTGTTGGAATTCCTCTAGGTATTTTTATTGCAAGGCGACGTAAAATCAAAGGTGTTGTCATGGGGATTGCCAATGTTATCCAAACCATTCCTTCTTTAGCTATGATTTCTATTATCATGTTAGGCTTAGGGCTTGGTATTAAAACTGTTATTGCAACTGTATTCCTTTATTCTTTATTACCAATAATTACAAATACATACACTGGTATCAGAAATGTTGATGACAATCTTCTAGATGCTGCTAAAGGTATGGGAATGACTACACGTCAACGTCTTTTTATGGTAGAATTACCTCTTTCAATCTCAGTAATCATGGCAGGTCTTCGAAATGCATTAGTCGTTGCTATTGGGATTACTGCAATTGGTGCTTTCGTCGGCGGGGGCGGTCTTGGTGATATTATTATCCGCGGGACAAACGCCACAAACGGTGGTGCCATTATCCTAGCAGGATCTCTACCTACTGCTTTAATGGCCATCTTTTCAGATATCATCTTGGGAGGCATCCAACGTATGCTAGAACCTAGAAAATAAAGAACCGAAGATTGACTTCGGTCTTTTTTTATTCTAATATTTTAAATCCTAAGCTATTACTATCATTTAAAAACATATTAACGGTTTCTAAAGAGTAGGTTTCTAAATCCTTCCCTGCCAAAGATAATTTTTTAATTAAATCAGGGGTACAAGTAATAATATCAACTCCTAAGGCATTTGCTTGATAGATATTAAATGTTTCTCTAGGACTAGCCCATAATAGTTCAATAGATTTCTTAGCATGACATATTGATAAGGCTTCTTTCATAATTGGAATTGGATCGATTCCCGTATCCGCAATTCTACCCGCAAAAACTGAGACAATAGCAGGCGTGTCTTCTGATAAAGCTTCGACAACTTCTTTAACTTGTTTAATTGTAAAAATAGCTGTTACATTTAGTTTAATACCATTGTGTGATAGTTTATTAATTAATTTAGCAGTTGATTCACCTTGCGAATTAGTAACAGGTATTTTGACATAAACATTGTCGCCTAATTGTGCAATTCGATTTGCTTCTTTTTCCATTTCTGATAAGTCATCAGCGAAAACTTCAAATGATACTGGATAATCTGTGATGACCTTTAGAACATCATTAGCAAAACCAATATAACTTTTTATGCCTGCTTTCTTCATTAGGCTAGGATTTGTTGTAAAACCACTAACTCTTCCAGAATTGAGATCCTTCAACATATCATTTAAGACTGCACCATCTGAGAACACTTTTACCTTTAATTCCATTTTTTCCACCTCTACTCTTCTGTAATATTATTGATAGCAGTTGTTTTTTTGGTTATTAAAGTTGGTAAAATTAAAGCAATAACCATTAATGCCACAATCAAATAAATACCAATTTGTCCGATTGACCCACCAATTCGTCCTAGAAGGATTCCAAAGACACCAAAATCAAAATCACCAAAAGTAGTATTTGCAAAGCCTAATTTACCAAGTACTGGCAAGACTGCTGCTGGTAAAAAGGCTAAAAAGAGACCATTTACAAAAGCTCCTGCAACTGCTCCACGACGTCCACCAGTGGAATTGCCATATATCCCAGCTGTCGCCCCACAAAAGAAATGTGGTACCATACCAGGAATAATAAGGACACCTCCAATAGCACCTAAAATAAACATGCCGATTAAACCGCCTAAAAAGCTAGACGCAAATCCTAAAATAACCGCCGTTGGTGCATATGGGAAAAAGACTGCACAATCTACTGCCGGTACTGCATTTGGTATTAGTTTTGTCGCAATTCCTTGGAAAGCAGGAATCAAATCAGCTAAAATCATTCTGACACCAGAATAAACAATAGCTACACCAACCGCAAATGTTAAACCACTAATGATAGCAAAGATAAATGGGTTTTCCCCCCCACTTAATTGATCAATAACCTTAGGATTTCTAATCAAACAAGCTATAACACCAACCAAGTAAAAGACAACCATCACTAATCCCGTTGAAATAGTTGTATTTCTTAAAAAACTCCATTTCTCAGAAATATGTAATTCCTCTGTACTTTCACTACCTTTACCAACTTTTGATCCAATCCAAGCAGATAAGTAATAACCTAGACTACCAAAATGTCCCATTGCTATCTCGTCACCATCGGTTACTTTTAAAGTGTATTTTTGTCCAATTGCAGGTGAGATAGCTGACCAAGAACCTAATATAAGACCACCAACTAGAACCATAGGTATACCACTAAAATGTAATGCACCCAATACTGCTGATAATAAACAAGCCATGAAGAAACTATGGTGCCCTGTCAAAAAGATATATTTATATCTTGTAAATCTCGCAATCAATAAATTAATAAGTAAACCAATGATTAGTATTGACATGGTTTCAACCCCTAGAATTTTTTGAGCTACCGATGTGACAGCTTCATTATTAGGGACTACACCTGTAATGTTAAATCCTTTTTGAATTAATGTTGCTAACGGGTTGAGATTTGCTTGAATAACTCCTGCACCTGCAGAAAGCATTAGATACCCTAAAATAGGTCCCAATGTTCCTGTCAGAACTTTATGACCAGGTGTCTTTAAAGCAATTAAACCAACAAAAGCAATTAGTCCCATTAAAAATGCAGGTTCACTTAAGATATTTTGGAAAAATATTAGTACTGAATTCATCATTCAACTCCTTTTTGAATTTTACAGTTTTATTGTTCACTCATCTCCTTAAGGACAGGAACAAGACTTTCTTCAATTTTTTTACGATTAGTATAACTTTTGACAATACAAAGTTTAGTGCCTGCTGGAAAAATATCCTCAAATTCTTTTACGGTTACATAAAGGTCTGCATTCTTTCCAACTGCAGCATTTGAATCACAAGACTCAGCATCAACGTCGATACCCAAATCTTTTGCGATTGCTTCAACTTTCATTCTTAGTAATAGACTACTTCCTATACCATTTCCACAAACGGTTACAACTTTAATCATTTTTCTTCCTCCATTTTTAGTTTTGTATTTATGATGGTTAATATCTGAGATTGATCAGTTGCATTTGCAATATCAGATATAATTGTTTCATCCTCTAACACCACTGCTAATTCTTGCAGAGCTTTTAAGTGAGCTGTTGAATCAATAGCAGCTAATACAAAAATTAACCTCACTTGTTTATCTAAGTCACCATCTTTTTCAATATCAAAATCAACAGGTTCTTTTAATTGGAGTAGGCTGATTCCTAATTTATGAACACCAAATTTAGGTAAAGCATGAGGTACAGCCACCCCTGGTGCGAGAACAATATAAGAACCATGTTCCTTAACAGAATCTATCATTGCTTCAACATAGGTATCTGAAATATAACCATTCTTTTGAAGTGGCGTCGAAGCTAGTCTTATTGCTTCTTTCCAATCTTTGACTGAGTCGACTTGTAAGATAAGTTCACTCTTTAACAAATCCATTAACCCATTTCCTCCTTTGTTAATAAGATCATTTGGACTGACCAGATAAGTTGACAGTTCATCAATCAGTCGTTCTTTATGTCTAATTGTTGTGTTTTTTTCAATAATTGCTAATAGTTTATTAATTTGGATACAACTATCATCATGAATTCCAAAATCTGTCGCAATTCGTCTTTTTAAGAGTAACTTTTCTAGTGGATTCATCACAATTTCAACCTTGTAAAAGGGTTTTAAAGTCTCAAAATAGCTGGTTGAAAAAATCAAATCATAAGAGTCTAAATCAAGTTCTTTAATTTTTCCAATTTCATGAATTTCTAAAAATGTCATTTCTGGGAAAAGTTGATTCAAGTTAGACTGTAAAATCAAAGATGAACTAATTCCATTAGGGCAAACAGTCAATGCTCTTATAGGTTTTTCCTCATGTTTGTTAACATTTTCAAGGTAACCACCAAAATGAACTGTAAAATAAGCAATCTCATCATCGTTTATTTTTGTGTTGGTAGCTATTTCTATTGGTTCAAGGCTTTTTTGAACCAGATAAAAGAGAGACTTGTATTCCTCCATTATCTTTTCTTTTAAAGGATTGTTGTAAGTTATCCCAAACAATATACGATGATAAGCTGAGTAAAAATGAGAATAGAGATTCTGATAAAAAATAGGTTTATTTTGGACATCAAAACCTGTATAAGCAATCATATTAGCGGTAACAGTTTCCATTAGTCTATAAATATGAAGATTATAATTGCGATTTATATCTCCTT
This sequence comes from Streptococcus urinalis 2285-97, assembly GCF_000188055.2. Classification (NCBI taxonomy): domain Bacteria; kingdom Bacillati; phylum Bacillota; class Bacilli; order Lactobacillales; family Streptococcaceae; genus Streptococcus; species Streptococcus urinalis. The sequence continues at coordinate 1,760,892 of NZ_AEUZ02000001.1, forward strand.
GTATCGAACATAATAATCGTGAAGTAATAATGGACTGATAATTCCTTAAATTTGGAAATAAAATCATTAATTCACTCACTAACGGTTCAATGTAACTATCACTAATATCATTGCTTACAATTGATTCGCTAAATTGACACTTATTAACTGTATTTAATATAGCAAATAGATAAGCGACTTCTTTAACCTTATCGCGAATAAAATAGATTTGATGTGTTTTTCCAATACGATAGATGACTGATAACATCTCATCGATATAAATCTTAGTTTCATCAGTCTCAAGGACATATTTGATAATCCATTTTCCCGATGGATAGGCTAAGAGTCTGGAAATCAAATCTTCTAAAAGAAGAATGAAATGATTAAAGTTAGCCTCAATAAAATAACCTCTTTGTCTGGTATAATTGAGCTTAAACCCTTTTAAACTTAGGTCTTCACGTATTTTTTTAATATCATTTAATATTGAATTTTTACTCATCTTTAGCAGATACTGTAAGTCAAAGTTAGACACATATTGATCTGATACTAAAATATACAATTGGATTATCTCCAACCTTTCTGCTTGAAAAAAGAATTCTGAGACATTACCAAAAACCTTATCAAATAAATCATTTAGTGCTATTTCAGGAACCTTGATAAAATGATTATCCATTTTTATTTTTTCAAATCCATATTCTTCTAGTTCCCTATTAATTTTTTCAATATCTTGCTGTAATCCGCGACGATTAACTTTTAGGTATTCCTCTAATTCAGAAATGGAACAATAATTGTATCTTGAAAATAGCTGAAATTTTTCAATGAGCTCGTTTGAAATCAACTTTCATCCTCCTACAGTTCAATTATACAAGTAAGCGTTTCCAACAACAAGCTTATTTTAGCCCAATTTAGAACAAAATGATAAACCTCTTCTTGTGCTAAATCTTGATAAATCCTTTTATATAGCTATTTATTCCTATTTTTAATTTTTGGGTTTTTCCATATTTTAACGTATTTATTTGATCTTTTATCATTTGGTTATCACTTTTAATAACATTAAATTTAAAAAAAATTATATCTTTTGTTGACTTTTCACTCTTCCTTAATTATAATCATTATAAATAAGGAAATAAGTAGGAAATAATCATGTCAAATAACAAAAAATTTTTTATTACCATAGTCATAGGCTTGGTGGCTCTCTTTTTAACATTTGGGCTTCAACAAGAGAAGCTTGCTTATATGTTAGTTGCCATTGCTGGAGGTATTGTTTCACTGTCCATGCTTATGGAAATGGTGAAAACTTTACGCGAGGGAAAATATGGTGTCGATATTTTAGCCATTACTGCTATTATTGCAACCTTAGCAGTCGGTGACTATTGGGCATCATTAATGATTCTGATCATGTTAACTGGTGGTGAAAGTCTAGAGGATTATGCCAGTAAACAAGCAAGCAGAGAACTCCGTAGCTTATTAGACAAGACACCTCAATTAGCTCATCGAACAAATGGTAATCAAATTGAAGACATAGAAGTCGATGACCTTCATATAGGTAACTCTGTTTTGGTTAAACCAAATGAAATGGTCCCTGTTGATGGTGTAATTTCAAAAGGGGAATCTGATTTTGATGAATCCTCATTAACAGGTGAATCTAAACCAATTGAGAAAAAAATTGGTGATCAATTACTGTCTGGTTCTATTAATGGCACTAATGCCATTTACTTTACCGTATCTGCTTTGGCTAAAGATAGCCAATATCAACAATTAGTTCAGCTAGTCAAAGAATCTTCTGATAATCCAGCACCCTTTGTACGCCTTGCAGATAAGTATTCTGTACCATTTACAATTTTGGCTTATCTCATAGGTGGTTTAGCTTGGTTTATCTCTAAGGATCCCGTTCGTTTTGCACAAGTTCTTGTGGTTGCATCACCTTGTCCTCTAATTCTGGCAGCACCAGTTGCCTTAGTAGCAGGGATGAGTCAATCCTCAAAAAATGGTATCATTATCAAAACAGGAACAAGCATTGAAAAATTAGCACAGGCTAAAACAGTTGCCTTTGATAAAACAGGTACGATAACACAAGGTAATCTCATTGTTGATCAGATTTTTACCAATCATATTCCAGAAACAGATCTACTCACTTATGCTGCTAGTTTAGAGCAAGCATCATCTCATATTTTGGCCAGATCAATTGTGTCTTATACTAAGAAACAAAATTTAAAAATCATTGAGATGGAAAATGTTCAAGAAATAACAGCACAAGGTGTCACTGGCCGTTATGATAATCACCAGTATGCTGCTGGTAAAATCTCATTGATTGAGGATGAAAGTCATCTCACAGAAAGTCAACAAACAACAGTCTATATTGCTAAAGACGGACAATATCTAGGACATATCACCTTTAAAGATGCCATCAGACCTGAATCAAAAGAAACCATGACTAGACTAAAATCTTCTGGCATTGAACATCTTGTCATGTTAACTGGTGATAAAAAAGAGATTGCAAAAGAGATTGCAGCTCAAGTAGGTATTTCTGAATACCATGCAGAATGTCTCCCTCAAGATAAAATTAATTTCTTAAAATCAGTCTCTAAAGACAATCGTCCAGTGATTATGGTTGGTGATGGTGTCAATGATGCACCAGCTCTTGCTTCAGCTGACATTGGAATAGCTATGGGAGCACATGGCTCAACAGCAGCTAGTGAAAGTGCTGACGCTGTTATCTTAAAAGATGATTTAAGTAAAGTTGCTACTGTTGTTACCATCTCTAAACACACTATGACGATTGCCAAACAATCAGTCCTGATTGGCTTAATTGTCTGTGTCGTCCTTATGTTAATTGCATTTACTGGTATCATTCCAACACTTATCGGTGCAATCTTACAAGAACTGGTTGATACCGTATCTATCTTATCTGCTCTTCGTGCAAAGAATAAACCAAAAAAAAAATCATAAAAAGGACTTAGGAAAGTCCTTTTTATGATTTTTGATAATTTATTTGTCCAATTCTTCTCTTAATTCTTCCCAAAGACCATCAGTTCCAATTCCAGTGAGAAGAGGTAAACCCATGATTACCTTGTCTTTGATATTATCAGGAACTACAGTAGTACTAATGACAATGTCATAATCGTCGATTTTGTTAACTTCCTCCGCTACTTTTGATTGATATAATTTAACTGAGTCAGAATAACCATTTTCTGAGAGCCATTCTTTGACCTTTCCTGTTACAACTGTAGAAGTTGCAATGCCTGATCCACACATTACTAGTAATTTTTTCATTATTTTCACCTATTTCTTAATTTTATTTTCGTAGATTAATCCAGCAAGTGATGATATAAAGATAACACTTATGATCACCCATGGTAAATAATTTGCTGCAAATACAAATAATCCTGTGGTCCAGAGTCCTCCTTCTGCTAATGCTGTAATTTGAGAATTTCCTGCTAAATTAAATTTAGCTGCTTTAGCTGCTGAAGTGACCAAAGGGGCTACCCAAGAAGTTATATAAAGAATAGAAATTAAATAAATTGTTCCCCCTACAACAGTACGAACAATATTTCCTTCAAAGACTGCAGCCATCAAACAGACTACAAAAGGTATTGTAGCTAAATCTCCAAAAGGTAATGTCGTATTTCCTGGCAATATTACAGCCAATAAAATTGTTATTGGGACTAGAATTAATGAACTTGATAGAACAGCTGGATGACCTACTGACAATGCTGAGTCCATGCCAATATTGACTTCACGTCCTGGGAAGCGTTTTTGAACAAAACTATTTGCTGCTTCTGAAATTGGTGCAAGTCCTTCCATAAGAATTGACACCATTCTAGGCATTAATAACATAACAGCCGCAGTTTTAACACCTAATTGTAATATCCCTGCAGCATCATAACCTGCAAGTATACCTATGACAATTCCTATTATTAATCCAATTACAGTGCTCTCTCCAAAAATGCCAAACTTTTTCTGAATTGTTTCAGGATCAGCTTGTATTTTATTAAATCCTGGTATATGATCGAATAACCAATTTAAAGGTATTGCAACAAAAAATCCTGGTGCAGATGTTCCATGTGGAAAAGTTATATTTGGAAAACCATAGAATTTCTTTATCATTGGTGCAATAATATCAGCGAATAAATAGATCATTACTTGATAGGCTATCATACCATATAAACCTAATCCAAAGTTATTGGTTACAGCGAACACTAGCGAACCTATGAAGGCAGCATGCCAAAAATTCCACATATCTACCATTAAAGTTTTTGTCCATCCTAAAAATAGGAGTATTAAGTTTATTCCTACTCCAAGTGGTATTGCTAAGCTACCAAGTAATGTTCCGTATGAAATTGCTGAAGCCGCTGGCCAACCAACATCAACTGTGTGAAGACTTAAACCAAAGCGTTTAACCATTTCTTGTGCTGCAGTTCCTAAACTACCAGATAGTAGGTCTACAATTAGGTTTAAACCTACAAAGCCTATCCCAACTGTCAATCCTGCAGTAAATGACTTTTTGGCTGGTGTCCCTAATAATAATCCAAATAGAAAAATTAAGATGGGTAGAACAACTATAGCACCCAAATTAATAAAACTTTGTAGCGCATCTAACATTTTTTGCCTCCTAAAGAATATTATTTTTTTTCAATAAATCTTCTATTTTTTTTTCTTCTCCTACAGAAAATTGCATTAGTTTTCTAACTATATTTTCATCCTGCAAAAGTGCCATCAATTTTTGCAACATTTCAACTTGTGAATGTGCTTCTTTGATTGCTAACATAATAATTAATTTAACATTAACAACTTGGTCTGAGGTTCCCATTTGAATAAATTGAATTGGTTCTTTTAGAGTAGCAATTCCAATTGCTGTTTGTGTGACATATTCAGGATCTGTATGAGGAATAGCAACACCATAATCTGAGAATTGAAGACCTGTTGGGAATGATTTTTCTCTTTCTAATAAAGCATTAGTGAAACTTTCTTTAGCAAAACCAGATTCAATAAAATATTTACCAAATTTCAATAATGCTTCTTCTGTATTATTCCAGTTTTGATTTAATAATACTATGTCAGACATCATTTATCGTCACCTCATTTCTTAATTACATTATAATAAAAGCGTTTTCAAAACAAAAATCAAAAAACTTCCACATTATTGTAGAAGTTTAGATAATTTCTAAAATTTCTTTTATTTTTCTTGCTCTTGTTATCTGATTAACTACCATTGAATCTACAATTTTTGAATAGAATTCTAAAAGTGGCTCTTTATATAACACTTCTTCATCTTTTTTTATTGATATGAGCGCAACAACACTTACATTATTTTTCCCCCAAAGTATTGGTTTATTCAATGTAAGAACTTGTAATTGAGAAACTTTTACAAACTTAGGATCAGCATGAGGTAATGCAATTCCAGTATACAAACTTGTACTTCCCATTTTTTCTCTATTAATAATTGATTCTTTAAAACCATTAGAACTATTATTTAAATGATGTGATTGTGTAACTAAAAAGTCAATACATTCTTCTAATGTTGTGAAATTTTTTTGAAAGTAAACAGAGTTTGAAAGTAGAACAGATAATTGTGAACTTGCGAGATTAAAATCCACTGTTGATCTATTTTGTTCTATATTTCCATAAGTAAGATTAAGATATTTTTGTTGAATGAGCGAAATGTCATCATTACTAAGTAGCGGACTTACTAAACAATAGTCCTTTGTGTCGAGTTCTAAAATAATAGAGCTTATCAATATATCATATTTTTTACCATTTTTGATATCAATCAAATCTACTTTTTCAACAAAATCAAATTCAGTAATAAAATCTTTTATAGAACTGATAATTAATTCAGAAGTTGCGATGCCATGTGGACACACTACTCCAATAGAAACTGGACGACGTAATTCTTTAAGGGCAGCAACAAAATATAAGGTTAAAAATGCTAATTCTGATTCAGGAATTTCGATTTCAAAAGTCAGCTCTAAAACATTAGATGCTTGCCAAACGATATTATATAAGGAATTATATCTTTTATTTATCTCTTTTGTTAAGCCATTTTTGATGTTAATTTTATTTTTTATTCGATAAACCATGGGTTCAATATGATTGATTAACTTATATTGTATTGTATCAATTAATGAAAAATTAATCTTAGAGATACTACTTACTTGTTCTATAAATGCATTAATGGATTCTTCATATAGTTTCGAAGGTTCTTTTATCTTTTTGTAAGTAACAGATAATATCGAATTTGAAATAAAATTGATTTGATTTGGATTAATCTGAAAGGTTTCTATTTTTAATATATTAGCTAATAATTCTGCAGCAAATAAATAATTGGGATAGGTATCTTGTATCTCTTCCAATTGAAATAGATGTGTACTATCTTGTTGTAATAGATAACGAGATTTTGCAATCAATAGATCCGTAATAAGGTAAATTTCATATTGTTGTGAAATGAAAAAATCATACTTTTCACATAACTCACGAATACATGTCACAGTATCTAAAATATCTTGTTTTAAAAAGAGAACAGTCGCTAGTTCACTTTCTTGCCATTCAACAGCGTTTGAACAAAAATGATCAATTAAAAAATTCCTTAGATTAATAGCAATGTCAATTTCATTTCCTAAAATATACTTTTCATTACAATGCTTTGAAATCTTAAGGTCATAATTATTTAATTCCGACTGAAGTTTATCCAAATCACGATTTACTGTAGACTCACTAATGTATAATGCATCAGCAATCTCACCTATATCTGTTTTACGATTTGATAAACAAATATATTTAACATAGTAAGGCTTTCTAGAAAAATAATCAGTGAACTTATTATTACCAATTAATTTATGGATAATTTGTCTATTCTTTTTTTTATCTTTTGCCTCTTCAAGAATTTTTATTCCATACCTTGGTTTTTTTTCAATCAAGATAGCATACGGACTTAGAAAGTCTTCTAATTTCTTAATGTCTCCTAGTATTGTTTTTGTTGAAACCTTATATTTTTTCGCAAAAACTAAAGCTGTAATATATTCTTGAGTTTCTGATAGATCCCTGAGAATCATCATTTGTCTATTATTCAATGTATTGCCCCCATCATTTTTATTATAGATTTTCTATCAAATTTGTCAAAAATAAATAGAGATGCAATTTGCAACTCTATTTATTCACCTATTACTGTTATAAGACATTTTCTTACTCTATCACGGGTTTTGTCAAAATCTACAAAATAATAATAACCAGTCTTTCCAATATTTAACTGTTTATTCTTTACATCAATTACTAAGCTTGAACCAATTATAGTTGCTTTTAGGTGAGCATCACCATTCCACAATGCTTTCTCATCATTATTTGGTAAGTAGTCATCAACATTTTCCCACGAGCGAACAGCTTTATAATGTTCAGGGCCAGGATAATTGTAAGTTTTTGAAGATACATGATTAGGAACAATTTTTTCTAGTATCTTATTCAAGTCCAGTTGCAAGAAATCATTTCCATCTTTATCAAAATCATGAGAATACTCTTCGAAAAAAACCGAACAAGTAGTATGTGGAGAAACAACTGTAATAATTCCATCCCTGATGTCACTTCTATCTAATATTTTTTGAATTTCATTTGTAATATTGTGATATGTGATTTTATTATCAGTATTCAATTTGATTTCTTCTTTATAAACTACCATCTAACTACTCCTTATTTTCAATTGCTCTTTGACACGCAAGAACCATTTCAGAAAAAGTTTCTCGGGGATCTTCACTAGTTGTAATTCCACTTGTACAACCTGTACCATCTGCACCTAATGTAATTACCCGAAAAACATCATCAGCTGTTGAAATCCCAGCGCCTTGCATAATCAAAGTTTGAGGCGATATTTCTTTTACGACTTTATTTGTATTAAGAATATATTCTTCTGAACTTATTTTTCCAGTTCCAATTAATTCAGTAGGCTCACATAGAATAATATCAGGGTGTAAAGCAGATATAGCTTTAGCTTCCTCTAATGAATTCGCACAAACTATCGTAATTAAATCGAGTTCGTCAGCTCTCTTAATAGATTGAATAATTTGATCAAAAGTCAGAGGATGTTCCGCATGATTAATAAATGTTGCAGATGCCCCTGCATATTTTACCGATTCTGGTAAGATTAACCCCATACCACGACCAGGTTTTATACCATCAATATGTTGAGCTGAAATTAATGCTGAGTTAACATTTTGAGATACGCTACTAATATCTGCAAACGGTGCTGTTAGTAATACACTTACTTGTGGATATTTATTAGCTAATATTTCAGCTAATTTTGACATTTCTTCTAAATCATGACCATACAAATAAGATTTGGGATTAAAGATGAAAAAAGGTTTCTTAATTTTTTTCTTTGCCATAATTTATTCCTTTCGTCTCAAAAACTTGGTAATAATGTTGTAAAACCAATTTCATAGCATCCTCACATGCATTCTTTTCTGATATATAATCAGAAAATTTTTGAGATTGACTAGCTTTTAATGCAGAAACTATAAAATCAGTGTAAATATTTATTTTTGAAATTCCCTGTTTTGCACATTTTTTTAGATTATCATCACCAGAAGAAGAACCTCCATGAAGTACTAAAGGAATATCAGTTCTATTTTTTATTTCCCTTAGTCGTTCAAAATTAATCTTTGGTCTACCTTTATAAATTCCATGGGCTGTACCTATTGAAATAGCAAGTGAATCAATTTTGGTTTGGTTCACAAACTCTATTACAACATCAACTTCTGTATATATAGAATCTGTTAATTGATCTGTTTCAGTCGATTGATTTGCGCCTACATGTCCTAACTCCGCTTCAACAACAATACCACGCGCGTGAGCATATTCTACTACTTTTTTTGTAATAGATATATTTTCTGCGAAGCTTTTTTGTGAAGCATCAATCATTACAGATGAAAATCCTAAATCAATTGATTTTTTAATAAATTCGAAATCTTCGCCATGATCCAAATGCAATACAACAGGTACTTTAGCATGAGTTGAGAAGAAATTCCCTATGCATGCAGCTTCCTCTAAAGAAATGATATCTGAATGTGATTGAGCAAATGCCAAAATTAAAGGTAATTGCTTTTCTTCTGCCACACTTACAAAAGCTCTAGCTGAATTCCAATCAATAAAATTTGCATGCGGGATTGCATATCCTTTCTTTCTTGAATCTTCAAACATCTTTTTAGAATCCACTTTTACCATTTAGATTAACCTCCTATAATCACTTTTTTTACCCAAATTTTATCATTTTAAAAATAATATTCAATATTAATTATGATATAATTTTACAAATGATAACTAAATAATAAATTTAGCCTAAAATACCCAAAGGAATTATCAGATGTATAATAGAAATAATTTACTCTACCTTATCGCTTCAGCATACTATATTGAAAGAAAATCAAAATCTCAAATTGCATCAGAGTTCAATATTAGCCGACCTACAGTTAACACCCTTCTAGATGAGGCTCTGCAAGATGGTACGGTTACAATATCCATTCATCCAAAACCTCATGACCAAATAAAATTATCTGAACATATTAAAGATAAATTTAATCTAAAATATGTTTCAATAACAGATAGTGCCTCAGATTATAGAATCACCAAAACTAATGTTGCACGTAATCTTGTTAATTTTATTGAAGAGAATGCATATAGACTGAAAACAATTGGTTTGGGGTGGGGAACAACTTTAAAAGAGTTTGTCGATCAAGCTAATTTTATCGATTTACATCATTTAACCATTATTCCGATGATGGGGGGTGCTAATACAGAATATGCTTACTTACATTCTAATCAATTATGTTTTTCTTTAGCTGAAAAATTTAATGCTAATACTTCATTCTTTTATGCACCAGCTATTTGTGACAGTATACATCTTAAGATGGAGTTAGAAGCATCTTATCATGTTAGAGAAGCAAAACAGCGTGCAAAATTAGTAGATATGGCAATTATCAGCATTGGAAATCCCAATAAGTCATCTACATATAAATTACTAGGAAATGTAATAAAATCTGATGAAATAAATCCTCTAGATGATATTGCATATGGTGATATCTTGGCAAGTTTTTTTGATAAGAATGGTATGATAGTCAGTACAGGACTTTCAAAAAAAATGATTGGAATAACACTTGAAGATTTAGAATATATGAAAGAAATTACAATTATTGCTAGCGGTATGAATAAGGCCGAGAGTCTATTTTATTTATTAAAAAAAGGTTTTATTGATAATATTATTATTGACTCTGAGATTGCAAATTTTCTCTATGATGTTCATTATTAATTTATAAGAATACAAATTAATATCATAAAAAGACACCTAATTAGGTGTCTTTTTCTTTATAGTTTTGAGATAGCCTCTTTAATAGCCGTTTCCCCATCAGACATGTCAATCCCTTTACCAAAGGTATTTTTGGCTTCTAATAAAATACCTGGTCTTAAGATTGTATAATCTAAGTTTGTCCGATGCTTCAACCATTCATTAGCAAAGAATTTTGCAGCTTGATAGTCTTCAATCCCTGTTTTTTTCCAAAATTGCGGTTGATTGGCATAGACTGCAGACAACATGATAAAACGTTTAATCCCTAATTGTTCCGCAGCTTTCATGACTTTAACAGCCCAGTAGGCATCGGTTTGTAACAAATCCTTACCTCTAGAACCAGCAGTGAAATATATTGCATCCACATTTTGTCCTATTGTCTCTGCTAATGTCTCTTCATCTTCATGTAAGTCAAATAAAACGGGTTTCACATGATCTAAATCAATTACCGCTTCAGGCCGTCTAGCACCTGCAATAACCTCATGGCCATCTGCTACTAAATCTTTGATTAATTCTGTAGCAACTCTACCAGTTGCCCCAACTACAAATATGTTCATCACTAACTCCTTTCGACTAATCAATTATGTTAAGAGCATTCGATTTTCTACTTACATCTTGACAAAAATGACCTTAAAATGCAACTAATTGCTATAACTTAAAAACACTAACCAAGAAGAAGATAAGAAGATTCCTATCCTCATCAGTCAGTGTTTAATCATTTTTATTTAATCTGGTAATGTGATTGCGTTTAAGTTAACGATTTCAGCATTGGAATAATCTCTTTTTAAGAAAGCAGAAATATTAGTCAAAGAATCTTCAGCTCCCTGAACAAAGGCATCTTGAGAATAAAATGCAATATGTGGTGTCATAAGCGTATTGTCTAAATTAACTAATGGTGTCTCAGCTAAATTTGGTGATTCTGAAGAAAGAACATCCAATATAGCATAAGCCAACTGACCATCTGTTAAGGCTTCATATAAATCAGCTTCATTGACAACTCCACCACGAGACGAGTTGATAAAAACAGCTCCAGACTTCACTTTTTCTAGCAAGTCCTTGTTAATAAGCTCTTTGGTTGCATCATTTAGTGGTAAATGTGATGAAATATAGTCACTTTGACTAAAAAGGTCCTCTAAAGTTACTTTTTCTACACCATAACGAGCAAATACATTATCATCTATAAAAGGATCATAAGCGACAATTTTTGATCCAAAGACTTTCATGCGTTCTGCTACCAATTTCGGAATATTACCGAAACCAATTAAACCAATGGTTTGTGTTGATAAACGTCTAATATCTGGGAAAAGTTCAGAATCCCATTTTTTATCGACTTTAACAGAACGATTAAAATCAAGTAAACGTCTGCTGTAGGATAAAATGGCAGCAACTACATAGTTAGCAACTTCATCTACACAGTATTTTGTAATATGTGAGACCGGCAAATTAATTTGATTGGCATAAGTCATGTCAATATTATTGAAACCAATTGAACGGTAGACGACTAATTTTAAGTTTGGTAAATGTTCCAAAACATGTTTTGTTAATGGTTCATAAACAGTAATGATGATATCAGCATCCTTGGCATTTTTGATCACTTCTTCTGTAACAGTTGGCTTAACTTCAATATCAAGGTCTAAACCAAGTGATGCTATCTTTTCTTCTTCAACTGAAAGCATATCATCTTCAAATAAGCGTACGATTTTCATAGTAAACTCCTTAGGCAATTAATTTCACAAATAAAATAACAAATGGAAGTGACAGGTAAGTTCTTTCCAAAAAGATGAAGATCACATCAATAAAACGTGGAACTGTTTTTGTTGATGTCAACAAAGTTGCTGTTTCTGAAAGGTAAATAATGGAAAGGATACTCATCATTGCAACAATTATTTTTGTTGATGTTGCTGTAATACTACTACCAATGATGACAGGTAAATAATTATCAGCCAGACCAGACATGATTGCACTAGCTGCAATATGCGCTTGAGAAACTCCCATGAGATTCATAATCCACTCTAAAGGCAATGAAATCCAACCAAGTACTGGCGTATATAATGCTAAGACGAGAGCGGCTGTCCCCCAAAAAACAATAATAGGTGTCAACCAAAAGATATAGAATGACATATTGTCAATTTTAGCAATAAAATTTTTACTGGTCACTTCAGAAGCCCTTTTTCAGGAATATCATCAAAGCCTATGACGTAAGTCAAGACAAAACCAATCACCAAAGCAACTACCCAAGAAATTATGTAATAAATAAAGGTTTTACCGAAGAAAAGGGGAAGACCCGCAATTGGTCCCGTTCCCATCCCCAGTGCTTCTACACGGAAGGCTCCTGCAATCACACCACCAACAGCCCCACCAATAGCTACTGCAATAAGAGGACGTTTCAAGCGAGAGGTTACCCCAAAGAGCGCCGGTTCTGTAATCCCCAGGAAGGCATTGAAAGCTGCTGTGCCTGCTGTGGCTTTAAACTCTTTATTTTTCGTTTTTGTAAAGACTGCAAATGTTGCGCCAGCTTGTGCAGCATTGGAAGCGACAAAGAGAGCCATCAAATAGTCAACACCATATTGAGAAAGGTTCTGTACCATAACTGGTGTAAAACCAACGTGCATCCCTAGAATAACCATGAAAGGATAAACTGCACTAATAACTGCACCAGCTAACCAGCTTTGTGCCATGTAGAATTTAATAAAGATTTGACCAATTCCATTCCCGATAATCGTACCCAAAGGACCTAAAATACCAAGTACAACAGGTGCGACAATCAAAATAGTTAATAGTGGTACCAATAAAGTTTGGAGAATCTTTGGAATGTATAGTTTGAGGAAACGTTCAACATAGATTTGGAAACCAACAGCCATAATCATCGGCAAGACACTACTTGAATAGCTAGCACTTGTAAATGGAATTCCAAACAGATGAACACTTGAATGTTTGCTCATTAACTCAACCATAGTAGGATGGATTAAAATACCAGCAATCGCCATCGCAATATAGGGATTAACCTTAAAACGATTTGCAGTAGAGTTAGCAATCAAGACGGGAATAAAATAAAAGGCTGCATCTGAAAAAACATTGATGATTTGAAAATTCTCACTGTCAGATGAAATGACGCCGAAGAACATGAGGGAGAAAAGAACTCCCTTTATCATCCCAGCCCCAATAATAGCTGGAATAATCGGTACAAAGATACCTGACAAGGTATCTAAGAAGCGATCAATTAAGTTCCCTTTTGGAGCATCGTTTTCTACTTGATTACTTCCATCAAGACTGACTAAGCTTGTGAAAGCTTCATAGACCGAAGTGACTTTCCCTCCTAAGATTACTTGAAATTGATTGCCAACAGTATTTACTCCCAAAACACCAGGCAAAGCAGAGATCTCATTGCTTTGAATCTTATCACCGTCCTTAAAAGATAAACGTAGACGTGTGACACAATGAGTAACATCTGATAAATTTGCTTCATCACCCACAAGCTCAAGGATACGTTGTGCTAATTCCTTATCATTCATGATAAACTCCTTTTGTTTTTCTTGAGCTTATCTTACCATGTGCCATCTCAAAGTTCTATACTTACCTGTTAGAAAGGTCCTAAGGTTCATAAAATGAACAAATCAGATGACCTTGTTGATACTTTTGGTCCAATATAAAGTTTTCATTACTTTGTCATGCTACATTCAACCTAAGAATCTGTTTAAAATCTGAATTTTAGTAAGGTAAGATTCTTACAAAACAGGCTATTCTCATTTGATTATTTTCCTATCCACTAAAATCAACAAAAAACAAAGAAATTTACCACTAATTTAGCTGTAAAAAATCCTACTGGGGAGAGATTTTAAACAGGTTCTAAGACTGGTATCTATCTTTTTCAATAACTTGCTTTGCAAATGCAACCTGTTGATTATAATCAGCTATCACAAGGCCTGCGTAAAGCAAATCTAAAATATAAGTCGTTGCTGAATATGGTGCCAAAGCTTCCATCGTTAGAATATGACTATCAACAGTAATTGGTAGATACTCATGACAAATCTCTTTTAAATCAAGGTTATCCAAACTTCCAATTCCAACTGTAAAAATACCATTACTTTTTAGATAGTTTGCTGCTGCTAATATCATCTCATTTTTTCCTATAAACGAGAGTAAAATAGACACGATGCGCTGATTTTCTTTAGTTACAACTATCGCATGTTCATTGATGTTTGTCTGTTTGTGTGCATTTAATCCCAATGCTTGAAACTTAAAAACTGCCATGTCCACAGCAGACTCTACAATTCCTACACCATAAAGATCAATTCTATCTGCCATTTTTATACGATTAACAACTCTTTGGACAATAGTTGGATTTAGGGCCAACTTTGTACTAAATATAGCTTGAGTATAAATGGTAGGCACCAAATCCATGAGCTCTTTTATGGGTGTCTTATTATTAATCGGCTCATCATCCAAGAGAGCAAGAAATCGTGATTGTTCGTGTGTTTCAAATTCAATCAACCGTAAAAACTCATTATAACCTGATAATCCTAGTTTTTTACAAAGTCTTAGAACAGAGGCTTTAGATGTCATGCTCGATTCCCCTAGCTGACTAGCAGTCATCCCTATAATTCCATTAGGAAATTTTAATACAAAATCTGCGATTGCCTGTTCGGAATTGGTAAAGCCTTCCTTTTGTTTCAATTGATTAATAATCATTCTAAACCTCCCTTGTTCTTTTCTTCATTTTATCATAAATTTCAAGTAGACAACGTCTTATGCTATAGCATCACTATCTTTAACAGTTATCGAAATTTTAAATATTTTTAATTATAAGCTATTACGATTTATTCTATTATTCTGAAGAGCTGAACAAAATTAATAGTGGAAAGAAATCCTTTTGAAAACCTCGAAATCAACATAGGAAATTTTAGTGAATACTCTTGATTTCTAGACAAAAAAAGACACCCAAGATAAAAATCCTGAATGTCTTGAAACGTTGATATATCGCAGATAATTAACGTTTTGAGGCACAGAGACGTTGTCTCCTTTGCAGCCGTATTCGTAAGCAACTGAAGTTGCAACGACTGCGTCAATTGTACTGCCAGTTCCCAATAAAAAATACTCCATGAAAATCCATGAAGTATTATTCTGCTGTTATGTAGCTGGTTCTTAACGTTTAGAGAACTGGCTAGCTTTACGAGCTTTTTTAAGACCTGGTTTTTGGTTCATTCTGTTTTTTAAAGTCAAATCCCTTTAAAATCAACGTTTCTAAATCCAAATATAGTTAAAATTCTTATATATACACAAATATTTAAACTCAAACGGTATCAAAAAGGTATCAAATCTCTAAGGTTTCGGTGCTTATAAAATAATGAAAATTTGTCTCAATATTGAGTCTTTTTTTATTGACTTTTTTTATGTGTATGAGATAATTAAATAAATTACATAAAGGAGTTACATAATATGGTTACAGCAGAAAAAAATAGAGCTGTCACATTCCAAGCTAACAAAGAATTGGTAAGCGAAGCAATGACAGTATTAAACAAAAAAAATTTAACCTTATCATCTGCTTTAAGATTATTCCTACAAAATGTCGTTGTCACAAACGAGGTTGACTTATTGACGGAAGAGGAGTTAGAGAAAGAAAAACTTTTCAAGCAATTTCAAGCCGAAATCAGCAAAAATATTGAGGATGTTCGTCAAGGGAAGTTTTATACCTCTGAAGAAGTGAGGGCTGAACTTGGACTATAAGAAATATCAGATTATCTATGCTCCTGATGTTTTAGAGAAGCTAAAAGAAATTCGTGATTATATTTCCCAAAACTATTCCTCAACATCAGGTCAGCGTAAAATGGAGCAAATCATTAATGACATAGAAAAACTTGAAGTTTTCCCAGAAGTTGGTTTTGATGCCGATGAAAAATATGGTTCAGAAATCAGCAATTATCACAGTACTAGAGGTTACACCTTAAGTAAAAATTATATTGTCCTATACCATATCGAAGAGGAAGAGAATAGGGTTGTTATTGATTACTTGCTTCCTACTCGAAGCGACTATATGAAATTGTTTAAATAGCAATCAAAAAGCCTTAGCGTAATGCCAAGGCTTTTTGAAGATTACAAATTAACTAGGAGCAAAATTAGTTTGGGCTGTTTAGTAGATATTCCACAAGGCAGAGCCAACCCTGTATTGATAAACAACACCTTTGAGAAAACTGTTACCAGTCAATCAACCTTCTCCTAATGTAAAAGCTGAGAACCCAGTCGGGGATTTACCTAAGTATACTCAGGAGGCAACACCTCTACCTAATACCTTCAATAAGTATTTTTTGAATGAATTGTTACCAATTCAAACTCAATCTCAACTTTCTTCCACTCTATCACTTTTTATTACCTTTTGCAAGGCTTTTATAAACATTAATTTGTTCAATCGGTAGCATTGTGTCCATGGTTTTAATTAGTCGATGATAGATTGCGTAACGTGTGTCCGGATTGGAAATATCAGCAATAAAATTTCTATATCCCTTAACATAATCTTCTTCATCAGTTGGCAAAATACCTATCAGCATCTTTGTACTATCTTTTGGATTAACCTCATATCCAAATCTGATATTGTAATTAGCTAGTTCATTTTTTATACGATAAAGCTCTAGACCATTATTGTAAAAATCATTGAATTCTGGGACTTCAAACAATGACGTATCAATGTCTAAATTGTCTTCTGCCACATAAGAATATGTCCACCAAAGTAGGAATAAAAGATTTTTACCGGTGTAGGTAGGTCCTACTCCTCCCGTATCTTTTTTTGATAAGTCATGGTCAAAGTAATAAACAATTTTTTTATCTGTCATTTTAATTTCTCCTTGCTCATTTATTCCATGGTTCTCTTGACAACAAGTAACCTAGACTGTTTTAGCCTATGGCGATCGGTCGCCAGTTCTTTAGCATGACGACTCGACCCCATCTAGTCTAAACTTGCCTAGCTTGTTATCAAGAGACTTTCACGGCATAAAAATAGCTAACTATTACTATCAACCATCTTCTTAACTTGTCTGATTGCTGTTTTAGCTAAACCAATAGGATTTAGAGAGTTTATGATTGATAATGTTTCTCTATAAACCTGTTTAGGCATAAATTCTTTAGCTTTTTCTTTCCAAACAGAGAGGCTTTTATTCAGAATTTTCACTTGTTCATCAAGCATTTTTACTTTGTCCTTTAATTTTCTGTTTTCTTGACTTAATTTGATATTTTTATCAGCTGTCTTACGGTGATTGAGTAATTCTCTAGAAAGGTGATTGTTCTGCGACTGGGCTTTAACCAACTCTCTTTTTAACTCAGCATTACTAGATGCATGTTTCGAAGCAGTTTGAAATAGTCTATTATAGGTTTCTTTATCCATCTTCAATTTGCCATCAAAGCTTTGTTTTACCAAATCTTCTTTTTGAATTCTATCAAGTTGTAATAGTTCAATGTCTTTTATGTCTTCAATGCTTTCAGCTAGTGACTGTTTCTCTAATTCATACTGCTTCAAATCGCCAACAGCATCCCATTCTTTCGCTTCCAATTCTTTAAGCCTACTTTCTTTATCAGCTATTGTATCGTTAACATTTGAAATCTTATCATCAAGTGCTTTCAATTCTTCATGTTTATCAGCTAGTTTTCTATCAGCGTTATCCAGTAATCGTTGTTTTTCTTTAAATTCAGCAGTTTCCAAATGTTTTTTCTTACTGCCTATTTCGCCACGTTGTAGGTTAAAACCATGCTCATTAAGGTACTTGGGAAGTTCATCTTGGATTGCTACAAGTTTCTCTTTATTTCCAAACAGTGCTTTTGAACTTCACTTACCATTTTTCATTGGCACGATACCTAAATGCATATGCGGAGTACTTTCATCAAGGTGAACTCTAGCGTAAGCAATATTAGCATCACCATATTTTTCAGCAAAATAATCTTTAGCTGTCTCAAAAAACTCTCGTGTCTGTTTCTCATCTAACGAGTTAAAAAACGTTTTATCTGAAGTAATAATCCATTCGTTACAGAGTATAGCATCTTTACGGACTCCACGAGTAGATAAGCGATTTTCATTGATATGCTCCTTTATTTGTTTGTGATAATTTTGTGCCTGGTCTCGATTTGTCAGTTCATAATTAAGGTGAGATTTCTCAACGTCAATTTCTTTATTTGAGTGATTTTTAAAAATCCGTTCATTATGATTATAAATAGCCGTCAACTGACCTGACTTGTACTTAGCCCTTCTAGCAACAACATAACTCATTTTTTAATTCTCCTTTCTCGGCTCAAAAGGTCGCCGAGATGGTGGCGGTAATTGCCACCATGAATAAGCAACCTATTATCTGGATTTCTTCTTAAGGGATCGGCATAACTTCCATGTAAAGTGTAACGCACTACACTTTACTACGTAAATGTGCGTTCTCCGAAGGGTCTTGCAGACAGCTCTTCGCTCCGAATACAGGAGCGACTTCGAACCACCTCTCGAGCCACAAGAGGAGCTTCGATTATACTCGCCGAAGCGAGTAGGGCACTTAAGCAGTGCCCTTGGTCGGACGCTTCGCATTGTCCGACAATTGCCATCAAAAGATGGCAAGCCATATTGCCACTAATAAAGTGATTACCATGACAGCTAAAGTAATAATCAGCAATAGCTTCTGTCGTTCCAAGCTCCGAACATAGTTGAGTAACTCATAATTTTTTTGTACCAAGTTTTGGTTGTCCTCAAGTAAAGGAGTTAACTTGTCAGCTAGTCTATCTATCCGATATTGCATTCCCTTCTTTTCTTGCTCGAATTCTTCTTGAATATCACCCAGCGTTTTTTCCAGTTCAATGACATCATTCTCAAAATGATAATCTTCAAGTATCTTAATGCCTATCAAATCAAGATTTTCAACCTTTTGGTTGTCTCGGTATAAATGACCTTTCAACATTTCTTTATATTTTGGAGAGCGTATGCGTTTATAGATAGATTGGCTACTAACTCCTAGACTATCAGCATAATCTTTTATTCTCATTTTTGACCTCGTAACTCCTTGATAATACTGAATTTTCAACAAAAGGGTTGAAAGCTATTTTTGTCTATCCTACCCCCATAATAAGCGAGCTGATTTTCTAGTCTTGGTCTTTCATGCTTCAACAAGTCTTTCAGCAAACCTAACAGTCAAAAAAGATGGAGAAGTTTTTTCAAAAAGGTATCAAAAGCAAAAACGACAAAAAAAGCACCTTGCAAGAGACTTGCAAAATGCTTGTAATCGTTGATGTAAAGGGGTTCTTAACGTTTTGAGAATTGTGATGCTTTACGGGCTTTTTTAAGACCTGGTTTGGAAAGTATGAGTTTCAGTTGGGTTAAAAACAGTGCAATATCAAGGCTTTTCAGAACGATATCTACTAATTAATTTCATAAAATTTGAATCAATATTTTTAAAATGGGGAAATAGTTTAGGTATGTAAGAATTAATATAATACGCCAAACCTTGGTCACCATTTTTAGTTATTCACTCTTTTTTCAGATAGTGTTTTTAAAGTTATGATGTAAAATGGTAAAATGCCGCAATTAAAACACTATACATCATAATCGGAGGATAGACAATTAAAGATAGAATCAATCCCACTCCTTTAATTATTAGGTCAGGTATCAATAACTTTCTATATTGTGCGGTAGCTTCAAGTAATTCTTTCTGATCTATATTGGGTTTATCAATTACTTTATGTAAAAACCAGTTTGCTACCGTTGAAACAATAACAATCAGTCCATAAAAGAGCTGTGCCGTATGATTCATGAAATGACTACTAACTATTCCAGTAGCATAGGGCATAAATGAAACAAAAAATAAAAGATACAAATTCTTTCAAATTCCTCCCTTTTCAACTTGGCTAACTTGACCTGCATTACCTAGGTCGCTTGCTTTAAATTATACTTTTTTCTTAAACATTTGATACGAGTAGGTATTTCTTGTGAGTAATTTTCATCAAAAAATTTCATATATAATCTCCCTATAACCATGGAAAAGTAGTAAAAATAGTTGTTATCCTAGTTGATTAAAAAAATCTCTGATTTCCTCATCTTTTATAAAATAATATATAATTTTCCCCTCTCTTCTAGTGTCCAAGATGTTTTGATTGGCTAGTTTACGAAGATGGTGGGAGGCAGATGCCATACTGAGATTTAATAAACAGGCTATATCGCAGACACAGAGTTCTTCGACGGCAAGGAGATAAAAAATGATATTTATCTGTTTATTATCGGTAAATTTTGATAAAATGCGAAGTGATTTTTGGACTTTTTCCTTTTCAAGGTAGTTCGTTGCGGTTGTAACATTTTGTTGATTTATAACATCCATTTGACAGATACTATCTTTTTTCATAATTTTTTCTCCTAGCCTAACACAGCCCATAGCATGTCAAAGCTGTTGTTTTCAATCAGGATATACATCCCCAATCCTAAATAGACAACGGCAATAAACCATCTGCTATATTTTTCCAAAGTTTCTCCAACAGAAGGGACTTGTGCTAATTTTTGGGCAGAAAAAACCAAGAGATAAATCATGACTAGAAAAGTAAGTAAAGTCACTATCAAATTCGCTAAATTTAAGGTGGTAAAATATGGGACAAAGACACCAATATTGTCAGCACCACAACTTGCAAAAGTAATCATAGCGACTAGAAAAATCAGGTTTTTATTGTCTTTTCGCAAACCATCTTTTGCAATAGCTTCTCCATCAGAATCTCCTAAAAGCAAAACTTTGAGGCCTAGGAAAATTGGAATCAAACCGAGTAAACCTAAAATCTCTTTACTAGGAATATAATTTAAGACAAATGCAAAAAGCAAACTTAGGGATATTAGACTAACAGAGCCTAGAAATTGTCCTAAATAGATGTTAATGATGTCCTTTCTGCTTTTTCTTTTGGCAAAAAATAACATTAGGATAATAAGTAAGTCTACGGCTGTCCCAGAATACAGGATTATTGAAGTAACAATATTTTGAATCATAAAACACCTTATTCAAATATATTTTTGAATGTATTCTAACATTAAACTTTGTAGATGTCAACTTAAAATCCACCAATTAATAATTGCATGTCAATATTTGTATTGTGAAACTAGTTTCAGAAATATATAGTCTTAAAGTATGTCCACTGCCAATGATTTTTTCAATATTTAAGAGGAGATTTATAATGGTTCATTTCTATAAATTTTTAAACGAGTTATATATTTTGTTTAACCAATTATTAACTATTTTTATCAATAATCACTTCATTAATTTGTACTTTTTAATTTTGATTTATTTTTCGTGCATATTTTATATGAATTTAATTCTAATACATTTTAAATAAAAAATACGCAATTTTAATTGGCACCGACCCCCGTAAATGAGAATTAAATAAAAACACCTCCAAGTTGGATTTGGTACAATATAATCAAATGCTCATGGAGGTGGTTTTTTATGGTTAAAAAACGTGTGGAGACGGTGGTATTATTGTCAAGAAAATAGAATAACAAGCTATAAAACTGTCGAAATAGGTGGCTTTTAGGATTTTTAAAAGAAATCGGTTCTATAATAAATTAAAAATCGTCTACTTCTACCAACACGATTTCACAAAGAGCCAGTACTTACATCTCTTTTTCTCCTGTAAAACTATTGTATCTTGATACTTTAAGGAGTTTCAATCATTCGATCTGTTAACCGTTATTTTTTGGATCTAAACTTAATAACATAGCATTAATGGCGACGATGACTGTTGACACAGACATTAGGGTTGCTCCTAATGCAGGGCTTAATGTGATACCAATAGGAGCCAAAATTCCTGCAGCTAGAGGGATAGCTATAAAGTTATAACCAGCTCCCCAAAATAGGTTTTGTTTCATTTTACGAGTTGTTTTGTGTGCTAATTCAATGAATGATTCAATATCTCCTGGATCGGATTGAGTCAATATGACATCAGCTGAATCCAACGCAACTTGAGTTCCAGCACCTATAGCTATACCAACATCTGCTAAGGCAAGAGAAGGAGCATCATTTACACCATCACCTACCATGATAACTTTCTTTCCTTCATCTTTAAGTGTTTTAACTAACTCATATTTGTCTTGTGGAGATTGATTTGATCTATATTCAATCCCTAAATCTACTGCCGCGCCTTGAGCCGCTTTTTCATTATCACCTGTTGCCATAATTGGTCGAATATTGTTCTTTTTAAGAGCTTTAATTAACTCTTTACTCGTTGGTTTTAATTCGTCCCCTAAAGCTACAGAACCAATGGCATCATCGTTTTCTACTAAGACACTAAGAGTTGCTCCTTTTGGAGTATCCATATCAAGATTACGTCCATAGGCTTTTTGACTGATTAATTGGTAACGGTGCCCACCTGCTTTACCCTCTACTCCAGAACCGGAAATCACATCAATCGAATCAAAAGATGCTGGACGTATATTTTGCTGCTCGGCGAAACTTATAATTGATTGAGCAATTGGGTGGCTAGATCCTCCTTCAATACCTGCCAATAAGGCAATGATTTCCTCTTTTGTATATTTGTCATTAAGAAGTTTTACATCTAATACTTTAAATTCACCAGTTGTTAAAGTACCCGTTTTATCTAAAATCATCACATCTGCATCTTGAGCTATTTCTAAGGCTTGGCGGTCTTTTACTAGTAAGCCACGGCTAGCTCCTAAGCTTGTGCTACGGGCGGTTACCAATGGAATAGCCAGACCCAATGCGTGCGGACAAGCAATAACTAATGTAGTAATAGTAAATATAACTGCCGTTGGGATATCTCCAATAATCCTCCACACTACAAAAGCAATTAGCGCGACAATAACAGCAATATAGAAGAGCCACCCTGCAACCTTTTGAGCAATATTTTCTGCTCTGGAAGGCTGACTTTGAGCTTGGCTGATTAAATTCTGAACTTGAGAGATGAAGGATTGATCACCTGTCTCATTCACTTTAATATAAAGAACCCCTTCTCCATTTGTTGAGCCCCCGATTACTTCATCGCCAGGGCCTTTTTTAACTGCTTTTGATTCTCCAGTCAAAAGAGCTTCATTTAAACGTGATTCGCCACGCTCGATAATCCCGTCTGCTGGCACATTTTCTCCGGCTTGAACACGAATTAAATCACCTACCTGTAAGTCAGCAACTGGTCGTGTTTCAATTGAATCGTCTTCTAATACAACGTGAGCATCTTTCGGCACTAACTTAGCCAATTCTGCTTGTGCGTCTCCTGCTTCTCCAATAGCTTTCATCTCAATCCAGTGACCTAATAGCATGATTAATAGTAATGAAGCAAATTCAAAGAAAAAGTCCATCACGTGTTCACCCGTTACGTAGGTAATGATCACAGCATAAATACTGTATAAATATGAAACACTTAAACCTAAAGAAACGAGTGCCATCATTCCAGGTTCTTTTTGTTTAAATTCGTCAACTGCACCTTGATAGAATGGACGTCCACCATAAATAATTAATATAGTAGATAAAATAGCTACTACAATATCAGAATATGGAAAAGTAAACTGGAATGGTAGTTCAAATCCATGCAAAGGGACTAAGAGCATAATAATGATTCCTAGTGGCAATGACTTTAAGAAAAGTTCCTTAAAGCTTCCGTGATGATGGTGATCATGTCCACTGTGTCCGCTGTGATCATGTCCACTGTGCCCGCAGTGATTATGCCCAGCATGATGTACTTGATGTTGCTCCTTATGGTATCCATGTTCATCTGTGATTCCATGCTCGTGTTTTAACTTATCCATGTCGTCATAATCATGGTGATTATGGGAGGAATATTTGTTGTAATTATTCATTTTAAATTCCTCCTTATGCTTAATGATGATGTAAATGACATTCGCATTGTCCTTCTGGACAATTGCAATCCACTTCTTCTACTGCGAAAGATTTTTTCATCTCTAATATTTTTTCTAGTCGATCTATATCATCGAAGCTTAAAACATGATCTTCAATGATGCTTCCTATTACATTTCCGACTTTCTTATTTCAAATACGGTTAAAAATATCTTCTGCATAATCCCTTACGGCTTCTGTCTCTTCAATATTGGCAGTGTAAATAAACTTTCTACCTTCATGCTCTGTATTTAGTACGCCTTTTCCAACTAATCGACCTAAGATCGTTTTGATAGTGGATTGTGTCCAGTCCATTTTTTCTTGCAATACGGAAATGACTTTTTTACTAGTTACTCGATCATTTGCCCAAACTACACGCATGACTTCCCATTCTGCATCTGTGATATAAGTATTAAATTCTATTGTGCTCATTCTCCTCCCCCCCATATTTGTCTACAGATGTAAACAAATATGTTTAAAATGAGTTTACCATTGTAAACGAATTGTGTCAAGTCTTTTTATTAAATTCTCACTTTTTGATGTCAGTCCCTTAAAACATGCTATTTTTATCATTGATAAATATTAATAGCTAACTTTCCGAAAAATAAGTATTTTCCTGAAACTTTTTTATTTAGTTATAATAGACATTTCTAGATATTTCCATTATGTAGTGGTTGCCATCCAATCAAACATCGCTCTACTTGTTTTCTTGAGGCAACTGTGCATAGCATATCTCTATGCGACTAAAGTCGTTAGAGCTAGCCTAATTGTGTACCGCCAGTTCTCATACAAAAAATACCTTGCAAGTTGCAAAGTATTTTCGTTTGTATTGTGCTTCCCAGCAACGAATTAACGTTTTGAGAATTGTGATGCTTTACGAGCTTTTTTCAAGCCTGGTTTTTTACGTTCAACCATACGTGCATCACGTGTAAGAAGTCCAGCGCGTTTTAATGAATCACGGAAATCTGGGTCAACTTCTAAAAGTGCACGTGAGATACCATGACGTATCGCACCTGATTGACCAGCGTATCCACCACCGATAACGTTAACAAAAACGTCATATGAACCTTCAGTTGAAGTAACTGCAAAAGGTTGGTTGATAACAAGACGAAGGTCTGCGTGTGGGATGTATTCTTCTACATCTTTCTTATTTACAGTAATTTTACCTGTACCTGGTACTAAACGAACGCGTGCAACAGCGTTTTTACGACGACCAGTACCTGTGTATTGTGCTTGTGCCATTATAATATGCTCCTTTCCTCTTAGATAAGTCCTGAGATATCAAGTACTTCAGGTTGTTGTGCAGCGTGAGTGTGCTCACCACCAACGAAGACTTTCAATTTCATACCTTGTGCACGTCCAAGAGTGTTATGTGGAAGCATGCCTTTAACTGATTTTTCAATCAAACGTACAGCATTTTTAGAACGTAGTTCACCTGCTGAAATTTGTTTCAAACCACCTGGGTACATTGAGTGAGTGTAGTAAATTTTATCACTTGCTTTTTTACCAGTTAATTTAACTTTTTCAGCATTGATAACAATTACAAAATCACCAGTATCAGTGTGTGGTGTAAAAGTTGGTTTGTTTTTTCCGCGAAGTACGCTAGCAACTACTGCAGAAAGACGTCCAAGAGGTACATCTGTTGCGTCAACAACGTACCATTTACGTTCAACTTGGCCTGGTTTAGCCATAAAAGTTGTTTTATTCATGATTTCTCCTATACGAATTCGTAATATGTGTTTACAGTTGTGGATGTTCCGGTCCACGAGTTATTTGGAAGGTTCCGGGGCCTTTCAAATGGGGTAAACAATACCGTCTAATATGATACCAAATTTAAAGGCTCAAAGCAAGTACTTTGGGCCTTTAATTCGCTAATTTTAAAAATAATTAATCAATATCATTCATAAATTGACGTAATTGATTGAGTTGATCATTATTAAACGAACCTAGTTTTGGTTTTTTTAAATCAATAGACTGTGACATTTTATCCAAATCAGATTTTACCGTATTTACCCTTTTTTCGAGTTCACGCGCTGATACTCGTAGTGCACCTTGAGAAAAAACAGTCCATTGCTCATTAAGATCACTCGTTGCAACTTCTACCAGATGGATTCCATTATTTAAGTCAGCAGCTAACCGTTCAATATATGAGTCTGCTGTTTCATCTTCTTCAGTAAATATAGTTGTTATCTTATATTGTTCATAACTTTGTCTAACTCCAGGGACATATTGAGCATCAAAGACACAAACAATATCTATATTTTCAAAATGGGCATAATGATTAAGCTTTCTTAATAGTATTTCTCTTGCTTGATCTAATTTATTCGTCTTAAAATATTGTTTTGTTTCTGTCCAAAAAGCTATCATATTATAGCCATCAACCAGTAAAATTCTTTTTTTCATGTTTTAATTGAGTTTGTTGCGAAAAACTTCATACATTAATAGAGCTGCAGCTACACTAGCATTAAGGCTTTGAA
Source organism: Streptococcus urinalis 2285-97 (assembly GCF_000188055.2). Taxonomy (NCBI): domain Bacteria; kingdom Bacillati; phylum Bacillota; class Bacilli; order Lactobacillales; family Streptococcaceae; genus Streptococcus; species Streptococcus urinalis. Next base: position 1,787,504 of record NZ_AEUZ02000001.1, read on the forward strand.
CATGACCTTCCATTGGAATCGTAATCATTTCATCAACTTGTTTTTTAAGATTTGCAGAAATACCTTTACCTTCATTACCAATAATGAGGACAATTTTTCCACTTGTATTCCACTTATGAGAAGACGTTCCATCCATATCAGTTCCAAAAATCCAATAGCCTTCTTCTTTTAACTTATCCAAAGTTTGGCTTAGATTTGTAACTCTAGCAATTGGAACATATTCAACCGCACCAGTTGAGGTCTTAGCAACCACTGGAGTAACACCTACTGCTCTATGTTTTGGAATAATAATACCACTTACCTTTGTAGCATCAGCTGTTCTCAATATGGATCCAAAATTATGAGGATCCGTAATGCCATCTAAAATCAAAATTAGTGGATTTTCTTCATGTGAAGCTCTACTAATAATACTTTCTAGTTCTGAATAAGCAAATGCTGAGACTCTTAATACGAATCCCTGATGAACTGCACCATCAGTCATCTCTGATAAGGTTTTTTTTGGTGTCCAAGAAATGGAAACTTTTTTCTCTGTTGCCAATGCTTTTATTTTATCTACATTTTTTCCATGTAAGTCATCTTGAATATAGAGTTTATTTGCTGTATTAGCTGTCAAACTTTCTATAACAGCATGAACACCATAAACGATATCAGACGTCTCTTTTTGAGAATTATTATCATATGTTTTCATATCATTATTATATCATGAAACAGAGCTTATCACAGCAAGTCTTTATTTTCTTTTTGGTTTTAAAGAAAGGAGGATAGCCCCAGCAAATCCCAATAACACAATTGCAATGATACTTAAAATGATTTTCTTCAGTAAATGATTTTTTTGTTTTGAGCTAACACTTACTTCATTCATATCCTGCAAGGTCTTTTGATTTTCTTCAACTAAAGGACTAGTCATCTTTTTTTCAACTGAGTTATCATCCTTTATTTTTTTATCAGTTTTATCATTTTTTTGTGATTTTTTTATTTTAGGATTTGGTACAACTATTGAGTCTGAGGAATTAACTTTAATATCATTCTGTTCTTGTTTACTGGAATCATTAAGCTTTTGAGTTGTTTTTTCCTGGTGAATTTCCTTGTCTTTATTTTCGATATGATTTTCGGAATGATCATATCTTACAGCTGAACTTTGACCTTTATACTCCTTTTGATTATCTCTGATTAGAACTGAGACAGTGTACTGGGAATTTGGTAGATGTTTCATATCAAACCAACCGTTAAAATAAGATTGGCCACTTGGAATATCATAACGTAAACTTCCTACAACACTCCCTGTTTCATTTTTCAAAAATAGTTGTGCGGTCGTTCTTTTTTCAACAGATTTTGGTAAATGAACGCTCGCTTCGATAATAGGGCCCGACTGTCTATTTCTCTGTTGAGCTGAAATCATAACGGTGTCTACTGCGTCTTCTTGACTACTTTGTAGTGTATTCTCATCAGTAGCTTCAATACCATAAACTGAATTCATTGGTAAAAATACCGACATCAGAAGTCCCAAAAGTAAAATAGCTCTTTTTGGTTTTCTTAACATTTTTTCTCCTTTTTATTTCTAAACTATCTCTATATCTTTATTCGAAAAAAAATGGAAAAATAATTAAGAAAATAAAAAAGATAGGCTATTTAGCGCTATCTCTATTTTCGATAGTGTTTATACACCAATCGATTAACTCTCTTAGACGATCTTTTTGTAAGGTCATATCTAGATAACCCATAAGAGCTTCAAAGCCAGTTGACATGCGGTAAGTAACGACGTCCGCATTTTTAGCTTTGGTATGACTATTCGTATTACGACCTCTTTTATAAATAGCCATTTCTTTGTCAGTCAACAACCCTTCATCCAACATTGTTTGAATTAAATAAGCTTGTGCTTTTGCAGAAACAAATCGTGTTGCTAAATGATGCAGTTGACTAGGCTTCGTCTTGCCTTGAAATATCAGATACCGTCTAATGAAATAAGAATAAACTGCGTCTCCTTCAAAGGCTAAAGCAATACCATTTATGAGATTAACATCAACATTAGTCACGTGTCCACCTCACCCCGTCTTTGGTGTCTAACAATTTAATGCCTTCTTTCACCAATTGATCACGAATAGCATCTGCTTTGGCAAAGTCTTTTTGCTTTCGTGCCTCCTGACGTTCAGCAATTAGAGCCTCAATATCACTATCTAATACTTCAGTTTCAAAGACAATACCAAATACACTAAGCATCTTTTCAAATTCATCTTTGATTTCTTGATTATAGTGACCCGAATTGATCCATTTTGCAAATTCAAAAATCAATGTAATACCATTTGCAGCATTAAAATCATCATCCATCGCTTCAATAAATTGAGATTTAAAAGATTCTAACTCCATATCATCATGACTAGCAACAAGTGGTTGTTGGTAAGTATTTTTTAGGTATTTGACATTAACTTCTGCATCATGAATGGCTTTTTCGGTAAAATTAATGGGTTTACGATATTGCTGAGTTGCTAAGAAGAACCGTAGCACTTGCCCATCTACTGTTTTTAACATGTCATGCACAGTAATAAAATTGCCCAAAGATTTTGACATTTTTTCATTATCAATATTGACAAAACCATTATGCATCCAATAATGAGCAAATGGTTTCCCAGTTTTTGCTTCAGACTGTGCAATTTCATTGGTATGATGAGGAAATTCTAAATCTGCACCACCACCATGGATATCAATAGTATCTCCTAAAAGTTCTGTCGCCATCACAGAACACTCAATATGCCAACCTGGACGACCTTGTCCCCAAGGACTGTCCCAAGAAATTTCACCTTCCTTCGCAGATTTCCAAAGTGCAAAATCAAGTGGATTTTCTTTTTTTAAGGTTTCGTCATCTGTTCTACCTGAAGCACCAACTTGTAAATCTGCTAATGTTTTATTAGCTAATTGTGCATAATGCTGCGACTTACTAACTCTAAAATAAACATCTCCTTGAGACTCATAGGCAAAACCTTTATCAATCAAGACACTCACAAAATCAATGATTTGAGGCATAAATTCAATGACTCTAGGATTTTGAGTTGCTGGTTTTACACCTAATTTAGCTGTATCTTCTTTAAAAGCAGCAATAAACTTATCCGACAGCTCTTTTGTGGTCATCCCTGCTTCTGCAGCTGCTTTGATTATTTTATCATCAACATCTGTGAAATTTGAAACATAATTTACAGTATAACCACGATATTCAAAGTAGCGACGAATTGTATCAAATGCCACTGTAGAACGGGCATTCCCAATATGAATATAGTTATAAACAGTTGGTCCACAGACATACATGTTAACCACATTTTCCTTGATTGGTTTAAAGTCTTCTAATTGCCTTGTTAAGGTATTATAGATTTTTATCATGTAATGTCCTCTTATTCTTTCTCATTTTAGATAAAATTATTATAACTTAGATGAGTTATAACTAGCTTCACGTCTTTGCTCAATTGTCTCAATTGAAGCAAGATCCTTCTCACCATGAACTCTGACAACTTTGGCAGGAACACCAACAACAGTTAAATCAGATGGAACATCTGTTAACACAACTGCAGCAGCTCCAACTTTAGCATTTTCACCAATTTCAATTGGTCCAATAATTTGTGAATGAGCTGACACCAAAGCACCACGACGAACAGTTGGATGTCGTTTCCCTGTATCTTTACCTGTTCCACCAAGTGTAACACCATGATACAACATCACGCCTTCTTCAATTATAGCAGTTTCACCAATCACTAGACCCGCACCGTGGTCAATGAAAACACCGCTAGCTATTTCAGCACCAGGATGAATTTCTATATTTGTCCAAAAACGCCAAAATTGACTATGCATTCTCGCTAAAAGGCGAAAATGATGTTGCCATAAAAAATGTGACAAACGGTGAGCCGCTAAAGCCTTTACACCAGGATAGGTCAATAAGACTTCGAGACTTGTTCTGGCTGCTGGGTCTTGTTCTTTGACAATGGCAATTGTTTTTTTCCACCATCCCATAGAAACAACCTCAATTATCTATTTCTGACCAGTCAATCAAAATTTGCTGATCATCAAATGGGTTAATAGCGACACCAAAGGTCTCATCAATATCATTTTCCCCATTTCTAGGTTTATAGATATCATCAATTTTCCAAGTCAAAATGGTCCCTTTTCCTCTTCTAAAAGCACCTCCAAAGTCATCTTGGTTGTACCATTTAGCCAGACTTTGTAAGTTTGAAAATGCTGGCACATAGCTCTTCCCTTCAGGAGTAGCCATTGTTGGAAATAGTCGATCATAAAATTGATTATCCTTAGGAAGTACAAAAGCAGGAACAAAATAAAACTTATCCATAGTTTCTGCCGATTGATTATCGTCACTCATCACAGTATTTAAAATAGTTGTGAAGTTATTAATAAATTGAATCATATCAGAACTTTTAAAAATCGTTGAATTTGTAAAATCGCCTACTTTTTTCAAGTTAAAGACAAGTCCAGATAGTCCATTTTTAATGACATCTTCAAGCACAGTTAGCGCAGATTGTTCACGCCAAACTTGGATTTGAGCACTTTCTTGTTCTGTTTTAAATTGATTCAGATCTTTATAGTCTGTAAAGACAGGAACTACCTTTACGCCGTCAACTTCAATAGCATAAAGATCTTTTCCTACTAAAACAGGATATTGATGCAAGGCATTAACTAAACCAACACATTCTAAAAAATTATCTGGTGCATTGATAAATGTCCTTAAACGGAGATCAAGTTCTTTATTTAGTGTCATCTTTATCTTCTTTTTTATTTCTTTGTACAAAGTCTTTTTTAGGAGCTTTGTGACTTTCTTTATCGTCGTCTTGTTTTTCTGGTTTTGGAGGTTTTGGTAGTAAAGCTTTCATTGAAGCATCTACTCTACCTTTATCATCAATCTTGATAACCTTAACATCAACTTCTTCACCAACTTCAAGGACATCCTCAACTTTATTTGTACGTGTCCAAGCGATTTCTGAGATATGAACAAGAGCATCTGTCTTATCAAAAAGATTGACAAAAGCACCAAATTTTTCAATACGGACAACTTTTGCATGGTAGACTTCGCCAACTTTAGCTTCACGAACTAAGCTTTCAATAATCGCTTTTGTTCTATCAATAGCAGATTGATCACTAGAGAAGATTTGAACATTTCCTTCTTCATCAATATCAATTTTAACACCAGTTTCTGCGATAATTTTATCAATAGTTTCGCCACCTTTACCAATGACAACTTTGATTTTATCAACATCAATTTTAACGGTGTCAATTTTGGGAGCTGTTGGTGCCAATTCTGGACGAGGTTCTTTGATAGTAGACTCAATCAAATCAAGAATTTCAAATCTAGCTTTTTTAGCTTGTGCTAATGCTTCTTCTAAGATTTGTGGTGTGATACCTTCAATTTTAATATCCATTTGAAGCGCCGTGATACCATCACGTGTTCCAGCAACTTTAAAGTCCATATCACCAAAGTGATCTTCAAGGCCCTGAATATCAGTCAAAACAGTGTAGTTCTTTCCATCTGAAATAAGACCCATCGCAATCCCAGCAACTGGTGCTTTAATTGGCACACCACCTGCCATTAGGGCTAATGTCCCCGCACAAATTGATGCTTGTGATGACGAACCATTAGATTCTAAAACTTCAGCAACTAATCTAATAGCATATGGGAATTCTTCAATATCTGGTAATACTTGTGCTAAGGCTCTTTCTCCTAGGGCACCGTGTCCAATTTCACGACGGCCTGCTGCACCATAACGACCAGTCTCCCCAACAGAATATTGTGGGAAATTATAATGATGTAAGAAGCGTTTTTTGTATTCTGGCTCAAGACCATCAACAATTTGTGTCTCACCCATTGGTGCCAAAGTCAGAACAGACAATGCTTGTGTTTGTCCTCTAGTAAAAAGTCCAGAACCATGAACTTTTGGTAAAAAGTCAATCTCAGCATCCAAAGGTCTAATTTCATCAATTTTACGACCATCCGGTCTAACCTTATCTTCTGTAATCAATCGTCTGACTTCAGCATGTTCCATTTGTTCAAGAATTTCGATAACATCACGGTTGATTCGCTCAATCTCTGGATCTTCCTCATAACGTTCTGTATATTCTGCAATAACTTGTTCACGAACTGCATTTGTGGCATCTTGACGAGCCAACTTCTCTTCAACTTGAACAGCTTTTGCTAGGCTGCCATAGTACTTATCATTAATTTCTTTTTGTAATTCAGAATCAACTTGCAATAACTCAACTTCGGCCTTTTCTTTACCTACAGCTGCAACAATCTCTTCTTGGAAAGCAATTAACTCTTGAATGGCTTTATGACCAGTTAAAAGAGCCTCAAGCATAACTGATTCTGAAAGTTCTTTTGCACCAGACTCAACCATATTAATGGCTTCTTTGGTACCAGCAACGGTTAATTCTAAACTGGATTTTTCCATTTGGTCTTTGTCAGGATTGATGACAAATTGACCATCAATATAACCTACTTGCACACCGGCAATTGGCCCGTTAAATGGAATATCAGAAATAGATAGTGCTAATGATGATCCAAACATGGCTGCCATTGGTGCACTTGCATTTTCATCATAAGATAAAACAGTGTTAATCACTTGGATCTCATTGCGAAAGCCTTCAGCAAACATCGGACGAATTGGTCGGTCAATTAGTCGTGCCGTTAGAGTGGCATCAGTAGATGGACGACCTTCACGTTTCATAAAACCACCAGGGAATTTCCCTGCAGCATACATTTTTTCCTCATAGTTAACTTGAAGTGGGAAGAAATCCCCAGTTGCCATTTTTTTTGACATAACTGCTGCTGTTAAGACAGTTGAATCTCCATAACGAACGACAGTTGCTCCATTTGCTTGCTTAGCTACTTGACCAATTTCGACAATTAATGGTTTACCAGCAAAAGTCGTTGAAAATGTTTGTTTTGTCATTTTTTCATTTGAAACAAGGCCTATTCCTTAAGTCTCGTTTCTTTCCTCTCTTATTTATTGTCTTTTTTCTACGTTGTTTTGCTACAAAAAACAATCTAGAAGGCATTTCTAAACTCTTCTTTGTATAAAACCACGTATCTCTACTATTTTATCATATTTGACCTAAAATAACACCTTGAAAAAAAGGGTGATTGCTTCTTTTTAGTTCCAAATAAACAAAAAGAACCTCCCAACGGAAGGTTCTGAGAATAGATCACTATCAATTAACGACGTAGTCCTAATGATTGGATTAATTCACGGTAACGGTTAACATCTGTACGACGTAAGTATGCTAATAAGTTACGACGGTGACCAATTTTTTTCATCAAGCCACGGTAAGTTGCGTGGTCTTTTTTGTGCTCTTTAATGTGGTTGTTAAGGTGGTTAATTTCCCATGTAAGAACTGCTACTTGCACTTCTACTGAACCTGTGTCACCTTCATGACGAGCATATTGAGCGATAATTTCATTTTTTTTCTCTTTTGAGATTGCCATAATCATTTTCTCCTTTTATTGCTTCAACCGAGTCTTAGGATTGGCACTCCTAAAACCAAGAAGAAGTTGGTTTGTCTTAAGACTATACTAGTCTATCAGATAATCTTTCTTAGGTCAAGATTTTAAGTTTTAGAATACATCTTCACATAGTTACAAAATCAGCTTAACAAGCTTTCTTCTTTTTCTAGTTCAAATAATATCAAATACATGAGTTGAATACATAATTCAGACTTGGAAACATTATCAGTTGTTCCTGTCAAATAGACATCTAGTTTTGGGCAATAAAAAGCAAAGGCGCCACTTAGTCCAGAATGACCAATAAATGATAATTGATTTTCTTGGTCATATTGCCCCATGACAATTTTCATGTGTCCACCACCATATTGAACAGGTGCATAGTCTCCTTGGAGCGCACGATAATTTTTTAATTCCTGCCAGTGCTTCATATCAAACAAGCGTCCTTCTATAAAAGCTCTGATAAAGACCATTAAGTCAGCAGTCGTTGAAACGCCCCCACCAGCTCCTTGACCACTCGCTATTACTTTTGGTCTATTAAGATAGCCTTTAGTTGTATATAAAGGTGGAATATTATCAAATTCAGTACTGACAAGATAACTATCAGACAAACCTAGCGGTTCCATAATGTATCGATTGACACAATCATCAAGTGACAAATGATAACAATACTCTACAATTTCTCCTAATAAATAGAAATTAATATCAGCATAGTATGCCTCATCACTATCAGGAAGAAAATGCCCCTCAATTTGGCTAACCCAAGAAAGCATATCGTCAATTGTGTAAGAAAAATCCTCAGCTGCAATTCGTTCTTTTAATAAAATGGGTTCTTCCAAAAAGACATTCCCGAAACCACTTCGTTGATAAAGCAAGTTTTTAACTGTCAAAAAAGCTGTCTGGTCCTTACCATGAATACAAAGACTATTTTTTAACTTTTCTTTTGGAATGAAATCGGTTACAATACTATTGTAATGCAATTTATTAGAATCAATTAATTGTAAGATTAAAGTGGTAACCCATAATTTAGAAACACTGGCCAACAAGAATGGTGTTTTTTCAATCATTCCACCATGTTCAAATTGGGCTGTTTCATGGCCGTCACCCTTTTGAATCTTAATGATCGCTTTTGGTAATTTATTTTTTTCAATAAAATTTTGGAAAAGTAAATTTAATGTTTTGGTTTTCACCACTAATTACCCCCATATTAAATAAAGATAGAATACAGCTATTAGTCACTAAAAAATGAAAAAGAGAAATTATGGATATTAGACAACTTTCCTACTTTTTAACCATTGCAAAAACTCAGAATTATTCTCATGCTTCAAAGATATTATTTGTCTCACAACCAGCTTTAAAACAATCTATTTCAAAGTTAGAAGAAGAATTAAATACACAGCTTTTTATATACAATGATCATAGACTTCATCTTACGAGTACTGGTCAAACTCTTTTTGAAAGAGGTGAACCTATTCTCAAAGAATTTAATCAACTTGTTTATGATTTACAAAATAATTCTGACGACAAACACCAAGAAATAACAATTGGCGTTACTTTTTTGACCATGTTACAATTTATGGATCAAATATCTCAGTTTATCCGTAATAATCCAGCTGTCAATGTCAAGATTGTTGAAGAAGGTTCCATGAAACTCCAACAATTAATCGTTGATGAAGAAGTTGATGTTGCCATTTTATCTTATCCCCAAATTGAACATGATATTATTATTGATCCTATTGCTATAAATCACTCTTCTTATTCTGCTTGCATTGTTGTTCCAAATGATCACCCATTAGCTAACAAAGATTTTGTCGTTTTTAAAGATTTAAAAGGGTATAACATTGCTAGCTTAAGCGATCATTTCTCCTTGGGAGAATTCACCAAAAAACGTTGTCGCGAATTAGGCTTTGCAAATCAAGTCATACTGACACATGATGATTTTGAAATTTTATTACACAGTTTAGAGAAGCTAGATGCTATTACAATATTACCTAAAGAATTAGAAACATTTAGTCCCATTTCCAGCTTAGCTTGGATTCCACTTCATGATATTAATAGTTTTTATAAACAAGGTCTTGCATACCGCAAACATTTATCTAGTAACTATCTGGTTATCAATCAATTTATCGAAGCTATCAAGCACTAATTCTCATGTTCAAACTCTAGCACTTGGTAGGATTCTGTTTTGTTATAAACCCGTAAGCCACCTAATGCCAGTGCCTCTAGTTCAAATTCTCCAGGAAAAGCTTTGAAGGGACCTATAAAAGCAGTTCTTTCTGCAACTTTTTGACATAAGGCTTCAGAATACGCCATACCACCCGTTAGGCAGACCATGTCAATTGGACCATTAACACTGACTGCTAAGGTTGCCAGTGTCTTTGCTATGCCAAGTGCCAGAGCATCAAAAACCAAAGCTGCATCTTTGTCCCCAGCAGCTATTTTTGCTTCAACTTCTCGTAAATCTGCTGTTTGACATAAGGATTGCAGTCCTGCTTTTTTTCTTACTAAAACGCTAAAATCATCTAAGCCAATTTCTTTAATGACTTTTACCATGGCTTTTATTGGCATTCCCCCTGAACGCTCGGCAGAAAACATGATTTCATCATCTGAGACAAAGTCTACAATGTGTCCTTTTTCATGTGCACTAGCACTTGATCCACCCCCAACATGAGCGATGACTAAGTTAACATTATCATAAGGTTTTCCAAGTTCTTCTGCAGCTTTTCTAGCAACAGCTCGCATATTCAAATGATGTCCTGTAGACGTTCTTTCCACATTTTTTAGACCCGTTATGCGAGAAACAGCTCGCATAGAATCTACAGTTACAGGATCATAAACATATGCAGCTTTTTGATTACCATATTTTGACATGAGTGCTTTTGCTAATTTTGCTCCTAGATTTGATGGGTGTTCTAAAACGGGATGATATTGTAAATGATTTATCAAGGCATCATTGGCTAGAATTGCACCAGATTTTACTGGACCAATCAAACCACCACGACCAACGGCTAAATCAATTGTTGAAACGTGATGTCTGAGTAATAAATCTTCAATATCTTTTAAGCGTATATCAAATTGGTCAAAAACATGTGGAAAAGAATCTAAATCTTGGCTGTCATAAATAATCTCATCTTTCCAAACACATTTTTCATCTTTGTATAAAGCCAATTTTGTTGAAGTTGCTCCAGGATTAATTGCCAATATTGTTGTCATTGTGCACTCCTCCGACTCTTTCATGTGTCATGATAATTTGTGATAACAAAATAGATGCGTATTTTTCTTCAAAACTTGAGCTTCTAGATGTAATAATAACTGGTACACTTGCACCCATAATCAGTCCAGCCATTTCAGAGCCACCAAATAAGGTCAATGCCTTAGACATAATATTTCCAGTTACAATATCTGGAGCAAATAAAATATCAGCGTCACCTTGAATATCTCCTTGGTATTCTTTTTCGTTTGCACTTTCTTTTGATAAGGATAAATCAATAGACAAAGGTCCTTCTACACTAAAGTCTTTACTTTCTTGATATTCCATAGCTAATTCTGATTCCATAACAGATGATGGCAATTTAGGGATAATATTTTCTGCTGCCGATAATAAGGAAACTTTTGGATGATCTACATGTAAAGCAGTCATTACCTCTACTGCATTTTCAATGATGACTCTTGAAGTGGGCTTGTCTGGTTGTAAGATAAGTCCACCATCAGTAACAGCAATTAATTTTTCTAAACTTGGCATTGATAAAACGGCCACGTGTGATAATACGTCAGCTTTACGAATACCTGTTTCTTTGTTAACAACTTCCTTCAACACCTTACCAGTAGGAATATGCCCTTTTAAAATAGCATCCCCTTTACCTTGACGAACAAGCTCAATACCTTTAAAAGCAGCTTCTTGATCATCTTGAGTTGGAATAATTTGGTAATAGGCTTCATCAATAGCAAAAGCTTTTAATTTTTCATGAAGTTTTTCCTGATTATCTAGCAAATAAGCATAGACTCGTTTTTCTTTAACTGCTTGTTCGATACAGGCTAAAACTTCGTCATCTGCTGCTTTTATGACAACAAGATTTATAGGTGTTTGAACATCTTTTAACTCTGGACGTCTTTGCATCAACATATCTATTAGTAACGACATTTTTTCTCCTAACTGAAAATGGGATACAATGATTCAACTGAATCTTAGATGTATCCCCTTTTTTACTAAATATCTAGTTTATAATCTTCCGGCTTAACTACATGAAGAACATTCATAAAGAGGTGTTTGAACAAGAACCCAAATAGTACAGGTCCTCCCATAAAAACAAGTAAGGTAATCAATATATTCACAAGTGACCAACCACCTTTAACAAGATTTAAATGGTTAATAGGACCAACCAGACCACTAAAACCAAAACCTGCACTCATGGGTGTTCCTTGGATATTAAAGAGATAAGCTAAAATACCACAAACAGCGGCAGAACAGATGATCGGCAATAAGATTTTTGGATTTTTTACCCACACCGGCATCGAAATTTTAGGTGATCCTAAAAAATGCGCTAAGGCTGTTCCATGAGTATTAACAGTCCAGCCAAGAATTGCAAAACCAAAACCAGTTGCACAAATACCAACATTAGCAGCACCAGAGCCAAGTCCTGCCAGTGATATATCCAAGGCAATCCCTACAGTAGTAATCGGTGTCACAATCAATAAGCCAAAAACAATAGCAATCAAGATACACATGAATAAGGGTTGTAAATGTAATAATTGAGCTGTTCCAATACCAATCCATTTTGTAATCATTGAAACATATGGCAATAAGAAGCGACCAAATAAGCCAACCACTAACATCATTAATGGTGGAATTACTAGTATGGTATAAGCTTTCAAGCCATTACCTACCCATAATATCAATGCTGCACCAATGGCTGCAGTGATCATCATGTTAATAATATCACCTGTTCCTGCCATTATTAACATGCCACCCTTAGATGAAATAGAACCAGCTGCAAATAGTGTTGCAAGGCCAAGTGATGCTGATTGTATGGGATTAAATTTAAAATTAACGCCAACCATTGTGCCACAGACAAGTCCCATAACGGCATTGGACATGCTAAGACCCCATGCTAAGGGTGCCAAAAATGGCATCGAAGGTATGATTACTTTGACTAATTCAGACAATAAGGCTCCTGGAATGAGCACCACTACTGCTCCAGTCGCAATGCCATTCAAAACATTCATAGCAAATGCTTTTGCTGTTATTTTATTTTCCATAGTTATCTCCTCTACTGATGGATTCCTTGACCCAGCAATATTTCACTAGCATCCATAACCATTTCAGAAAGGCTAGGATGATTATGAATGGTTAAAGTCAGATCTTCTGCTGTCATTAGATTCTCAATAGCTAATGTGATTTCTGCAATTAATTCACTCGCCCCTTGACCAACCATTTGTGCCCCAATAATTCGATTGTCTTTTTTATCTGCTACTAGTCGAAGAAATCCAGATGTGTTTTCCATTGAAAGAGCCCGGCCATTACTTGCAAATTTAAAAGTGGCAAGCTTAGTATCAATACCTTCTTTTGTAGCAGCCACCTTTGTCAATCCAACAGTAGCAATTTCAGGTTGAGTATAGGCAACTGTCGGAATGACCAGATAATCATTTGCAACACCTTCTACTTGTGAGATAGCTTCAGCGGCAATCTTTGCATCAAAAGAAGCTTTATGAGCTAGTGAGGGACCTTTTGTAATATCTCCAATAGCATAAATATGTTTTTGATTTGTCTGCATTTGTTCATTTACTGGAATAAAACCACGCTCATCTAATTCAATTCCAGAAAGTTCTATTGAAAGATTATCAGTGTTTGGCCTGCGACCAACAAGTACTGCAATTTTGTCTGCAAGGATTTCTTCTTCCTTATCGTCTTTTTGGTAAAAGAGGTGTAAACCATCTTTTTTCTTTTCAAAGTGACTTGCTTTTGCTTGTGTTATTATGGTCATTCCTAGTTTTTCAGCTTGTAATAAAACTGGTTTAACTAGGTCACTTTCAAAATTGCTAAGAACTCTGTCTAAACCTTCAAGCACGGTTACATGACTTCCTAAATTGGCATATGCCATAGCTAATTCCATACCAATATAGCCACCACCTATAATCGCTAATTCTTTAGGAATTTCATTCAAATTTAACAGTCCACTTGAATCTAAAATATCGTCACTAAATGGAAAGGATTTTAATGCTATTGGACGCCCACCTACTGCTAAGATAAGGTCTTTAAAGCGATAAGCTTCTCCCAATCCATCTTCTGGTGTGACAAAGATGGTATCCTTAGATACAAAATGTGCCTCTCCTTTTACAATGGTTACTTTATTTTTCTTTAACAGAGTCTCAACACCTGTCGTTAATTTGGAAACGACGTCTTGATTTTTCCAATTTTGGACTTCTGAAAAATCTAAATTAGAATCCCCATAAGTCAATCCATAGGATGTTTTTTCTTTCGTTTTGGCATATTCTTGTCCCACATGGATGAGGGCCTTGGAAGGGATACAGCCAACATTTAAGCAAACTCCTCCAATTGATTCTTTTTCAATAATAACTACTTTTTGACCAAGTTGTGCCGCACGTATAGCTGCCACATAACCACCAGGCCCTGAACCAATGACGACTGTTTCTACTTCATTTGTAAATCCACCAACTACCATACAATCACCCCTCTGCTAATAATAAGTCTGGGTCGTTAAGATAGCTCTTAAGAAGGTTAATGGCCTTTTGGACATAAACACCATCTACTGCTCTATGATCAAATGCAAATGATATTTTCATGACATTTTTTAATACAGGATTACCTTCTTCATCTGGAAGAAAGACTTTATCTATACGACCAACATTTAGAATAGCAACTTCTGGTAAATTTATGATTGGTGTTGACCAAACACCTGCTGTTGCTGCAGCACCAACATTTGTCAATGATATAGACCCTTTTCCCATATCTGATGAGGAAAGTTTTCCTTCACGTGCTTTTTCAGAAATTGCTGTAATTTCTTGTGCAATATCAAATAAACTTTTACGTTCGGCATGACGAATCATTGGAACCATCAAGCCACGAGGTGTATCTGTAGCAACACCAATATTATAATATTGGTGGTGTGACAACTCATTTTTATCCATATCAATAGACACATTGAGATCTGGGAAGCGTTTTAACATTCCAACAAGTGCTTTGACAAGGTATGGAGTAAAGGTTAATTTGATATCTTTTTGCTTAGCAATCTCTTTCATTTTATTTCGGTGAGCGACTAAGGCATCTACTTCTACTTGATCAAAAACAGTCACTTGCGCAACTTCCTGACTACTTTTTGCTAGTGCATCAGCAATAGTCCGTCTGATTGCTGGTATTTTTTCGACTAGTTCAGGATAAGTTTCATTTGTTAAACTTCCTCTACTTTCTGTTTCTTCTGATGGAGCTTCAGTTTTTTGACTGGTTTGTTTCACTTCAGATTGACTAGCATTTTGACCAGATGTCAAAAAGCGATCAATATCTTCAATGGTTATTTTGCCATGGTTTCCTGTTCCTTCTACCATGCTTAGATCAACCTGTTTTGTCCTAGCATATTTACGAACACGTGGTACTGCAAGCTGTCTCACATCTATTGATGTGTTAGTTGTTCCTATTTTTTCTTCATTCTCTACATCTTTTTTAGTTTCTACTTCAACTTCTGGTGTTGCTTTTAAGTCTTCATTTGATTGTGGTTGTTTTTCACTATTTGAGGTTACTGTTTTAAGCTCTTTTTCAGATTCGGCTATTTCTGCTATAGGCTGTCCAACTATCCCTGTCTCTCCAGCTTCCACATATATTTTGGCTAGATAACCTGTTATCGGACTTGGTAATTCTACAACTGCTTTATCACTTTCTATTTCAAGTAATGTTTGGTCTTCAATAACTTTATCACCCACATTGGATGCCCAAGACATAATGACACTTTCATGTGTGCCTTCTCCAGCGTCCGGTAAAATATATTGATACATTTTTTTCTCCTTCTAAAAATCTACTGTTTCTTTAGCTTTTAAAACAATATCTTCAACACTTGGCATCCAGTCTTCTTCAGCAAGTCCGAATGGGAAAATGGTATCAGGCGCTGTTACCCGTGCAAGTGGTGCATCCAAATCCATAAAATTACGTTCACTAATTTCAGACATTACTTGACCTGCAGTACCTGCTTGCCTTTGTGCTTCTTGCATAACAACTGCCCTGTGCGTTTTAGCAACTGAAGCCGTAATGGTTTCATAATCAACAGGTGAAACTGTTCTTAAATCAACAATTTCTGCACTAATACCTTCTTTTTCCAAAATATCAGCAGCTTGCATAGCTAATTGAATCATCAAGCCATAGCCAATCAAAGTCACATCCTTACCTTCTCTGACAACATTTGCTTTATCTAGAGGAACAGTATAATAACCTTCAGGTACTTCATCTTTAACTGTGCGGTAAAGGCGTAGATGTTCTAAGAAGAATACTGGATCTTTTGATTCAATGGCTGACAGTAATAAACCTTTTGCATCATAAGCTGATGAAGGAATAACAACTCGTAATCCTGGAATTTGTGCAAACATGCCTTCTAAACTATCAGAATGTAATTCAGGTGTGTGAACCCCTCCACCATATGGGGCACGAATTGTGATTTGTGCATCCCTACTGCCACCAGAACGATACCGTTGTCTAGGTATTTGTGTAATAAGTGCATCCATTGCTTCTACAACAAAGCCTGAGAATTGAATTTCAGGGATTGGTAAAAATCCTTCTTGTGCTAATCCAACAGACATATGAAGAATACCTGACTCAGCTAGAGGCGTATCAAAAACACGATTCTTCCCAAACTGATCTTGCATGCCTGATGTAATACGGAAAACACCACCATTTTTACCAACATCTTCTCCAAAAATCAAGGCATTTTCATGTTTTTTCATTGCTTCATTTAATCCGTCTGTCACGGCTTGAGCTAAAGTTAAAATTGGCATTTTAATTTTCCTCCTTAGCATTGTAAACGTCTATTTGTTCTTTAATATTTTGTGGTTGATCATCATACATGAAATTTAAAAATTCTGTTACTTTCTGAGGTTGTGCTTTAGCCATTTCTGCTAATGCCTCTTTTGCTTGTGTCTTCACTTCTTCATAGATGTCATCTGTTTTTTCTTGATTCCACAAACCACGTTTTGTTAAATAATTTCCTAATCTGATAAGAGGATCTTTTTTACGCCAAATTTCAACTTCTTCATCTGAACGATACCGTTTTGGATCATCTGACATAGTATGAGGACCAAAACGATAGGTCATATTTTCAATGAGAATTGGTCCATTTTCAATAGCATATTGACGGGCTTTTTTGACTGCAAAATAGACTGCAACTGGGTCCATTCCATCAACACGAATGGCAGGTATACCAGCAGCAACTGCTTTTTGAGCTAAGGTTTCTGCTTTTGTTTGACTTGAAGTCGGTACAGAGATTCCATAGCCATTATTTTGCACAACTGCTACTAAATTAGCTTTGAAAACACCAGCAAAATTTAATGCTTCATAAAAATCACCTTGAGAAGTCGCTGAGTCACCACAAAGTGACAAGGCAATTTGTTTTTCACCTTTCATTTGTTTTGCAATTCCATTTCCTAAGGCTTGGATTATAGTACCACCAACAATTACATTTGGAGAATACATATGAAGGTCTTTTGGATAATCATTTGCAATGTAATGACCTTTATACCATAAGAATGCTTGGGACAATGTCATGCCAAATTTGACACCCGCAAAGACATCGCGGTAAGTTGGTGCAAAAACATCATTTTTATCCAAAGCTAGGACACTACCATACTGGCTAGCTTCTTGTCCACCACCCGGAGCATAATTACTAAGAGCGCCCTGTCTATTGAGTAAGATGACACGTTCATCAATGGCACGCCCCCAAGAAATAGCTTCCATGAGGTTAATCAACTCGTCATCGGTTAGTTGAGAAAGTGCTTCCTGATCAACTACCTCACCTTCTTCATCCAAAATTTGATACATAGGAAAATTATCCCTATATGTTGAAACAAGTTCTGCAAAGTTTAATTCGCTTATTTTCATTATTTTGTTCCGTCCTTTCGATATTTATGATAGCGCTTTCTTTTTGGTCGGTAAACTTCTTATTTCTTATAGTGCTATAAGAAATAGTAGACTCAAACAAAAAAAGAACAGCTTTCACTGTCTTTTTTGTGATGACTTCAATATTGATCTCTGAGTTTGTATAAAAAGAAAGCCAGCTAATAAGAGACTCAAACAGCCAAATACTAGATAGGCAAATAAATTATTAGCTTTGATTTGCCAAATCAGTTGTAAAACAAGTGCTGATCCTCCACCACCAATATTACAACCAATTAAAATAAGCGTTGTCGCAGTTGTCAATTGTTGTGTCGTCATTTTTTCTGAAATGGTATAAAAAACCTTTGTAACACCTAAACTGTAAACGAGTCCAATTATCAACGCCCCTACTGTAATACCCGTTAAAGAGTAGCCTTGCCATAGTATTAACATACCTAATCCTATTAAAAAGGCAATAACAGACATAAAATAATGACCAAGCTTTCTCAAAGCACAGTTGAAGAAGAATCCTGAGACAATTCCCATTAGCATCATCAAACTCAAAATTAAACTAGATTCTTGTGGATTTCCTAAACCCAATTCTTCAATAACAACTGGAATTCTAAGTGTCACAGCAGTATTTACTAAAATCAAAAATCCTGCATAAAATGCCATCCCAGACAGATACATCAATTGACTTTTTGTCATTTTTTCGTTGTTTTCCGAATTTAGCTTGCTGACATTCTTACTTGGTTCTGGCATTCTAGCTACAATAGTAAGGAAAAGAATCAGTATTAATAAAGCAAAAAGATAAATCAAAAAAGCCTTATCCCAACCAAAAGAGACTAAAAATCCTGAAATCATTGTAAAGATAGCCGATCCTAGTACTTCAGCTGAACCTCTGTAACCGAGCATTTTACTGCGTTCACTACCACTATAATGCTCACTAATCAAATTAATAGCTTTAGCATTAATGAGACCTATTCCAGCTCCTAAAATAAGCCTTGATAAAAAAACAATAGGAAAGGCAGTGAAAAAAGCTGGTAGTGAGCCACCTAAAGCTAACAAAATCAGCCCTAATGAAATTATTATTTTTTCCGAAAGGACATGGCTTAACAAAGGACTAAGCAATAAAACAGCTAGAATGATAAAGGAAGGAAGTGAAATCAACAGCTCAACTTGACTTCCAGAAATACCTTTAGTTTCATAATAAGCCATCATTTGTGGCAGAGCTGGTGCGACCGCAAATGTTGAGACTAGCATTAATGATAAACTTAATAAACTCATTTTTTCAATAATTGACTTCATGGTAATTCCTTAATTGCTTTTTTTAATTTTGTTCAGTATAATCAATTGCAAGAAATAAAAATAGGACCTATGTCATATATGATGAAATTATCAAAAGATGCTTCTTTATTAAAATCTTATATTGAACACTATCAATTGAGTACTTTTTTCCAGAGTATTATCATAAAGATTTGCAGTTAGTCCATTTCCAAAAAGGTGATTTTGTCTGTCTTCAAGGACAAGCACTGGATTTTTTAGCTTTTTTGGTATCTGGTCGACTAAAAGCTGTTAGTCAACTCGAAAATGGAAAAGAACATATCATTGAAACTTTGGAACCTTCTGCTATTATCGGTGATATTGAACTCTTACTTGATCAAAAAGCCTCTTTGTCTATTATTGCTATGAAGGATTGCAGTTTAGTTTTGCTACCAATTACTGAAAAAGATAGTCTTTTTAAAGATGCTTTATTTTTATATCATCTTAGTCGTAATTTGGCACAAAACCTTTACAAACAGTCCATTACCACAACAGCAAATGTCTTATATTCTGTTAAAGAAAGACTTGCTACTTACATTCTAGAAGAAGAACAAGATCTTTTTTTCCAATTAGATTTAAGTGATTTAGCAGATCAATTTGGAACTTCCTATAGACACTTACTACGTGTCATCAAGCAATTCATTGACTTAGGTGTTATTACTAAAATAGCTTATAAGCAATATTACATTTGTGATTTAACTTTTCTTAAATCACTACAAATCAAGAACTGAGAATACTTTTCAGTCACATTAATTTATGATATAGTAACAATGATTGAATTTTCAAAGGAGAAAAAATGTCTACACAAGATAAAATTATTAAAGCCAGCCATCAAATAAACATGGCTGATATTATTAGGGAAGGTAACCCTACTCTTAGAGCAAATGCCAAGGAAGTGACTTTACCACTTTCAGATAGTGATATCATTTTAGGTGAAAAAATGATGCAATTCTTAAAAAATTCTCAAGATCCTGTTATGGCTGAAAAGATGGGATTAAGAGGAGGCGTTGGTTTAGCTGCACCTCAGCTTAATATTTCAAAACGCATTATTGCAGTTTTGGTTCCAAATATTGAAGATTCTGAGGGTAACCCACCAAAAGAAGCCTACAGTCTACAAGAAGTCATGTACAATCCTAAAGTTGTTTCTCATTCTGTTCAAGATGCAGCTTTAGCAGATGGAGAAGGCTGTTTATCGGTTGACCGTGTCGTTGAAGGTTATGTTGTTAGACACGCGCGTGTCACAGTTGAATATTTTGACAAAGAAGGCCAAAAACATAAAATCCGCTTAAAAGGTTATAATGCTATTGTCGTCCAACATGAAATTGATCATATTAATGGTATCATGTTCTATGATCGCATTAACCAAGCTTCACCTTTTGCTATTACAGAAGGTATGCTAATCATTGAATAATAAAAAAAGCTCATCAATGATGAGCTTTTTTTGTTTCTATTAACCAATGACTTTGAAACGATCTTCGTCTGCCATAAATTCTTTTTCACCAGCTGGTGCTTCAATTGTACCAAAGTTAAATTGAGCACGTAGTTTCCATGATTCTGGAAGGTCATATGCTTTTGCAACTGATACATCAATAACTGGGTTGTAATGTTGTAAGTTACCACCGAGACCTAATTCTGCAGAGAGTGCAGTCCAAGTGTTTACAGCTGTGATACCTGAAACTTGTTCAGACCAAACTGGGAAGTTATCGGCATAAAGTGCAAATTGTTCTTGCAATCCTTTAACAACTGCTTGATCTTCAAAGAATAAAACAGTTCCTTTTGCAGCACCAAAACCAGCTAATTTTTCTTTTGTTCCTGCAACTGCTTCTTCTGGAACACCTTGTTCTTTCATAGTAGCTGCCAAGTCAGTAAATACTAATTCATTCCAGAATTTTGTTACTTCGTCATCAAATAAAATCACGGCACGAGTTGTTTGGCTGTTAAAAGCTGATGGTGATTGACGGATAGCTTCTTTAATAACTTCAGCAATTTCTTCATTTGAAACTTCAGTGTTACGACCTAAAGCATAGATAGTACGACGGTTTTTTAATTCTTCTAAGAATGACATATTATTTCTCCTGTTATTACTATTTAACAATCAAACCAGTTCTCCTGTGATTCTTAAATAAACTAATTAATACTATATAGTAATTATATGCCTTTATTCAGAGAATGCAATTATTTTGCTTATAAGTCTTTAAATTTTTTCAGTAAATCAATCAACTGTAATTGTTCTTCTTGTGTTAATACTGAAAAAGACTCTTCTACACGTTTGATGTGTTTTGGTAGGATAACTTCAATCAGTTGACGTCCTTCTTGTGTTAAACCAACAATAAAAGCTCTTTTATCTTCACGGCATTTCTGTTTGAAAATCCAGCCATTACGCTCCATATTACGTAAGACAACTGTCATATTCCCAGAAGTAGCCAGTAATGATTCAATCAAATTGTTGATGCGCATATCACCTTTACTGTATAAAACTTCCAAGACACTAAATTGTGTTGGCGTTAAATCTGCAGATTTGAAAACATCTGATCCAAAACTATCTAAAGTTCTTTGGGCCTTTCGAAAGACCACCATAGCTTTGACAGCTGTGTTCTTATCTAATTCACTCATTCAATTCTCCTATACTTCCCTAGTAATCTTTTTTTGACTATCTTGATTAAAAAAAGAGTTAGGAACTTTATCCTAACCCTTTCCTCAAGTTCTGAACTTTATTTTATCATAGAAGATTACAAAAATAAAGTTCTAAAAGAAATCATCAAATAAGCTCAGTTGATTGTCCTCAGGCATATTTCCAAGGATACCCATCTCAGACATTTTCTCTACTAAAGTACTTGATAATCCACCACGCTTACGTAATTCTGTTTTTGAAAGAAATTCCCCTTCTTCTCTAGCTTTGACTAATTGTTTAGCAACGTTTTCACCCAAGCCTTCAACTGCAACAAATGGTGGAATTAAGGTATCGCCATCAATGATAAATTCTGTCGCTAAACTTCGATATAAGTCTAATTTACCAAACTTATAGCCACGTTCGAGCATTTCATTGACTAACTCTAGAGTCGTAAAGAGATCATTTTCAACATTTGTTGCTTCATTATGCTGTCTTTTCTCAGTAATATCAGCCATTCTCGCCTTAACCGCATCAAGTCCTGCACTCATGGTTTTTAATTCGAAAGCTTTTGCACGAATTGAAAAATAAGCACAATAATAATAGATTGGATGGTGAACTTTAAAGTAAGCAACTCGCAATGCCATAAGAACATAGGCAGCAGCATGGGCTTTAGGGAACATGTATTTGATTTTTCCACAGGACTCAATATACCAATCAGGTACATTATTATCTCGCATGGCTTGAATATAACCATTTCGTTCTTCTTCTGAAATTTTTAACCACATTCCTTTACGCACACGTTCCATAATGGTAAAAGCCATCTTTGGCTCTAAGCCTTGGTGCATCAAGTAAACCATGATATCGTCACGACAACCAATAACAGTTGATAGGTCTGCAATACCTTGTTTGATGAGATCCTGCGCATTTCCAAGCCAAACATCTGTTCCGTGTGATAAACCAGAAAGCTGTAATAACTCAGCAAAAGTTGTTGGGTGTGTTTCATTGACCATTCCACGGACAAAATTTGTTCCAAACTCTGGTATGCCAAGCATTCCAGTTGGTGTTCCAATTTGCTCTGGTGTAACGCCAAGAACCTCTGTCCCTGAAAAGAGTGCCATTACATCAGGATCATCAGCTAAAATACTTTTTGGATCAATTCCTGATAAATCTTGCAGTTTACGGATCATGGTTGGATCATCATGCCCAAGAATATCCAGTTTTAATACGTTTTCGTCAATATCATGGAAGTTAAAGTGAGTTGTCCGCCATGCTGCACTCAAATCATCAGCTGGATATTGGACTGGGGTAAAGTCATAGACATCCATATAATTTGGAATAACAACAATTCCTCCTGGATGTTGACCTGTTGTTCTTTTCACACCAGCAGCACCTTTTGCTAATCTGTCAACTTCGGCATCACGGTAAAACTTACCGTAATCTCTCTCATAACCTTTTACAAAACCAAAGGCCGTTTTATCTGCTACGGTACCAACAGTTCCTGCTCTAAAGGCATAATCTTCACCAAAAATATCGCGGACATCCAAATGGGCATCTGGCTGGTCATCACCAGAAAAGTTTAAGTCAATATCAGGTACTTTGTCTCCATCAAATCCTAGGAAGGTTTCAAAAGGAATGTCCTGTCCATCTTTCAAATAAAGTGTTCCACAATTTGGGCAATTCTTATCTGGTAAATCATAACCTGACCCATAAGAACCATCTGTTATAAATTCTGAATGCTGACAAGTTGGGCAAATATAGTGTGGTGGCATAGGATTTACCTCAGTAATCCCAATCATAGTAGCAACAAAACTAGAACCTACCGAACCACGTGAACCAACTAAATAACCACGTTCATTTGAACGGTTAACAAGCATTTGGGAAGCTAAATAAATCACCGCAAAGCCATTCCCTAGAATAGACGTTAATTCCTTTTCTATCCTTAAATCAATAATATCAGGTAGTGGATTGCCATAAATTTCAAAAGCTTTTTCATAGGTTAATTCCGCAACGGTTTCTTCAGCCTTATCAATATATGGCGTGTACAAATCTTGTTTTACAACTTCCACATCTTCAAATTGTTTTGCAAATGACTGTGTATTGTCAACAACAATCTGATAAGCTAATTCTTGACCTAAAAAAGCAAATTCATCGATCATCTCATTAGTTGTTCTGAAATGAGCTTTTGGTAATGGTGCTGATTGAGCATGTTCCCCACGACCAATTGGACGGTTTATCATGGCTCCTTGACCTAAGCTCCTAACAATAATTTCACGATAAATAGCTTCTTCTGGTTCTATATAATGGACATTTCCAGTTGCTAAAACAGGTTTATCAAGACGACGTCCAACCTCAATTAAATCTTTGATAATACTTTCTAGTCCAGACTGATCTTTAACTAACTCTTTAGCAATTAAAGGTTCGTAAAGAGCTGGCGGCATCACTTCAATAAAGTCATAATATTTAGCCACTTCAACTGTTTCATCGACACCTTTTGATAAAACTGCATCAAAAACTTCGCCTTCTGAACATGCTGTACCAAGAAGTAAGCCTTCACGATACTGGTCTAAAATAGTTCTAGGAATCCTTGCCACTCCTTCAAAGTATTTCACATTTGAAAGACTAACTAACTTAAAGATATTTTTTAAACCAACTTGATTTTTGACATAGATAGTTGCATGTTTGACACGTGCTTTTTTGTATGAATCCTCAGCAACTAGTTTGGTATTTAAATCAATCATATCTGATATACCATGTTTATCAAAAGCATGATTAATAAAAATAAATAAAAGTCTGCCTGTCGCTTCTGCATCATAATTGGCCATATGGTGATGTTCTAACGACACTTGGAAACGTTTTGTTAAAGGACCTAGGCCATGACGTTTATATTCTGGATAAAGATTTCTCGCGAATTCTAATGTGTCAATCACAGGTTGTGTGATAAGTGCTAAGCCATTTCGCTCGTAGTTAGCATTCATAAACCCAACATCAAAAGTAGCATTATGGGCAACAAGGACCGTATCTTGACAGAAATCTTGGAAAGCTTTCAAAACCTCAATAATCGGTTTTGAACCCCTAACGTGGTTATCTGTGATACCAGTCAATTCTGTTGTGAAGGCGGATAAAGGATAACCTGGATTGATAAACTCATCAAATTGTTCAATGATATTGCCTTTATACATTTTAGAAGCAGCAATTTGAATCAAATCATTATTAACAGCAGATAGTCCTGTCGTTTCAACGTCAAATACAACATATGTTGCTTCTTTTAAGGGCATTGAAACTTCATTATAAGTAATGGGAACTTTATCTTCAACGATATTAGCTTCCAAACCAAAAATGGCTTTTATCCCTAATTTTTTAGCGCGATGATAGCCATGCGGAAAACTTTGAACATTACCATGGTCAGTAATAGCGATGGCAGGATGTCCCCACTCAGCTGCTTTATCAATTAATTCCTCAACAGTTGGCAGAGCATCCATGGTTGACATATTAGTATGGGCATGAAATTCAACTCTTTTTTGATCTTCAGGCATCAAATCTTTACGATTATGGTGAACAATCTCTTTAACTTGTTGAACATTCATGGTCAAACTTTTGGTAAATTGATTATTTTCAATGTTTCCCTGAACTCTTAACCAAGCTCCTTTAGAAATCATGTCATATTTTTTAAGATCATCATCATCCTTTGCCCATTTTTGCATGGCAAAACTAGATGTATAATCTGTCATTTTAAAATTAATGATGTGTCGGCCAGTTCTGGTTGTTTTCTTTTCAACATCAAAGACCATCCCTTCAAAGACAATCCGATTTTCCTCAGTTTGAATATCAACCATAGGTGTGATTTCAGCTTTTTCAAAACCAGATTGGCGTTTTGGCGCCCTCTCTTGATAAGAGTAGCTAGGTTTTTGAACTTCTTCTTGTGGCATTGAAGCTTCCAGCGATTTTTGAGCTTGCGCATTTTCTTGCACTGCTTTTTCAAGTAAAGCATCTTTGCTTGAAATATAATCCTCAGTCATAGCTTTTGTCATACCATCATCGGACACAATATCAAACGATAACTCTGGAAAACCAAACTTTGTCATCTGTTTTGCTAAATTAGGAAGATGATTTTTTCTAAAATGATCATTATTGACAAATTGTGGTGCTGTTATCAAAACTTTGTCATCTTGTAAGGATACTTTTAAGTGTGAAAATGAAGATTTAAAGCTAGCACCATTACATGGGGGATAATTAAAAGCAGCCTCATAATAAGCTTGTAATAAATCATCAGAAAACTGATGATTCTTTACTTCAATTGTAAAACTTACTTTGATGTCAGCTTTTTCAAAACTGTTGGTTAGTCTACTTTCAAGCTCATAATAATCTCTTAAAGGAAGAATTTCTGAAAAAAGAAACTGAAATTCCCAATGACGAGACACTGAGTGAACATTGACCTCTTTAATATCCGCAGATGAAAAAGCACCTGATTGCTTAATTTCAAGTGGCATTTCTATTTGGTCCATCAATTTTTCAAACAAATCTGACATCTTATACTCCTGAATTTTCTATTGTTTATTTTACCATAAATCAAGATTATTGACGATTATCTAACAAGAAAAAAGCCAAGACATTTCTTGACTTTCTTTCTGTTAATCAATTAGAGATTCATTGATTAAAGGCTGATCTTCTGGTGATATTTGAGGTGATTCAATGGATAATTCATCTTCTTTTTCGGCTTCAATACTTTGAGTTGACGCTTCTGTAACATCGTCTAAGTCATTTTCAATCAAACTTTGATAATAGGCGGCATCTGTTGCATAAATGTATGGTACTAGCCAAATATAACCAATTCCTAAAGTTAATGTCGCTAACAGTTCCCAACCAAGAAAGCTCAACTGAAGAACAAAATATTCCCACTTATGACCATCCATCAGTTCTCTACTTTTGGTAATTGGAGAAGTAACGCTTACTTCTTGTCCATTTTCAAGATCATCTTTTAACACATAAATGGTTTGAGAATAGCTGAAGCTTTTGATAATGCCAGGAATAATAAATAATAAGAACCAAAGATATAAAAATATGCTTTCTATAATTATCATCCATAAAAATTTAAAATAACGTTTTTCTTTAAAAGCATATAAAACAGCATCTTCAAAGTCATGACGTTTATTTCTGATTAAATCTAACATAGCTGTACTTTGGCTGACATTAAAACCAATCAAGGCTAGTACAAAAGCTAAGTAAACAATCAAGATTAATATAATAACCACAATTATGGTTGTATCTGTTGGATTAAAACCAATAAACATGATTAAAAAAGTAATTAATATGGTATAAATGGGCATTAGTGCAAAACTGGGAACCAATGTCACCGCTATCGCCCAACCCCAATTTCCTTTTAAAGCTTCTTTAGCTTGCGATTTGAGTTCACTTCTTGTTTTCATAAAAATCCCTCATTTCTTTTCTTTTATTATAACATACATCTCAGATTAAATATTAATCATCATAACATTTTAACTGTGGCCATTTATCCTTCCAATTTTTTTGTTTTAGTCTATTTTTATATAAACGCATTCTATCTGAATCTTCTTTAAAATGTGGTGTTGGGTGAATTTCTAATGAGGCAATGACTGAAAGGCCATAGGGTGCAAATAAAATTAGTTTTCCATCAATATCAATTTTTATTGCGATAGCTGTTGCTGTTTCAGGGTATTTTGAAATGGCATCACGACTACTTGTATAAGGTTTTGTATTTGGACTATGATGATACATCAGATACTGGTTTCTAACTTGCCACTGATAATCTGAAAATTTTTGATTAAGCTTTGTCTCAATTGACAATTGATTTTCATAGGTCATCTCTGGATCATAAAAGACAATATCTATATCAGATTCACTTAAGCTGTGATGTTGATGTGTCACTTCATCCCAGATAACATTTCGAACACTACCTGCAGCAAGCCAAGCATCTTTTAATGGTAATTCTGAAATAATACCTAACACTTGCATTAGTTGTTGATTATTTGAAATAAGTTCTAGCAATTCTTTTTCTGTCATAACTAAAGTATAACAAAATAAAAACAACCTAAATAGCTGTTTTTAACATTTTACCTTTGATGACTTCTTAACAGTTTTGCTCTCATTCAATGCTATGATATAAATAGCATTTAAAAAATGAAGGGAGAGTTAAGAAAAGCATGAGAAAACTGATTAAACTATGTTGTGTCACTGTTACAATTTGTTTTAGTTTGTTAATAATCAATATGTTTAGAACAAATGAAATAAATCGCATTAATCATATAGAAGATGGACTTTATACACTTCATTTCTATTTATCAAATCAACAAAAATCCTCAGAAGAAGTCATGACTTTTTTGACTAACCTCTCTAAAAAACAAAAAGTCTCAATTGTTAAAACTGATAATAATGGTAGTGAAGTGATAAAGTCTGTCATCCTTAACAAAACAACCTTTCCTAGTAGTAACTTTGGGTTAAAGAAAATTGATTTTTCATCAAATCCTAAAGGTCAATATACCAATAAGAAAGTAGAAAATCAGTTAGGTTATATCAAAACTTTTCTAAAAGCCAAAACAATCAAACTTCAGCTCTTATCCACTTACTTTGAAGATAACTCTCACTCTATCAATGGACAATACAGTCTTGTCTCCACCTATCACTTTAATCAAAAAAAAGATAATTGATGAGCTCGCAAACTATTTTAAGACCGACAAACATTTACTTCTTAAAGCAAATTCACAATCAATGGCTAGTTATATCAATCAGTCATTTATCATTACCTTAATATGCTTTTTACTGTCCTTGTTTATATTATTACTATGTGCAACCTATCAACCACTCACACAACTTAAGCAAATTGGCATCAAAAAATTATTAGGACATTCACATTTATCAATCCTGTCAGACTATGTTTTGTCAAATTGTCTTTTGATTTTCATAACGTCAGTGATATTTGATCTTCTTTGTTTGATGCTTCTTGAAGTCATTCCTCAATATTTTTTTATGAGTTTAATTTGGGGACAATTGGCGCTAATCTTCTTTTACTTGCTAACTGGTCTCATTGTTTATTTTATTATTCAACAAGTTACGATTTCAAAACTACTAAAAGGTTTCTAAGGCTTTCGTATTGGTCTTATCATTAACCTCTTTTTCAAAGTAATCATTACCGTTTTGGTTGCTCTTGGTGCGTTCAGTATTTCAACTATTTTAAACGACTTAAATAAACAAGTTAAAATTCAAAAAGACTGGGATAAACATGCTAGACAATATTTGACAGTTGAATCAATCTCACCTAGTCAAAAACTTTGGCAAGATTTACAAGCAAACCAACTAGCTTCTAATGATTATTTCAGTCACGTTTTTCATGAAATTTAAAAAAAGACAAATGCTTTATATATCAAAAGTGAGCAAATTCAGGTGAACAAGACATATGGTATTAGTGGATTTGGGCAAATAGATGTATTGTATGTTAACCAAAATTATTTAAAAACACTTCCTATTAATCTTAAATCTCCTAGCCACAAAAAAGTCTTTTTAGTTCCTGTCCAATATAAAAATAAAGCAATTGAAAAATTAGTTAAGCAACTTTATTTTTCACAACTCAGTTATGAAGAACAACAAAAAACAACTGTTGAACATTTACCAATCGCAATTAGCTATTATCAAAACACCATAAAAACTTTTAACTATAATGATACTAAAGCAGAAATGATTAGTAATCCTATTATAGGTATCTTATCTAATAAATTATTATTTGAAGAAGCTGCTTATCTCTCAAACACTGGTCTGAGTAATCCTTTAAAAATACCTAGAACACATCATTCGCAAAAGGTAGCTAACCAAATTTTTACTAAATATGATCCTGAAACGACCATAAAATTATCAACCTTACATGATATTCAACAAAACATGTTAGATTCCTTAATAAGTGGCAGGAATAACTTTTTATTTCTTGTTGGTATTTTAGTATTTCTAAATAGTGTGATTTCTTACTTTTTAATTGTGGCCCTTTTTCTTACTCGTAAACAAGAATTATTAACCATGAAATTTTTAGGATGGCGCTTAATTAATCGATATCTTTTTCTACTATCTATTGTTGCTTCAATACAGATAGTCGCATTTATTTGTTTATTCATAGCAAAAGCTCAACTCAGTGTCTTACTTTTATATTGCTTCTACATTACTATTGATCTTTTCTTGATTATTTTAATGGTCTATTCTTATGAATCAAAAAATTTGGTACTGCTTCTAAAGAAAGGTGAATTATGATACACGTCAAAAATCTAAGTAAAAACATTAATGGCCACATTATTTTTCAAGATGTTAATATTGATATTTCTGAAGGTGAATTAATTGCTATCACTGGTCCTAGTGGCTGTGGAAAGACAACGCTACTAAATATACTTGGCCTAATTGATGATGACTATACGGGTACATATCAGTTTGAAAATGTTCAAAACATCAAATCAAATACACACCAGTCTCAAAAAATAATTAGAGAAAAAATAAATTATCTCTTCCAAAATTTTGCACTGATTGATAATGAAACTGTCTTTAATAATCTAAAACTTGCTCTGAAATATGTTAAACTATCAAAGTCAGAAAAACGAAAGATGATTACAACCATGTTAGAAGAGGTTGGTCTTGCCCATAAGATAGATTAAAAAGTATTAGAACTATCTGGTGGTGAGCAACAACGAGTCGCTGTTGTCATAGCTATCATAAAGCCCTGTCAAGTCATTTTAGCAGATGAACCTACAGGTTCACTTGATGATGATAATAGAAATTCAATATTACGATTACTCAAAAAAATCCAACAACAGGGTAAAACCATCATCATTGTCACCCATGATTTAGAAGTGGCAAATCAATGTGATCGTATTATAAGGATTCATACAATTAAGTAAAAAAAACAGCCTAAACAGCTGTTTTTTTATTTTGTCAATATTTCTAAAGTTTCGATAAGATTGTAAGCATGAACTTCAATGCTATCACCACTAGATTTAATTTTAACTTCAACAATTCCTTCTTGAGCTTTTTTACCAACTGTGACACGGATAGGAAGTCCAATCAAATCACTATCAGAGAATTTTGAACCAACACGCTCATTACGATCATCAGTTAATACTTCATAACCTTTTTCAACTAATTGATTTTCAATGGTTTGCGTTAAATCATTAGCCACCTGATCTTTAACATTTACAGTAATAAGATGAACATCAAATGGTGCTAATTCTTTAGGGAAATTAATACCCCATGAATATCGAAAATCACCTTTAGGTGTTTTATTAACAAATAACCTAGCATGTTGCTCAATAACCGCTGATAAAATACGACTGACACCAATACCATAGCAACCCATGATTACAGGTACTGAATGACCATTTTCATCTAAGATATGTACATTCATACTTTCGGAATAACGTGTTCCAAGTTTGAAAATATGGCCAATTTCGATACCTCTAGCGAACTGTAGTGTCCCTTGTCCATCAGGTGATAATTCACCTTCTTTAACTTCACGAATATCAACGTATTCAGCTTCAAAATCTCGTCCTGGATTTACACCAGTAAAATGATAACCATCTTGGTTTGCCCCAGCAATTGCATCCGTCAAATCTTGAACTTTACGATCAGCAATAATGCGGATATCTTCTGCTAAATTGACTGGCCCTAGAGAACCAAATCCAGCACCTAAAATAGCTTTCGCGTCATCTTCGCTAGCTGTATCAAGGAAGTCAGCACCTAAATAATTTTTAAGTTTAACTTCATTTAGCTGGTCATTACCAACTAACAAAGCAACAACTGGTTTTTCATCAGCAATCAAAAGAAGTGTCTTGATTGTTTCTTCTTCACCAACTTTAAAGAATTCAGATACTGCATCAATTGTCTTGCAATCTGGTGTCTCTATTTTTTCAAGTTGGTTTTGACTAGCTACTTTTGTTTTGGGTTTGTAAGCATCGGAAGCCATTTCTAAGTTTGCTGCATAGCTTGAGGCAGTAGAATAGGCAATGGTATCTTCGCCAGAAACCAACCAAGAAGTTAACTCAGTTTTAATATTTTCCAGAACATCTTCAGGAATGTCATCAATAGAAGCGATTGATTTATCTAAGACTAACCAGCGACTTAAATCTGTTCGTTCAGGTGTAATTGCCATAAACTCTTGGGAGTCTTTACCTCCCATTGCACCACCATCACCAATAATTCCTTTAAAATCTAGACCAGCACGTTTAAAAATGGCTTCGTATGCTTTTCGATAATCTTCATAGGTGATGTCTAAGCTTTCATAATTTGGATGGAAACTATAACCATCTTTCATGATAAATTCACGTGTACGCAATAGACCATTACGTGGTCTCTTTTCATCACGGTATTTTGATTGAATTTGATACACATTAAGTGGTAATTGTTTATAAGATTTTACCGCATCACGAATTAAGACCGTTAAGGTTTCTTCGTGCGTTGGCCCAAGGATAAAATCAGAATTATCACGATTTTTGAGTTTGTAAAGGTCATCGCCATAAGTATCATAACGACCTGATTCACGCCATAAATCAGCGGTTAGTAGTGCAGGTGCTAACATTTCTACAGCACCAATCTTTTCAAATTCTTGACGCATAATAGTCTTGAATTTTTCGATGGTACGATTTGCCAATGGCAAATAAGCATAGATACCTGCAGAGATTTGTCGGACATAACCAGCTCGAACCATTAAAGCATGACTGATTACTTGTGCATCACTTGGCATTTCGCGAAGTGTTGGGATTAACATGTTTGATTGTTTCATTACTCTTTTTCAGAAAAAACAAATCACTAACTGTGTTGAGATTTGTTTTTTTTATTCCTTTCAATCAATTTTAAGATAAATTTATCTTTAGAAATGTTGTATTTTAGGTTGTTGATTTTTTAGAAGAAGGTTCGCATAATATCATTCCAAGTCACAGCAATCATTAATACCACCATGATAGCAACACCTGCTAAGGTAATATAGGTTTCTGTTTCTTGTTTCATTGGTTTTCGACGAATTGCTTCAATGATATTCATCAAAATTTTACCACCATCAAGGGCAGGGATCGGGATGAGGTTAAAAATACCTAAGTTCATTGATAACATTCCCATAAGACTTAACACTGAGATAATGCCTTGTTTTGCAGCATCACTACTCATCTTGTACATAGCAACTGGTCCACCAAGTTTATTTAAACTAAAGTTGAAAACAAGATTCTTCAATGCAACAAGAATAGCAAGTGCACCATAAATAGATAATTTTAAACCACCAACTAATTTATCAACTAAACCTGTTTTTAGTGCAGGTCTGACCCCAATAATATAGGAGGATTGACTTTTTTCCGGTTTTAATGTCAGTTTTTTAGTCGTATTTTTAGATTTTACAGAAACCCTTATGGTCTTGTGTTTTGAATCCAGTTTTTGAGTTGCTTTCTCAACGGCTTGAGTCAAATCTTGCCAATTTGAGACGGTATTATTTCCAACTGACAAAATCCGATCATTTGTTTTGATACCTGCTTTCTGAGCTGGGCTATTTTCAACAACTCGAACGGCATTGGTTTGTTCATTAGGTGAACCACCTTGCATAAAAACAAGAATGGTAAAAACAATAATACCCAAAATAAAATTATTCATGGGACCTGCAAAATTAGTTATCATTCTCCCCCATACGCTTGCATTTTGGTATTGAACATCTAGAGGAGCTATTCTAATTTCTGTTCCATCTTCTTCCACAATAGTAGCATCATGATCGACCTTATAAGTTTTTGTTTCATCAAAAACTAAACCTGTGATAGTCAGTTTATCTTCCAAATCATGAGATGTCACATAAATGGGAAGACTGGTATTATCAATTTGTTTTGATGACAGATTGATACGGGTTACGATGTGTTCATCATTTAAACTCAGACTTGCTGGCGTACCCGTTTTTATCT
Source organism: Streptococcus urinalis 2285-97 (assembly GCF_000188055.2). Lineage (NCBI taxonomy): Bacteria > Bacillati > Bacillota > Bacilli > Lactobacillales > Streptococcaceae > Streptococcus > Streptococcus urinalis. Next base: position 1,820,944 of record NZ_AEUZ02000001.1, read on the forward strand.
CAGTCTTGTCATCACCCCAACCTGCCATTCGGACATAACCACCAAGTGGTAAAATACGAATAGTATAAAGGGTGCCTTGACTATCCATATGGGAAAAAATCTTTGGTCCCATACCAATAGCAAATTCTCTTACTAAAATACCTGATTTTTTAGCAAAATAGAAATGCCCAAATTCATGGACAACAACTAAAATACCAAAAATAATGATAAAGGTTAATATTCCTAGCATAGATTTCCTCTCATTTTTTAATTGATACTTTTAGGAATTAAAACAAACCTACAAGGTGCATGATTGGAAAAACAAAAATCAATGAATCACAGCGGTCTAAAATACCACCATGACCTGGAATTAATTTACCAGAGTCTTTAACATTAAAATGACGTTTAAAAGCACTTTCTACTAAATCTCCAAATTGACCAAAAATACTAAAAATGACCACATAGAGCAGCATCATTATGAAGGAGTGAGGTGCATAGACAGACTTGTCAACAATCATAAAAATAATGGCAACAACTACTGCACAGATAATTCCACCTAAACTACCTTCAACTGTTTTATTAGGTGAAACAGAAGGTAGGAGCTTACGTTTTCCAACACGACGTCCAATAGCATAAGCACCAATATCTGTCGCCCAAACAATAAATAAAGCTAATAAAACTTTATCAATACCAGCCATACGAGCTGTTACTAAATTTTGAAAACCAATCCCTACGTAAAAGCTACTCGCAATTGGGAAAGCAGCATCATCAAAACTGTAAGAATGATTGTTAAATACAGTTCCAGCTAATATGAGAAAGACCATCATGGCATAAACTGTTATGTTGCCATTCATTGGTAAAGATGAAAAATAGTTATCTAAAGGTATGGTTAGAAAGAAGGCTCCAAGCATTGCCAAAACACCTTCAAATGATAAGATTTCTAAACCCTTCATTTTAAGCAACTCTGATACCCCAATCATGGCTAAAATACCAACAAAAAATTGAAATGGCAGATTCCCAATTAATAAGAAGGGGATAAAAATCGCTGCTGCTACACCACCCCAAATGACACGTTCTCTCATTAGTTTTTTCTCCTTCTAGACACCACCAAATCGACGATGTCTGCGATTATAGTCTTCGATTGCTTTCATTAATTCATCCTGATTAAAATCAGGCCACAAAACTGGTGTAAAGTATAATTCACTGTAAGCTGATTGCCAAGGTAAAAAATTACTTAATCTGAGTTCACCACTAGTCCTAATGATTAAATCAGGATTACGATACAAATAAGGTAAATTATCCGTCATCAAATAATTGGCAATTAAATCTTCTGTGATATCATCAGGATTTAATTTGGCATCTAGGACATCTTGAGCAATCAATTTAACAGCACTGGTAATTTCATCACGACCGCCATAATTCAAAGCAAAGTTAAGAACCAATCCAGAATTTCCACGCGTTTCTTTGATAGCTCTATTTAAAGCATCCAGTGTTTCTTTAGGTAGCCTATTTGTCTGTCCAATCATTTGGATGCGGACATTATTACGGTTTAACTCTGGAACATACTTATCAAAGAATTCCACAGGTAAATTCATGATAAATGAAACTTCATCTTGGGGACGAGACCAATTTTCAGTTGAAAAAGCGTAAACGGTCAAGACTCTAACCCCTAGTTCTGAAGCTTTAATGGTGACATTTTGTAATGCATCCATTCCAGCCTTATGACCAAAAACACGTGGTTTTAAGCGTTTTTTAGCCCATCTCCCATTACCATCCATGATAATGCCAATATGTTTTGGTATTTTGTCAATTATGATTTCTTTTGTTTTTCGATTTAATCCAAACATGTTTTTTCCTTATAAAAGCATACTAACATTTATTTTACCATATTTTCCGCTATTTGACTCACCATTTGCAAACTTCAAGGCCAAAAATAAAAAAGGACAGTAAATGCCCCCTTTTTATCCATAAGTCTGTATTATTCTTCAATTGCAGATTCTTCTGCAACGACTGATGTTTCTTCCACAACGGGTGTTTGTGATACTGCAGCATTAGCTTTTGAAACGATACGTTTGATAGCTGATAATTCAAAAGTTAAATAAACGCCATCAACATCTAAAACAATTTTTTTAGCATCACGATCTAATTCATCAACAATGGCAAACATACCGCCAATAGTAATGACTTCATCGCCTTTTTGAATAGTTTCTAACTGATTTTGACGTTCTTGTGCTTGTTTTTTTTGTTGGCGTTGCATAAACCAAATCATACCAAACATAATAACAAACATGATAATAATTGAGTAATTCATTTTTTTCTCCTTATTTCCTTAAAGATCAAAATCTACTATATCAAAAATATGGTAACAAGGCAATATAATCATGCAAAATTGATGACTATCTTATCCTTTGATAAATGAGCTAATAAATGGTTCTGTAACAGATGAGTCACAAACCACCTTAGTTTCACCAGCTTTAGAAACTAATAGACCAGGTACCGTTGGCACATCATATTTATTTCTTAAAGCCATAATTTGGGATTGGTCTTCTAAATTTCCACTATTTAAATAGTAAACAGCAATAGATTCTTCCTTTATAACGTTAGCTAGTTTTGGAACAAACCGTTGACAATATGGGCAAGTAGGACGACCAATAAAAGCTACTAAATCCTCTTTATTTGCTAGTTTTTCTGAAAGTTCTTTTGCTGTAACTTCCTTAAATTGTGCTACTGATTCTTCAAATGATGACATCTTGTTCTCCTTCTTTCGTCTTTTCTAAACTTATCTTATCCAAAAACGAGATAAACTTCAAATTTATGCTATCAAAAAAAGACCTCTAGGAGGTCTTGATTTCTATAATTTAACACAGAATGCATCCCATGCAGCTAATTGTTTCTTTTGTTGAATAGTTGCTACTTCTGTATTTGAGATAATAACTTGATCAAAATCAAAATCTAACTCAAAATCACTTTCTTCATCAGAGACATTAACGACAACTAAATAACTATCATCATTCAATGTTCGTTTATAAGCAAATACTTTTTCAGCGGTATCAAGGAGTTCAAAATCCGCATCAACAAGCCAATCTTCCTTTTGTCGTAAGGTGATTAAATGTTGATAGGTATAAAAGAGTGAGTCTTTATCTTCAAGTGCTGATTTAACATTAATTTCTTTATAGTTAGGATTAACCGTTAGCCATGTTTCATCAGCTTCAGAAAAACCAGCATTCTTTGAACCATCCCATTGCATTGGGGTTCTGGCATTGTCACGTCCAACTTTTCGGATACTTTCTAAAATGTTATCTTTTGAAATGCCTGCTTCTAACGCCTCTTGTGCGTAATTAAGGGATTCAATGTCATCCACTTCTTTTAAGTCTTTAAAGGGATAATTGGTCATCCCAATTTCTTCACCTTGATAAATATAAGGTGTGCCACGCATTAAATGAAGTAAAATTGCTAAGGCCTTACCAGATTTCACCCGATAGGTACCATCATTTCCCCAAATAGACAATACTCTAGGTAAATCATGATTATTCCAAAAAAGAGAATTCCAACCTTGACCTAGCTCAAGTTCTGTTTGCCACTTATTAAAAATCCTTTTAAGTGCTGCAACATCTAGTGTTTCAGAAAAGTCCCACTTTGGTGCTTCTGGTTTATGTTGTAAACCAACATGTTCAAATTGAAAAACCATTGATAACTCATGATTTTCTGGACTAGAATATTGTTTCGCAATTTCTGGTGTTGCACCCCAAGTCTCTCCTACTGTCATTAAATCATGATTACCAAAGCTTGCTTGATTCATTTCTTTTAGATAGTTATGGAGTTTGGGTCCATTTCCTGTAATTAATTGATCAGGAACTTTCCCAATCAAATCGATGACATCCATTCTGAAGCCACCAATTCCTTTTGCAATCCAAAAATTCATCATGTCATAAATTTTTTGACGGAGATCTTTATTTTCCCAATTAAGATCTGGTTGCCGTTTACTAAAAAGGTGTAAATAGTATTGTCCAGATTTGTCATCATATTCCCATGCTGAACCACTAAATGTGGACAGTAGTTCATTTGGCTGGTCACGCCAAATATAATAGTCTCTTTCTGGACTGTCTGGATTTTCTTTTGCCTCAATAAACCACGCATGTTCATCAGAAGTATGATTGACCACTAAATCCATAATGATTTTGATCCCTCTTGCATTTGCTTCTTCTAGCAATCGATCCATATCAGCCATATTTCCAAAAATATCCGCTATGGCTTGATAATCTGAAATGTCATAACCATTATCATCCATTGGACTCTGATAAACAGGAGAAAGCCAAATAGCCGTCACTCCTAATTTTTGAATATAGTCTAGTTGACTGATTATCCCATTTAAGTCACCTACACCATTTCCACTGCTATCTTTAAATGAACGAGGGTAAATTTGGTATACCGTCGCTTTATGCCACCAATGTTTTTCCATATCCTATAATAGTCTCCTCTCCTCATAACATAAAATCCTCAAGATTTGATGAGGATTTTAGTGATTTCATATTAACGAATAGCTTGTTCCATTTCAATATCAAAGAAATGTCCTTTTGATACATTGAAGGTTAAGCTAACATTTTCACCTGGATTGTGGAAGTCACGCGCGTCAACACGTGATGCAAATTCAGTTTGTCCAAGTTTTACATAGAGCATTGTTTCTGCTCCTAATAATTCAGAAACAAGAACTTCAGCAGTTACATTTGCATTTGGGAAGGTTTCTTGCACAATATTTTTACTTGAAATGTCTTCTGGACGAATACCAAAAGTAACCTTTTTACCAAGATATCCAGCATTTTCAAGCATTTTTTCTTGTCCTTCTGGAATGGCAATATCTAGGCCATCTTCACTAGTGATTCTGCCGTCTTTAACAATAACATCAAAGAAATTCATAGCTGGACTTCCAATAAAGCCGGCAACAAATTTATTTGCTGGTAAATTGTAAAGTTCTTGTGGTGTTCCGACTTGCTCAATCTTACCAATTGTTCCATTTCCTTGAGGGTTTTTAGTGGCACTCATGATAACAATACGGTCAGCTAATGTCATGGCTTCAGTTTGGTCATGAGTAACGTAAATCGTTGTTGAACCAATACGTTGATGAATTTTGGCAATTTCTGCACGCATTGACACCCGTAATTTTGCATCCAAGTTTGATAAAGGTTCATCCATCAAGAAAACTTTTGCATCACGAACAATGGCACGACCCATAGCAACACGTTGACGCTGACCACCTGATAAATCAGCCGGTTTGCGCTCTAGGAATTCTGTTAGTCCCAAAATTTGTGCAGCTTCTTTCACGCGTGTATCAATTTCAGCTTTTTTGTACTTACGCAATTTGAGACCAAAGGCCATATTGTCATAGACTGTCATATGTGGATATAGGGCATAATTTTGGAAAACCATTGCGATATCACGGTCTTTTGGTGATTTGTTATTAACAACTTCACCATCAATTTTGAATTCACCCTCAGAAATATCTTCAAGTCCAGCAATCATACGTAAGGTTGTTGATTTTCCGCATCCTGATGGCCCAACAAAAACGATAAACTCTTTATCTTTGATATCCAAATCAAAATCTTCAACAGCATAATGATCAGTATTAGGGTATTTTTTATAAATGTGATTTAGATTTAATTCAACCATCTTAATTCCTCTTTTGCGTTTTATTTGTATCATTAGTATAACAAAGTTAACGCTTTCAAAATACAGACAAGGTGACCAAAAAAATTGGTCACCTTGCACAATTAAGCTATTTCTAATAACAGAAGATATGAAATGGTTAAATCCTCTAGTTGTTTTAAGTTTAAACCTGATGTAGTTTGGATTTTGTCTAATTTGTAATTTAATGAATTGCGATGGATAAATAATTTTTGTGCTGTTTGAGCTAGGTTTCCTTGAGATTCCCACAAAGCCTCAACGACATCCTTCGTTTCTTTAACTTGGCTTAATTGAGAAACCAACAGTTGTTTAATGACAGAGAAATGTTTTTGGTGACTTAAACCCCATAATATCAGATGCGTAAAGCTAGTTACTTCTAATGTTTTTTGTTCCCTAACATAGGTTTGCCACAATTGTCTTTCTTCTTGATAGACTTTTTTCAAATGATCATTGTCTAACTGGTGCCACCGATTACCTAAACATAAAGATAAGGTGACTTCAAAATCACTTTCCAGAGTTGGCAAAAGATTTTTCAAAGTTTCATTAACCTCAAAAAATTGTGATTGGTTAACAATCAAAACACTTTCGTGGTCACTTAAAGTAACTATTGATTCTAAAACGGGAATCAATTGATTTAACAAATCAACTAACTCTACTGAAAGCTTTTTAGAATGATTCAAATAGATAAATTGAAGATCCGTAAAAGAGATTGGTGGTGTGCTATGATTAGACTCTAAAAAACGCTCCCACGGTGTCAAGACAACTGATTTATCTATCTTATGATTCTGAAATAAAGAGAGGAGTTGGTATTCTCGCTGACTTAAGTCTTCTTTTAAAAAATGATAATAGATTCCTTCTTTTTCGATACTAATAAAATCATCTGAAACAAAAGGTTCTTGACTTATTTTTACTCCATTGAAAAGGTCTTCTAGTGACATCCTACCCCTCATTTCCACTCTTTTTATTCATTATATCATAAGACCTCCAAGGACTCATAAAGTTGGAGGTCTTATTTTCTATTAAGGTTGTTTCGTGTCAAGGCAAATGGTAACAGGACCATCATTTATCAAGGAAACCTTCATATCTGCACCAAAGACACCCGTTTGGACAGGAACTTCTTTAGCTAATTCCTGGTTAAAAGCTTGGTAGAATTTTTTGGCAAGCTCTGGTTTAGCAGCAGCTGTAAAGGCTGGTCTATTTCCTTTTTTCGTTTCAGCATATAAAGTGAATTGTGAAATGGACAAGATACTACCATTGATATCTTTAACAGATAGGTTCATCTTGCCATCTGTATCTGAAAATATTCGCATATTGAGTATTTTTCGACAGGCATAGGCCAAGTCCTCTTCCCTATCATCTGGACCAATCCCAACTAGTAATAGTAAACCTTGATCTATTTGTCCAACAATTTTTTGCTCAATGGAAACATCAGCAGAACTAACTCTTTGAATAACGATTCTCATTTTATTTCTTTCTAATTAACCATTTGTTCGTTTAACACTATAGACATCAGGAATGATTTTAATTTTATCAACTACAGTTGTTAAATGAGCTAGATTTGGAATTCCAAAAGAGACATGAATATTAGCAAATTTCATATCCTTAGTGGGTTGCGCATTAACAGAAGAGATACTCTTTGTTGCATTTGATAAAATTTGTAAAATATCATTTAGAAGACCACTACGGTTTAAACCATAGATATCAATTTCAGCTTGGTATTCTTTGCTTGAATTTGCTTCATCCCATTCAACTTCGATAAGGCGTTGTTCATACCCTTCTTGACTCTTAATGTTATTACAATCTGCTCTATGAATAGCAATGCCACGACCTTTTGTAATGTAGCCTTCAATAGGGTCTCCAGGGACAGGATTACAACACTTAGCAATTCTCATTAATAAGCCAGATGCTCCTTGAATAATAACCCCATTCTCACTTTTAACCTTAAGTACTTCACGATTTTCGTGTTTAATTTCACCACCGTGCAAAAGCTCCTCAGCCTCAGCTTTTGCCTTAGCACGCTCTTCTTCACGACGTTCTTTTTCCGTGAGTTTGTTAAAAACACTAACTGGACTTAAATCACCAAAACCAACTGCAGCATATAAAGCTTCTTCACTTTTGACACTTAATCTTGGTAAAATTTCATCGATGCGTTTTTTCTCAAGGTATTTATTAGCCACAAATCCTTGTTCTTGAAAATAATCAACTAATAACTCTCGACCTTTATTAATGGACATTTCCTTATCTTGATTTTTAAAGAATTGTCTAATTTTATTGCGGGCTTTGTTTGTTTTTACAAGTTTGATCCAATCACGACTTGGACCAAAAGAATTGGGATTGGTCACAATTTCAACGACATCACCAGTTTTTAATTTAGCAGTAAGGGGTACCATTCTTCCATTAACTTTGGCACCTGTCGCTTTTTCACCAACTTGAGTATGAATGGCATAGGCAAAATCTATTGGACCAGAATCTTTTGGTAGTTCCTGAACAGCACCATTTGGGGTAAAGACATAAATTCTTTCAGAAAAAATTTCTTCCTTAACAGAATCAACAAAGTCTTTGGCGTCACCATTTGAAGCATCTTGTAACTCAACCAGTTCATTAATCCAGTTCATTCCAACCTTTTGTTCTGCTTGATTAACTTTCCCTTTGATTCCTTTTTTATATGCCCAATGAGCTGCAACCCCATATTCCGCAACTGCATGCATGTCTTTTGTCCTAATTTGTATTTCAATTGGACCTTTTGGACCATAAACCGTTGTATGAATAGATTGATAACCATTTGCTTTTGGTGCAGCAATATAATCCTTAAAACGTCCCGGCATTGGACGCCACAATTCATGGATGTAACCAACCATAGCATAGACATCACTTGCTGTTTCCATAATACAACGAATAGCAATTAAATCAAAAATCTGGTCAAACCGTTTTTTCTTATCACGCATTTTACGGTAAATGGAATAAATATGCTTTGGTCGACCATAAACTTCACCATAGAGGCCTTGCTCATTTGTATAGGTTGTAATCTTTTCAACAATTTCATCTACTAAGGCTTCACGTTCCCGACGTTTTTCACTCATTAGGTGAGAAATCTTGTAAAACTCAACTTCGTTAAGGTATCGAAAAGCTAAATCTTCAAGTTCCCACTTAATCCGACTAATCCCTAAACGATGTGCTAATGGCGCATAAATCTCCATCGTTTCACGAGAAATACGTTCTTGTTTATCTTTACGTAAATGCTTTAAAGTCCGCATATTGTGTAGACGGTCAGCCAGTTTCACTAAGATAACACGAATATCCTTTGACATTGCCATGAGCATTTTGCGATGATTTTCGGCTAATTGCTCTTCGTGAGACTTATACTCAACTTTACCAAGCTTTGTGACACCATCTACAATATCACGGACATCTTTGCCAAAATCAAGCTCAATATCATCTAACGTTATATCCGTATCTTCAACAACATCATGCAAAAAACCACAAGCGACTGTTACAGCATCTAAGTGGAGGTCGGCTAATATCCCTGCAACTTGAATTGGATGAATAATGTATGGCTCTCCTGATTTTCTTGCCTGATAAAAATGTGCTGCAGTTGCGTAATCTAGCGCTTTTTTTACAAATGCAACATCAGACTCATTCATATATTTTTTGGTGAGATCTAGGACTTCATCACCAGTTAAATTTACTTCTTTAGCCATATTTTTCCTCTGTCAAAATTTCTTTTCCCTATTCTACCATTTTCCGAACGAAAGCAAAAGAAAGAATACCAAGAAATCCTTTTCAGGTAGTTTTCTACGTTCTTCATTGAAAAATTATAAGAGAAAAACTTTAAAATAGTTACAACTTGTTTGAGTATTTTTATTGTGATAAACTCATATTAAATGTCCAAAAAGGAGAAAAATATGACTGAAGAATTGACAATTGTCTACATCAGTTTAAGTGGTAATACACAAAGTTTTGTCAAAAGATTATCACAACATTTGTTGACTAAACATCAAATTAAGGTAAACCAAATCAACATAAAAGACCTAAAACATGAAACCTTCCCTGTCGAAGAGGATTATGTTGCCATCTTACCAACCTACCTTGAAGGAGGCAATGGTCTTGATAGTGGAGATGTTGAAATCTTGACCACACCATTAGGTGAATTTATAGCCAGTCATGGAAATGTCGACCATTGTTTTGGCATCATTGGTTCAGGAAATCGAAATTTTAATAACCAATATTGTCTGACTGCAAAACAATATTCAAAACGTTTTGGATTCCCAATGCTAGGAGATTTTGAATTACGTGGAACAAGCGCTGATATTGAAAGACTTGCTGACATTATATTAAAAGCTAAAGAAGATTTTCAGACAAAATAAAAAAGCTAGTTTTCAATTTGAGGGAGTAAAAATTAGATGAAAACAACTATTGACTACATTACAAAACTGACAACAATTCCATCACCAACAGGATTCACAAATACCATAATGACTTATGTTAAAAACGAACTAGAACATTTTGGATACCAACCCAAAATAACAAACAAAGGGGGATTAATGGTTAGTGTCGAAGGTGAGGACACAGAAAAACACCGTGTCGTTACTGCACATTTAGATACTTTAGGAGCTATGGTTCGTGCCATTAAACCTGATGGTCGTCTAAAAATGGATCTTGTCGGTGGCTTTGTTTACAACGCTATCGAGGGAGAAAATTGCACCGTACATGTTGCTAAAAATGGAAAAGAAATTTCAGGTACTATTTTAATTCATCAAACATCTGTACATGTCTATAAAGATGCTGGAACTGCTGAGAGAAATCAGACTAGCATGGAAGTCAGACTTGATGAAAAAGTGAGAACTGCTGAAGATACAAAAGCATTGGGTATTGAAGTTGGAGATTTTATCTCTTTTGATCCACGTGTTGTAGTCACAGAGTCAGGCTTTATCAAATCACGTCACCTAGACGATAAAGTCTCTGCTGCTATCTTAATAGAGCTTTTAAAAACTTATAAATCTGAAGACATTACCCTTCCACAAACAACTCATTTTTATTTCTCAGCTTTTGAAGAAGTTGGTCATGGTGCAAATTCAAGTTTACCACCACAAGCTGTTGAATATCTGGCGGTCGATATGGGAGCTATGGGTGATGACCAAACAACAGACGAATACACTGTCTCAATTTGCGTCAAAGATGCCTCTGGACCCTATCATTATGATTTTAGACAACATTTAGTTGAACTTTGCCATCAAAATAACATAGCATTCCAACTAGATATTTATCCATACTATGGAAGCGATGCTTCTGCAGCAATGCGCTCTGGTGCTGAAGTCAAGCATGCCCTCTTGGGTGCAGGTATTGAATCAAGTCATTCTTATGAACGCACACACATAGACTCTATTCAAGAAACAGAAAAACTTGTGGATGCCTATCTAAAAAGTCCCCTTGTCTCAGAAAATATAAACTAAAAAGTATAGCAAGTGCTATACTTTTTTTAATTGTCACATTTTATTTTCAAGCCAAAATGATCACTGACTATTGGTTCTGTTCCACCATCTAATGTCACTTCCGACGATATTACCCTAAAAGTTGAGCTGACAAAAGCATAGTCGACTTTGAGTTGTTGATGACTGTCTTCCCAGCCATCAATATCCGCCAAAATAGTATGAGTACCTATCACTCTACGAGCTACCTTGTGACTATCAAAAAGCTCTAAAGGACTTTTTAAAATCATCTGATAGCCTTCTTCTCCTGATGGATTATTAAAATCTCCAAGTAGAATGAGATTATCTTTTTTGGGTAATAAAACTTTCTCAAGCCTTCTCCACTCCTTATCAAATCCTTTTTCATACCAAGACATATGTAGGCTGACCACAGTTATTGGTTTATCTTTTAAAAACGTCTGAGCTATGAGCGCACGTCTTGTATGGTAATCACCGGGATCGTCTGTATCAGAAATAAGTTTTGCTTCAACATCAATAGCTGTCTTCGATAATATGGCAACACCTTCTTGGTAAATATCATAACCAATATGATTGTAAGCCCAAGACCAATGATAATACCTGCCATGTTTTTCTAAATAATTAACCAATAAAAAAGCATAATTATCAGTGTGAATTTCCGGTGATTCAGCAATAGGGTGATAATAGTCTAAATCAGATTGATCAACTGTCTCACTTTCAATTAATTGATTGATTTCTTGAAGACAGACAATATCATAGTTCTCTGCTAAAATATGTTCTGCTAAATCAAATAATTTTTTTAGTGCATTCACTTCCATCCAAGAATGCGTGTTAATCGTTAAACAATTGATCATAAATCTTCTCCAGTCTATCCGCGTTTGTAATCGTTTACATTTTTAAAATTATACCATTAATTTGAATTTTGTAAAGGTAAATATAGTAAAAAGACCATTAAAATGGTCTAATTGTCATTTTGCATCTCCAAAACATAGGAAAGACTACTCAATGCATATAAAGGAGCCGTTTCTGTTCTCATGATTCTTGGACCAAGGCCAACTTTAACAGCACCTTTAGATTCAAAATGAGCTATTTCATCAGGAGAAATACCCCCTTCTGGTCCAAAAATGAAGAGGATTTTCTCTCCTTTTTTGATTGTCTGTAGATTTTTTGCTAGTGCTGATAATTCCCCTTCTTTCGCTGACTCTTCATAGGCCACAAAGACCCAATCAAAGGCTTCAATTGCCTGAAAAAAGGAATCTTTCTTAGCAAAGAGACAAACTTCAGGAACTTTGTTGCGTTTTGATTGTTGTGCTGCTCCTAAGGCTATTTTGCGAAGCTTATCCTCTTTTTTTGCTAGTTTTTTGCTGTCCCATTTTACCACAGACCAATCTGCTGGGAAAGCCCAGATAGCTGTAGCACCTAGTTCAGTCGCCTTTTGAGTAACAAGATCTAACTTATCTCCTTTTGAAAAACCAGAAGCTATAGTCACTTGAACAGGCATTTCAACATTATCTTCTAAAGTTTTTATCACTTCAAACTGATAAATCTCTTTATTTCTAACTTTAGCTAAACGTTTGATCCCATCATCAAAAACCAAAACCACTTGATCATCTTCTGATAATCGCATGACATTGAACATATGCTTGATGGTCTCTTTATCTTCGATAGTGACAAAGTCTTGAGCTTTGCCATTGACAAAATACTGTTGCATTAGCCACCAATCACTCCTGACATATCATCTGTTTTTTTAAATACACAAGCATTCCATTCACCTTGAACCATATGTGTTTCAAGGAAAAAGCCTGCTCTTTCTGCACTGTCACGCACCATGTCCCACTTCTCAGAAATGATACCAGACATGATGAGATAACCTTCATCCTTGACTAGACGATAAGCATCTTCTGTCAAATGAATCAAAATATCTGCCAAAATATTGGCAACAATGACATCTGCCTCTTGATGGACACCTTTAAGCAGGTCGCCAGCAGCCACATGAATATTTTCAGTACCTGGGTTCATGTCAATATTTTCCTGAGCCACGCGCACCGCAACATCATCCAAATCATAGGCATAGATGTCCTTGGCACCCAAAAGGGAGCTAGCGATAGACAAAACGCCAGAACCAGTACCCACATCAATAACCGTCTCACCACCACGAAGGACTTGCTCCAAAGCAAAAAGACTCATCTTAGTTGTTGGGTGAGTTCCTGTCCCAAAAGCCATACCAGGATCCAGCTTGATGATTTTCTCACCAGCCTTAGCCTCATAGTCCGTCCATGACGGCACAATGGTCAAATCGTGAGTAATGCGAGCTGGCTCATAGTATTTCTTCCAGTTATCAGCCCAAGCTTCTTCTGCCAAATCATGACTAAAAATGTTCACATCTCCAGTCTTGATTCCTATTTCACTTAGTTTATCTAGTGAAGTTTTAATAGCCTTTTCAAGCAATTCAAAATCCATAGTATCTGGGAAGTAAGCTGTAATAGCAACCATTTCAGATTGCTCTACTTCAGGATAAAGTTCGCCAAAACGATTCTCTTGTCCTAAGTAATCAGCCGAGTCGCTAATGGCAACCCCCTGACTTCCCATTTCAATCAATAAATTTGAGACAGCTTCCTCTGCCTCACGGTTAACTGTTATCGTAAATTCTTTCCAATTATTCAATTATTACTCCTTTTTACACTAACAATAAGGTCTTTGTTTTATCAAACAACTCATAAAATGTGAACAAAGATTTTATGTAATCTTAACATAACCAGATAGCACTTATACAAATCTCAATACCTCGGATAAGGGTAAAAGTCTTTTTCTTCAAGCTTTGCTCTACCTTGCTCAAAGGCTTCTTGATTCCATGTCAATGCAAAATCAATTTGCGCATCATCTTCTAGAAAGTCCATTAAATCACTATGGCCTTCAGTAGCGACATCATTCAAAAATTGTGCAAAATAGTTTAGAAATTCTCTTGATAATCCTTTTTTAGCATCAAAAGGTATGGTCACAAGATAATCTTCTGCATCAAATTGTGATTTTTGAGGATTGTAAAAGAGCACATAATCTTCAAATACAATGTCATTATCATTGACTTGACCTTTATCATCAATCGTTTCTACAGCTTCTTTATTTTGAGCCTCAATGATAAAAGTAACTTCAACCGCATGATTTTTCTTGTCCCAATCCATAGCAAAGTCATAGTTTAAGTGTTTGTCCAGTTCTTCTTCCAATACTGATAAAAATCCAAAATTAGCCATTCCAATGATTCCTTTTTCCTTGTTTTCATTATTATAACATGAAAAGCCTTTTAGAAGGCATGATAGTAGTTGTTTCCTTTAAAATCGTCAGTTGTCTTCTTTATGATATAATTTCAATATGCATCAAATTTCCATCATTGATTTTAAAGAACTCGGTTATCGCCTTCAATTTACAAACCCCATAACTGAGCTAAAGACAAAAATATTAGCTGACATTCCAAAATTAATGGCTGATGTAACAGCCTATCAAGAAAAAGGGTATTATGTCGTTGGTTACTTGACCTACGAAGCTGCTAAAGCTTTTGATCCACAGTTTGAAACGTATTCAAAAACTTTAAACAATGGATACCTAGCCTACTTTACTGTACATGACAGCTATCAACAACTTGATTTTCCTCTATCTTATCAGAAAACACCTTTAGCCCAAAATTGGCAAACAAATATCACTGAGGCTAATTATCAAAAAGCAATTGCTCAGATTCACCATCAAATGCGTTATGGCAATACTTATCAAGTCAATTTTACAATACAATTAGAACAAGAATTAGATGAGTTGAATCATCTTGATTTATACAACCAGCTAATGGTCGAACAACAAGCAGGTTATAATGCCTATATTGCTTATGATGATGTCGTTATTCTCTCTGCCAGTCCCGAACTCTTTTTTAAAAGATTGTCTCAAACTTTAATCACAAGGCCAATGAAAGGGACAACAAAACGAGGCGCAAATCTTATCCAAGACAAAGCTGAAGCAAATTGGTTAGCCAACGATGCTAAAAATCGCTCAGAGAATATGATGATTGTTGACTTACTTCGTAATGACATGGGAAAAATTTGTCAAACAGGTTCCGTTAAAGTAACGTCACTCTGTCAGGTTGAACAATACTCAACGGTTTGGCAGATGACATCCACAATAGAAGGCCAATTAGATAAAGGAACGACACTCTATCACATTTTCGAGGCTTTATTTCCCTGTGGATCCATCACAGGTGCTCCAAAACAGTCTACCATGTCAATCATTAGTCAATTAGAAGAGAATCCACGCGGCGTCTATTGTGGAACCATAGGTATTTTATTCCCAAATGGAGATGCTTATTTCAATGTTCCTATTCGCACCATTCAAATGAACCAAAACAAAGCTACTTACGGTGTTGGTGGCGGGATCACTTGGGAAAGTAAATGGCATGAAGAATGGCAAGAAATCAAGCAGAAATCTGCTATTCTCTATCGACAAAAGCCAACATTTGACCTCTTGACGACTGCAAAAGTTGAAAACCAGCACATCTTGTTTTATGCAGAACATCTTAATCGTTTAAAAGAAGCTAGTCACTATTTTGGTTATCCTTTTTACGAGGAAAAACTGAAACAACTGATTACAGACCACCTTTCCACATTAGACTCTAGCGACTACCGTCTCTCTATCAAGCTAAATCATCAAGGTCAAATAAGCATAAGCAGCCAGACACTTGTTCCTTTATCTGAAGCTTTTTTGACAGCCAAGTTAAAAAAACAAGATAAACCCATTAAAGACTCGCCATTCACTTTTTTCAAAACGACTTACCGTCCACATCTTGAAAAAAGTAATCAAGAAACAATTTATTTTGATGACGACCAATTTCTACTAGAAACCAGTATTGGAAATCTCTTTTTAGAGATAGATAATCACCTTTATACCCCACCAGTAGATTTTGGTATTTTACCAGGTATTTTTAGGCAATCACTATTAGAAAAAGGAATCGTGATTGAAAAGAAACTGACGCTAGATGACCTCAAGAGAGCTATTCGTATCTTTGCTGGTAATGCGATACGTGGTCTCTATCAACTGACTCTTGATGATTAAACTGACAAAGGAAAAACAATGTTGTTATTAATTGATAATCATGATTCTTTTACTTATAATTTAAAGCAGTACTTATCAAAACATGACCAAGTTCTTGTTCTAAAAAATGATGACCCTACTTTATTTCAAGTAGCAGATAAAGCAAATGCTTTAATCTATTCTCCTGGTCCTGGTAGACCTGAGGAGGCAAATGCTATGCTAGATATGATCAAGACATTTTCCAAACAAAAGCCAATTTTAGGGGTCTGCCTAGGACATCAAGCTTTAGCCCTTTCATTTGGTGGAAAATTATCACTCGCTAAAGAAGTCATGCATGGTAAAGAAGTTTTGATAAAGGTCGATAGAGATAGTACTTTATTTCAGGGTTTACCTGAACAAGTAAAGGTAATGCGCTATCATTCTTATATTGTTTCAGAACTACCAAAAGCTTTCCAAATCACTGCTAGAACTATCAATACTAATGAAGTGATGGCTATTGAACATCAATCATTGCCACTCTATGGTTTACAATTTCATCCTGAAAGTATTGGAACGCCACTCGGACAAGTCATGATTGATCATTTTATCAATAGTATCAATGATAAGAGATTCACTTAGAAAGGATTTTTATGCCTGATAATTTAGCATTACGCATGAGACCGCTAACGATTAACGAGGTTATCGGTCAACAACATCTCGTTGGTGACGGTAAAATTATTGCCCGTATGGTTGAGGCAAATAAACTATCATCTATGATACTATTTGGCCCTCCTGGCATTGGAAAAACATCTATAGCTAGTGCTATTGCCGGTACAACAAAATATGCCTTTAGAACTTTTAATGCCACTGTAGATACTAAAAAAAGGTTACAAGAAATTGCTGAAGAGGCTAAGTTTTCAGGTGGTTTAGTGCTTTTACTAGATGAAATTCATCGCCTAGATAAGACTAAGCAAGATTTTTTATTGCCACTTCTTGAAAATGGGAATATTATCATGATTGGTGCCACCACAGAGAACCCTTTTTTCTCTGTCACTCCAGCCATTAGGAGTCGTGTCCAAATTTTTGAACTAGAGCCACTGACAAGTGATGACATCGCAAATGCTTTAAAAAATGCACTAGATGATAAGGAACGCGGTTTTGATTTTTCTGTTCACCTTGATGATGATGCTTTGTCATTTATTACAACAGCTACAAATGGTGACCTTCGCTCTGCTTATAATTCACTTGATTTAGCGGTCATGTCCACAAAACCACAAGCAGATGGTAGTAGACACATTAGTTTGGAAACCGTTGAAAACTCCTTACAACGTTCCTATATCACTATGGATAAAAATGGTGATGGCCATTATGATGTTCTTTCTGCCTTACAAAAGTCAATCCGCGGTTCCGATGTTAATGCGAGTTTACATTATGCCGCTCGATTAATTGAAGCAGGTGACTTACCAAGCTTGGCTAGACGTTTAACGGTTATCGCCTATGAAGATATTGGACTGGCAAATCCTGAAGCACAAGTGCATACAGTAACTGCACTTGAAGCTGCTCAAAAAATAGGATTTCCCGAAGCACGCATTTTGATTGCAAATGTCGTTGTCGATTTGGCTTTGTCTCCAAAATCAAATTCAGCTTACCTTGCAATGGACCAGGCATTAAGTGATTTAAGGTCAAATGGCAATCTGCCTATTCCACGTCATTTAAGAGATGGCCATTATGCAGGCAGTAAAGAATTAGGCAATGCACAAGACTATCTTTATCCTCACAATTACCCTGAAAAATGGGTAAAACAAGATTATTTACCAGAAAAATTAAAAGGAAAAAATTATTTTTCACCAAATGAAACAGGTAAATATGAGCGTGCTTTAGGAGCTAACAAAGAGCGAATTGACAGGCTATCACAGGAATAATCTCATTTTAGAAAAAGGAAACGTTACCATTTTTTAACCGATTTACCTTGAAAATTTTTCAAAAAGTGGTATCATAATGATACAGAATTAATGCTGTGGCATACGAATCTACATCTAAGTGTTGACCGACTAATTTTTTGTATTTTCGGGAAACGAAGTCTTGTCCTAGTCTGCAAGCCGTTACACGCGGACGCAACTTCCAAGGATAAGCGAGTTACCCACCTGCTTAACGTGTGCGGGTTCAATACAAAGCGTAGATCACCGGTGCCAATACAGCATCATGCCTCCTTAGCTCAGTTGGTAGAGCAGTGGACTCTTAATCCATGGGTCACAGGTTCGAGCCCTGTAGGGGGCATTAATAATAGTGTCAAAAACCTTGATTTTAAAGGTTTTTTTCTTTGTTTCAGCAGATTTGTTCTAAATTTGTTCTAGAAGATATTCTTTAAAAATTAGCTTTAAGATACTAAACTTCTGACCGTTTCATATTCCTTATTTATTACTTCTGTCAAGACGTGACCATAAGTTTCAAGTAACTGTGTAATATCCTTATGACCCATTAATCTTGCAACTACCCAAATATCAACACCCTTAGCCAATAAATAACTTCCATAGGTATGTCTCGCACCTGTTGCAGTCATTTTTGAATCAATATTTAATAAATGTAATACATTTCTCAAACTTTTATTAATGGCACTATTTGACGACACACCGTACCTATAGTCATAAAATATTTGATTATTAATATTTACAATTTTTAAGTTTTTCAACATAACTTGCTGATCATCCTTCAAACGTCTTAAGGTTAATGCCAAAGATTGACTAATAGGAATAGTACGAATTGAGGTTTTTGTTTTAGGTGGACTAAAAGTTCCCTTATCCCCACTAAATCTTCTATACGTCTTGATTTCTAGATCTTCAAAATTAACATCATCCCAAGTTAAAGCTAAAGCTTCCCCCACTCGTAAACCTGTTTTAAATAGCACCAGTAATAAATAATAAACAATACTATTTGAATAATCCAAATTGTTTTCTAAATAAGATATCACTTTCTTGTAATCAGAAATACTATGTAGATATTTATCATCTGCATCCTTAACAAATTTCCTACCAGCTATGACAACTCCATCAGTAAAATCAGATAATAAGACACCATCTCTTTTAGCAAATTGGATAGCTTTTTTTATATCTGAATTTAACCTTCTAACATGGTTTTTAGTGTATTTTTCAGCGTACGTATTTAATTTCCTCTGATACGCACTATGCTTTATTTTATTTACTTTCTGATTTCCAAAAAGTTTACGAATAACAGAACCTCTTGTAAAATATTTGTTCTTTGTAGTCTCTGCTAGATTGCTAGGCTTTATAATTAAACTGTACCATTCAAACCACAAATCATACAATGTTATATCAGAAGATATAGAATTTACTAATAACTTTTGTTGCTCTATCCTCATAGCTTCATTCATAGCTTCACGCTTTGTCTTAAAACCTGAACCAGAAGCAACTAACTCACTTTTTTCATTGAATATTCTATAATCCCATAATTTCTTTTTACCTCTTTGTCTATATGTTGCCATTTTACTCCTTTCTTAGACATCAAGGAATTTATCCTCAATATTATACCATTTAACTATTTAATAAAATAGAACCAAAATTATCTTCAAAATATTTTCTAGCTTTTGTTGCTAATATTTTATATCGACTACCTTTACCTTTCGGATAAACAATAAAACCATTTGGATTAATTGATAAATCTACTTCTTTTTTTATATCTGGATTTAACAAAATATCATTAATCAATTTTGACCTTCCAATTCCCAATAACTCTTGTAAGTTATCAATATCCCACCACTTGCCTTGTTCATTATCACTTAACAAATTTAAATATTCTTCTTTTGAAATAATAACAACATCATCTGGTACAGGAACACTCACATTAAAAACCTGTTGCATACTCATCCTCCTTATAACTTGCTTAATCCGAACGTTATTTGTTCCAGGTAATTAGGTTTTCCACTTTAAAACCGAACTATTTTTCAATTGCAGTTTTAATTTAAAATCCATATCCCCCGAACATTACGCTTTAATAAAAAAACAAACAAAAAAAGCCATGAAATTAATCACAACTTTATTTCTATCAACTTCTTATCCTTCAAGATCATTTAATATTCTTCTTAAAGTACTTTTTATTTCTTCTGCTTCGCTATAACCGCCATCCTCAAACCTAGATAATTCCCTTTCAAAACTTGAAATTGATTTACGTAATTTTGATATTTCATCATTTTTAGGTTGATTTGATAAATCGACTATTTTTTCCTCTAAAGAATTAACTTTTAAGCCTAACATTTGATTTTCTCTGCTTACTTCACCAAACTTCAAAATTAATTCATTAGCAAAATCCATTTTTTCAATAAGTTTATCTCCATTTTTCACATGATTATAAACTTCTTTTCTAGAATTTTTTTCACGTTCCATTTCGTTACGGATATATTTAGTATCTTCTTTAACATATGAGTTTTTTTGAACTAATTCTTGTTTATTCTTTTCAATATTGTTTGATAAATTGCTTTGTATCAGAACATATTTATCATATTGATTTGTCGAAATTTTGGAAAATTCGTCTACCAATTTCTCTTGACCTTCTTCTAAAAGCTCAAGTTCTCGTTGAATAGCTTTATTATCCCTAGAGTTTGAAATCAAAACTCCCACATTTGTAAAAATAATTCCTACAACACCACCTAAAGTAGCCCAATCCATTACTGAATAATCCCCTATCATTTTTTCTCCTATTCTATCACATTTTATTCCATTCTGTATTATTTAATTAAAAAAGCCATGAAACTAATCATGACATCAATGTTTCTCCATATCTAATAAAATATCATTTATCAAAAATAACAAATACTTTCTAACTTCTCTTTTTTTAGAATCATGCAAAAAGAATTCTTTAAAACCTACATAATAAATATATAAAACAAATATCCATACAATTAATAAAATACTAGATTTAAAAGTTTTGGCATTTAACCAAGAAGTTACAACTCTCTCTATTGAATTATAACCTAATATTACTGGAATTAAACCTACTACAATCACACCAAAATAATTAAATAT
The DNA here is from genome assembly GCF_000188055.2 of Streptococcus urinalis 2285-97. Lineage (NCBI taxonomy): Bacteria > Bacillati > Bacillota > Bacilli > Lactobacillales > Streptococcaceae > Streptococcus > Streptococcus urinalis. The sequence continues at coordinate 1,842,128 of NZ_AEUZ02000001.1, forward strand.
CTTTTGTAAAAATGCTTTGAATTCTAAACCAATCCCTGTTGTCTCTCTATTTTCAATTATCATTCTTAAATGCTTCAAATCAAGTTCTGATAGTCCCATTAATTCTTTACGAACACTTTCGATTTCTTGAAATGTAGTTCTTGAATTTTTAATAGACAATTTTTTTATTATAAATCTAAATTTAGAATACTTTTTTTCCTTTTTTAAATCTCGTAATACAAAATCTAACCAAACATTTAACTCATAACTATCATTTAGAGTAATATACTTATAGTTCAACACAATAACATCCCTTTATTTGTTATTATATCAATCGTGCAAAACTTTTTCTAGTAGTATAATTAATATTAGTAATAATATTGTCAGTATTAATCTGCTAGATATTGTTTCAATTAATTTCAATAAAATAATACTATAAATTAATGCTATGAAATAATATACTAGTCTTTTCAATTTCGCTCCTTTAAACAAAACTAAAGCCATGAAATTAATCATGGCATTATCTTATTTTTCACTTTTCTTTTTGAAAAAGGTTAAATACTTTTTTATATTATCTTTAAATCCAATCCAAACTGCTCCAGCAATTAACAAGAGACCTACTATTGTAAAGATAGTCTTACCCTCACCAGTGTTTGGCAATACTTCTATTTTTCCATCTGATTTTTTAATTGCTACAGTACCGTCTTTTTGTACCTCACCACCAACCTCTTTGGCATCCTTTAGTATTGTTCCAGATGCACTTTGAACAATCACTTTTCCATTTTCAGTGCCAATTACTGTATCTCCTGTAACTGTTGAAATTGGAACATCAACAATAGGTTTTGTAATAGGCTTAGGCGCATCTGGCTCTTTACTAGGTGCTGGTTTTTCTGCTTCTGTACTTGGTGCTGACGTACTTGAATCTGTCGCATCTGTTGTTTGATCTGTACTTGGTGCTGACGTACTTGAATCTGTCGCATCTGTTGTTTGATCTGTACTTGGTGCTGACGTACTTGAATCTGTCGTATCTGTTGTTTGATCTGTACTTGGTGTTGGTGCACTTGGTTCTGTGGTATCTGTTATTGGATCTGTACTTGGTGTTGGCGCACTTGGTTCTGTGGTATCTGTTATTGGATCTGTACTTGGTGTTGGCGCACTTGGTTCTGTGGTATCTGTTACTGGATTTATACTTGATGATGGTGGCGTTATAGAATCAGATACACCTGCATCTACCCCTGATAGCATTATAGTATCACCTCCACTAGTTACAACATCTGCACTTGCTGATAAATTACCAGCAATTAAAAATAGTCCTGAAACAGTAATTAAACTTAAAACTTTTACTTTTGACATAAATTTTCCTTCTTTCTTAAAATACTACATTTACAGGTGTACCATGTACACTCGCAATCTCAAATTGGTCTGTACCTAATACATAATTACCAGCTAAACTTAATTTGTCTCTTTTATCTGTTACTAAATTAATAGTAAACTGATAAACATTACTCGCATCTGACTCATATACTTGTAAACTTTCCAAATCAAAATGATAACCAGCCATCAACATGGTTTTTACAGTTTGGGCAACTGTAGGATTTGTAATGGATAATTTATTTTGATAATCACCCTTAATATCTGATTGTGTTGGGATTTTTACAAGGTAATCAATAGGTACAGTTATAGATTTTTTAACCTTCTCCTTTTCCTTATCAGATACTTGACGATCACTAGCTTCCAAAGTAGATTTTGCTTCTTTAGTTGAATCATAAGACTTAACCTTATGTTTCGGTTCAACTCGTTCAACTTTTGTATGATTACCACTTGTTTTAATCACTGGATTATCTTTTTGAATAACTTTATAAACTATAAAAGCCATCACTAACACCATTAAAAATAAAACTATTTTTCTACGTTTCATTAACTACCTACCGTTTTCACTTTATCAGACAATTTATAACCAGCTTTAGAGGGATTATAAAAACTATAATGCTCTTTTTTTAATTCTAAAGTAGAAACATAACGATAATTCCATGAATATGGTCCAAATCCTCCATTATCTCCAGAATAAGTTGAATAATTTTGCTCTACTATTAACATATCGCCATTTTCAAATACATGACTAACCACTCCAGTATGCCCAGCACTAGAAGTACCTGAACTTGAAAAAACAGCTCCAGAAGATGGAGTATTTTCAGAGCGTCCACCGAATTCAGATACCCAATTAGAAACAACCATATTACCATTGCCCATTCTTTGCGTTGGATGCATTCCGCCTTTAAGCCATAAACCATACATCAAACTTGCTGATAAGTCAGTACATTGACCACCAGTAGAAGCTATCGCATTCCAACCCTTAGAGTTACGATAAGATAAACCAACTGACTTAGGATCTACAGCATATTTCTTCAAATCATTAGGCAACTGATCTGGCTTCCAAGCATTATAAGAAGTGTATTTAACTTTCCCTGACTTATCTTTACCAAATAAGCCCTGTACCGCATCACTAGCTGAATCACAAAGAGATAAAACTGTAGAATCAGAAATTATATCGCTCTTACCAGACGAGGACGTTTTTGAACCACCACTAAAACTTTTAGAAAATTTTTCTGCATCAAATTTATATTTTGAACCATTAAACATGTCATAAGCTTTTTGACCATCTGCAGACTTTTGACTTTTGTTAATATAAGCTGTATTACCTCTTTCATAGGCATTCCATACTAAAGTAGCTTCTTTAGGATCAGTCATCTGTGCCATCTCTTCAAAAGAATGATTCCCTCCAGATAGATCATGAGCTTTATTCCAGTCACCACCTTTTATAGACTTCATGACAAATGCATTCATTGCATCCGCATCTTCCCACTTGGGATCACCAAGTGGTGCATATTTTGTAAAAGGTGTAAATTGATAAATACCTCCTCCAGCTTCGGTAGTATAATAAGACAATCCAGCAGGTCTAATATTAAAAGCAATTGAATTCGTTTTCAAATCATTACCATAATGTCCTTCTGCTCGACCTATCATAGCAAATCCACCTTCTGAATTTACCCATCCTACAATACCTGATGCACTTGCTCCAGATAAGCCTTTACTTACCCAAGCATTGAATACCTTCTCTGCAGTTTTATTAGCAACAGAGCCTTTTTTAGTCCAATCACTATTGGAAGCATTCTCACTTGAGGTTTCAACTTGTGAAGATACATCTGGTGTAATTTGACAATCTTGTTGAGAACTTGACGAAGCAATCAACAATAAAACCAATAAAAAAGGAAATACGATCAGTATTCCCAAACAGCCTAATTTTTTCTTATGTTTTACTTTAGTTCCCTCCTTTCAAATAAAATAAAATAAAAAAGCACCAACAAAAATTGATACTTTAAACCACTATGAAATATGATATAATAATGAAGCAGAAAAGTTAAGACGGTGGCTCTTATTTCTGAAAGGTAGGTGGTGCCCATAGGCAATTCATCAAAATCCAACAGAAAGGAGGAGCTAGATTTGTCTACCTTTGAGGTCTTAACACTCATGTTTATAGCAGGTAACTTCGTTATCGCTCTCGTGAAGTTAGTCCTTGAACTGGTAAAATCGACAAAAAAATAACCGTCTCAACTTTGGCGAGTTAACGGTTATTTTTTAACGGTTATTTTCTGCCACCGTCTTAAACGGTTCTGCTAAGCAGTTGTTAGAAGCAACTGCTTTTTATTTACACTTATATTATACATAATCTAAAAAATAGTGTCAATTAATATATAGTTTACTAAACCTCTCAATGTCATGAAACTCCTTGTACTACTTACCTTCTCTCAGCTTTTCTAGTTCTTCCAAAACTTTTGACTGTCGTTCAAGATTATGTCGCTTTCTAACTTCCTTAGTTTTACTGGCATTGAATCCCTTTTCAAAAGCATTTTTACCATGATTTTTTGTCATGGATACATCACTATTAAATTGACTTAATTCACCCTCTAGCTTATTAATCTTTCGCTGTTTTAACGGTGAAAGATAGTTATTTGAATGATTTTCTATATCATTTGTTATCATATCCTGATTTGTTAATGAAGTATCTCCATCTCCTTCTTGAAACGTGTGATTATCCGACTTAACATTTTTTAAAATTTCCTCTGTTGAATTACCTTCTGATATAAACGATAGCTCATAAGAAGATTCCTTTCCCAATTGTTCAATCCTTTTACTTGCTTCTTTAGGTAACTCTGATTGATATTCACCTTCATTAGTCAGCTCAGCCTCTTTAGAAATAACAGTATCATCCGCATTAGCTTCATCATACTTATCAGCATCATTAGTTTTAGACTGACCATCATCTAAATTAGCTTGTTGTCTTTCTTTGAAAGCATTCCAATTATCTTGTGCATTCATCATTGTACCAACACCATAGCCAGCTCCCATCATGGCAAGGCTTGACATATCGTGTGCCCTCTCATAAATGGATTTTGGCGTAATTCCTAGATTTTCTGCTTTTTCATTAATTTTATCTACAGACTGATTAATGACTTGAGAAGCTCTAGACCCTATAATCAGTCTTAAGAAAGTTTCTTTATATTTCCAAATTCCCCAAAACACACAACCTTGGACGAAAACTGTTATTAGCAACATAAACAGTATTGCCTGACCTTTAAAATTACTACCACTAAGCAGGGAACCATCTGTAAATTTTTTCTTAACAAAGGTGGCTATTAAAGTTTGAGTATAGAAGACTATCAAGGTTAAAAAACCAGCTAAGGCAGGAAAGGAAACAGCCCCAAACATGACTTTCAAAACATTGAAAATGATATCTTGCATTCTAGGCAAAAATGAAACTAATAAAGCTAATGGAAAAATAAACATTAATATAATCACTAAAACATCTGCCATAAAAGCAATTAACTGAATGAGTATTAATGGAACTGCGAGTATAACCGCTTCAAAAATCTTTAAGATAACATAGCCTGATTTTATCCAAAGATAATCATTTACTGCAGAAAGCCATCTATTTTTTTCCTCCCCTTCGGTTGCCTTATCTCCCAAATTATCAGTATAATTCAATATATCCTTTTGTTTTGGAGTGATAAATTTACCTGATTTATCGTACTTACCTAAAACTTGTTCGTTATCAAACTTTTCTTCTTTACCTGTTTGATTATTGTGAAACTTACCATTTAACTGACCAGTATTGACAAACAAATAAGCCGTATAAGAAGTTTTCATCACATAATTATCAGCTACTGATGATTTTTGTGTGATCTTTGTTTTACCACCTGATGGATTATCCAGTGATAAATTAGTTACCGCATCTGAAAACGAACCAGCTAGTTGATGAACGGTATCTAAAATATAAATACCACCTGATGTTGATTGAATCGTACCAAAGTAACCCATACCTAAAATGATAACCACGAACAAGTGGATCAAACGTTTAGAAAAATCTCCTTTTGAAAAAAGATATGAAATAAATATTGAAAAAGCTGAAATCGCAACCAATAAATAAAGCAAGGAGCTTGTATAAGACCCATTACCTGATAGATTTTCCCATAATTTTTGAGACGAATGATAAACTGTTTGTTTATAGGTATCATACAAACTGAAATTTTCAAAAAAGCGTAGAATAACAGAAAATAAACCAACAATCAAGTTAAGTAGGAAAAAGGGAAAATTAACAAAAACATCTAACAAAATGCTTTGAGCTCCAGTCTCAGCTCCGTGAGTTATCTCCATATAAGCCTTTAACGCAAATATATCCACATCTTTTACCTTCGCAAAGGTCGAAGCAATCAAACCATCATCTATTTTGTCCATCTGATTACCTCCCTTCTACGAAGCATATTTATTTTCAAGGTGACTTGATACTGTTTTCTTCATAGGTTTTAACAATGGATCAATATCTGGATGAATGTTATGTATCGAAATCATATTCAAGTTACCGTAAACATCATAATAAAGACATTGACCTGAAATCATATTATCAATCCATTCTAGATTCTTAGGTGTTACTTCTAAACCAACATGACTTAAAATATCTTCACGTTCCGATTTTTCATAAAATGAAAAAATTGTCCCAAAGCCGGTCGTATCATCATCGTTTTCTGCATCATGAACCGATTGAGATACTAGCATCAACACATTATACTTAGAGCGACCAACACGACGCATAGACTTGATAACAGCCTTACCTTCTGAGGATTGCATAAGTACCCATGCTTCATCAAAAATTTCAACTGTTTCATCATCACTACGCTCACCAAAATGCTTACAAAACGCACCTAAAGCAAACATTAAAGCAATCGAATTACTTTCATGATCAGATATATGATCTGAACCGTCCTTAGGCAATGATAAATCCGCAACTTCTAAAACTGTCACACGTTCTTCGTAAGAAAGACCAGCAACATCACCATCTGAAAATGCCAACTCTAAAATAGAATTCTGAATAATAGCTTTAAAATAACGACCAACTGACTGAACTTCATCACTTTCAGAATCAATAAGAACTTCATTAACCTGATTAAAACCAACGACTTCACCAGCTTCACGTTTTGCAATGACTTGACTAATTGCTTCTGTTAAAGCTGTTGTTTGATCTAATTTAATCTCTGTAGCGTTTTTTAACAAATAAAGCAACATATTTTTAGCCGTTGAGGAAGCACCTTCCTTATCAAGAATAACAATAGGATCTAATACACCATGATTTTCTTTGACAGAACTATCAAGAGTGACAAAATTCGTTTCCTCAATTTGCTTCTTACGTAGAGGAAACTTACGTGCATACTCTGGATCAGAAACAACTTTTAAATAGTGTTGCCGTAGTTCTCGTTTAGGGTCAACATAAAGGACACGAACATTTTGTTGAGCAGTATGTAAAAAGATCATCTGTGCTAAGTATGATTTCCCTTGACCTGTCGCCCCAGTTATAATCACGTGAGGATTTTTAGTAACCTTACCAGCAACATCTTCTTTATTCGCGACTGTCGCATTAAATAAGACAAGATTTTTAGATCCCATAATAGCTTCGTCAATAGAATCCCAAGCAGTTAAACGATTATCTACTCGTCCAATATACCAACCAATCCTGTTACCTGATTGGGTATTTGTAAAAAGCATCAACTCCGAAAAACCTCGAGCAGTTACTAAATGATTCCACTTACGAGTTGTTTTTTGTAAATCTTGACCATAAAGTAACGCTTGAAATAAATATGGTGTATCATGACTGGCTTCATAAACATTGACTTTCATATCATCAAAGTAACTTAAAATGGCATATCTACGTTGTTTTAGTTGATTTAAACTAGAACCAGCAACTACCAAATAACAACCATACTCTATGATTTCTTCCTTATTTCCAACTTTTTTCATAAGATCCTTAAGCGAATATGCTCCCATCAAGATATCATCTTGTTGAACCGTATTTGTGTTATAAGCTTCTTTCATGATTTGATCATAGCGTGTATTTGAGCGACCCATAGTGCCACCCAATTTTGTCTTATCTATAAATTCCGCTTTAAATCTTAATTCAACCGGAAAACTCATTCTTTGAACTAGTTCACCAAGATGAAAGCCATTAAATATGGTAGAGAACCGACCTACTGGAAGAACGGATACAAATGAACTCCCATAAGCACTCTCCAATTTTAAAAAACCACCTTCTAGTGATTTAATCAACGTATCTGTCACATTTAACATATTCCGATTAGCTATAACCTCACTTTTAGTATGGGGAACATATCTTAAAAATTGCATCCGTTGATAATAAAATAAATCAACATCCGTTAATCTTTTGGCTTTCAGGGTAGACAATAAACTATAGACAAGTAATTCTTCTTCTGAATGTTCTTTATACCAATCTTCATCTACTTCTACCTCATAACCAGCTAAAGAAGCGAAGTTTGATGCGATAGATTCAAACTGATTATAAATAAATTCTTTTATATTAGCATTGTATTGCCCTTTACCAAGATCAACTCCAATTAACCAATCAAACTGATACGGTATCTCCATTTCATGTGTTAACGTATCAACTGTAAAATCGAGTGTTTCTAACCCTAATTCTTTAACATCATCTGCTAGATCCGCTTCAAAATCCGACATTTTTTCACCAAGAAGATAATCTTTTGGTATTAATGAAATATCAAAATTTTTATATTTAGCTAATTTTTTGATAACCTGTGCTACCTTCGTTTTGTGACTATCTTTCTTATCACTATCTGTAATAGTGATTGGTGTATTTGGAATGCGATAGTATGCGACAACAACTTTATCTTTTCGTAAAGCTAAATTTTGATGTATTCTATCAATCGGATATTCCAATTTTTTTACCATCTGATCTCCTTTCTTAGTCTTTATATTTTCGTCTTCTCAAAAACTATTTCCTCTACAATGTCAACACGTTCTCCTTGATAAATCCCTTTTTTATTTAACCCAAAATCTTTGAGATAAACCAGATAATCCCACAAAAAGATATGCATCTTTTTTCCTTGCGGTTCATATTCTACATAAAATTTCGCTAACTTGCTTGGAACAAACCAATACAAGAGCATTGAAACGGAATGCGTTAAAGCATTTAACACCTGCATTAATGGAGAACATACCGTCAGCATCAACATTAAGATGATAAAGAAAACAATAAAAAATGATAACTGCATAGGTGTAGAAAAATACCAAATCACTTTGCCTTTTGCCGTTTTAACTTCCTGAATCCAGTAAGGAGCATTCAAGCCCCTGCTGTAATCAAAATATTTTTCTTCTTCCATAACTTATAACCCAGTCTCAACACCAAACCAGCGAAGCACATTCCACCTAAGAAAGATAGAATCTGTTGACCTTTAAGCATTGATACAATAATGGCATAAATAGCTAAGGTTGAGAAAACTTTTAACCAATTAGCTTCTTTCCAATTTTTAGCAATTATAAAGACAGCAATTACACTAATGAGGTAAATCCCATCACCTTGAAAAAATTGCTTCAGTCCTGAAACGTTGGGACCACCTGCTAAAATAACACTATTCACTTTTACTAAATTCATTTTTTCCCTCTCTTACACCTCTATTTAAAATAATGATACATCTCTTCAACATACCAACCATTGTCTGCTTTAGATAAATATAATGTAAAGTTTTCTGATCGTGTGCCACCTGTTACAAGATCTTCAAAAGTTACTGATAATTGCACGACTTGATGCTTTTTTTCTTGATAATAAATCGCATTATTAAGATCTAGCTCACTAACTTTAAATCCTTTCCCCATCAGTTCTGGAGTTTTCATTAACAGTTTCAAGTCTGTCTTGTTACTTAAGGCATATTTATTAAAAAAAACTGGTAAAAACTTTTGAATAGAACTTACTTGTTCTTTCGATAGTTCCTTGACTTGATCTAATGTTTTCTTCTCAAATGCTTTAGATTTACCTAAATACAAATCTTCTGCCACAGTATAAGGTTGACTAACGATTGCAAGCAATCCTCTTTGCATCTGAAAAGGAACAGCCAAGTTAATCTGATATGATTTTTTATCAACTTCATAACCAATACGCATCAAAGCTATATAGTAATCTTTTTCTTTTTCAACACTTATTAAACGTTGTGTCTGCAAAGTCCTAGACTTTCTAACATCATCTGTCATACTGGCAGTTGAGAAAGAATAATAATTTTCTAATTCTGTTTTTCTTTGATCTGCAGTATCTTGTGAATAGTTGATATAGTAGTAGACAAAATTATTCATGTAATACTGAATTCTAGATATATCTAATGAATCGTCAGTTTTCTTATGTTTTGACTTTTTTTCTACAGCAATAACTGTTTCTTTTAAATGTTGTACCTGATTAGATAAGCCAATTGCCCTCAATGATCCAAAAAATCCTACAATAAATAACAAACCTAAGATACCATAGACAATAAAATTGGCTGTCCTTTGCTTTACTTCTTTTGTCTTAGGCTGTTTACCTCCCTCTTCTTTCTTTGTATATCTCAATAGAAACTTTTTTATTTTTTGTATATCAATCATTTAACCCCTTTCTATAAAATAAAAAAGCAGTCACTTTTTTTAGCGACTACTTCTACTTATAATGATCTCTAAAAGATAAAAAATAGATTTCTCCATCTTCTATCATATAAATCAACCTATGTTCTTCTGTAATTCTTCGAGACCAAGCCCCTGAATAATGGTATTTTAAAGGTTCTGGTTTTCCAATGCCTTCAAACGGGTCTCTTTTAATATCTTCTATCAAACGATTAATTCGTTTCAAGATTTTTTTATCTTCCTGTTGCCAAGAAACATAATCTTTCCATGCTTCTTCAGTAAAATTAAACATCTTCTACCTCAATTAAACCATGTTTAGTGACTTGCTTCTCTTTAACTTGTGATATACCATTAATAACCTTATGTGATAGATAATCATTTTCCATCAAACGAATCGTTTCTTGTAAACTTTCCCAGCTATCTTGAGATAAAACCACTATATTTTCATCAGGATTTTTATTAACTACAATCAAAGGCTCAAATTCATCATTGACCTTCTTCATATAATCTTTTAAATTATTTCTAAAATGTGAATAAACAATAGCCTCCATATTAATCACCTCAACTTTACTAGATATGTTGTTATTATATCATTTGACAACATGTTGTACAAGTTTTGGTTTTGATAATCACTAAATAAATAACTTACAAATGATAACAATACATAAATTATCGTTAAGCTTCCAATTACCTCCTCATTCTGTTTTTAACACGTAAAAACCTTTTGAGGTGTTTAATACTATTCCTTCTTCAATATAAGCATTTAAAGCATTTACCCAAGTTACTGACCGTTGCCAAAAATCAATTAAAGAATCAAATTCAACTTTCCTTAAGATATATTTCATTACTTTATTTTCATTATTTGACAAAAATATATAATATTTTGTCACTATTGAATGAACTGATAAACCTTTTTTCAAAAGATATTGAACAATATAGTCATCACCATCATAAAGTCCTTCAATACATCTTTTTAAAAGATAGACTTCTGTAAGTGACATAATCCTATCAACATTCCAATCAGAAAAACCACAAATAAAAAAGGCATCATCCTTAATGCCTTTTTCTATCATACGGTTTCTTACTTGATTTTCCGTAAACTGCATGATGTCTAACTCACATAAAAATTGACTTCTACCTTTTTCACGAGTCCTTATAATTGCAATCATTATCTACTTACCCTGATATTTCGACATATCCGTAGTCTGAAAAACCACCTTGGCTTTCTAAGTCAATATCTCGACCATAAGCTTCATGATCAAAATACATCTCCAGAGCCTCTTTACCAACTCCTTGTACGCCTAATTCATCGAAATAATATTCACCTAGTTCTCGTCTAGTTGTGACATCAGACAGTAAACAACAATCACCAAAATTAAAATCATAATCCACAAAGTCTGAGGCAGTATAACCTATTACCTGATGCACTGCTTTAACAAGTTCACTATCAACATTCTCTACCAGTTCAACAAATTGATTAATCATCTCAATAGAATCATGTTCTTTTAGTAACTGACAATCTGAATCTGCAATAATATACTCTAAATCATCTTCTTCACGAAGACCCAAAGCTAACTTAAGCTCATTCATCTCCACAGGAAAACAAACTAACGTAGCTCTACCAGTTTTTATATCTCTAACAATTGCACTAACATCCATTTTTGACACTCCTTAATTAAAAAGGAGCAAGTCATTGACTCGCTCTCAATCTTAATGAAATTCTTGTAGTTTATGACCAATCGCTGACATAGACTTATGAGCCTTATTAATCATATTATTTTGGTAGTAGTATGACTTCAAATGTTGTTGAATCATATCGACCATATAACCTGGTAAAGTGAATTCCTCACGTCTCTTAAGTAAGCTATTTAACTCTCCAGCTTTTTCCCACGACTGTTCATACTGATGACTAGTCAACAGTTCTGATAGCTCCTGAGTAACCACTAACAACTTTTTATCTGCTTCTGAACGTGTATTTGACATTTTTCTTTTCCTCTTTTTCTATTGAATATTAATAATTTACAAATTGTTTCTAACTTTAGTTGGACTTCTAATAAACATAATTTCCTCCCAAAATAAAAAGAGTAGGGGTAGCCTACTTACTTTTGTATTTTTTATTCTTTTAAACTCAAACCAAATTCTATAATCTTTTGATAATCATATTTCTTTACAAAATTTTCAAAAACCGAAACAGCAGACAAAATCTTTTCTGCTTTACGGCTATATTCATCAGTTTGAAACATTACTCTTTCTAATTCAATTTGTTGTGGTGTTCCAAAAAGTTCCGTTGCCGAGACATTGAAATATCGAGCAATTTTATCCAAGTTTGAAAATGTAGGATAGCCTTTTTGATTTTCAATATTTGAAATGGTTTGCGGTAACATTCCTATTTTTTTGGCAAGTTCTTTTTGAGATAGACCTTTTTGTTTGCGTAAACGAATTAAATTAAGTGCAAAATTTTCAATCATCTGTTACCCCCAATAAAAAATCTGTAGTTGTTTTAAATAATTTTGCTAGCTTTACGACATTTTCTAAAGTCGGTTCTCTTTTCCCATTTTCCCAATTTGAATACGATCCTCTATTAATACCAATTTTATCAGCAACTTCTTGTTGAGTAAATCCTCTTTTTTTTCGCTCTTCTCTTAGTTTTTGTGGAAAATTAGTCAACTTCTTCATCTCTAAACATTTCCCTTCTCATCAGAATTCTTTTTTCCAAACGATATTTACCAGCTAAACGAATAACTATCTCTTTTTGCTTTTCTAAAGGTTGCATAAGCAAACCAAACTTAAGTAACTTTCGTTTCAATGTTGCTAACTGTTGAAGTTTATCTTCATATTCTTTCTTAACTTCATAGACACCACAATAGCCAAATTGAATGAGATCAAAAATATCTTTTTGATAGTCACTTAATTCACCTTGATTAATTTCAGGATAATAAAACTCACGATCAGGAATCATAAAAACTAGTAAATCAATCATTTTATCCAAATTATTTCGTCTATTAACAAAATAAGCAAATTCTCGGTTACTATACAAAACAAAACTTACCTCCTACAAAATACCTAAGCTAGCTTTGATACTGTCAAGTATCTTCTCCCCACGCTCATTGACTTCCCCAGAATTAAGAATGGTTTGTAAATAGTCACCATCCACAATCATGTCATACTCTCTTATCATAGCTAAAGACGGAGAAACAGAATCACTTAACCAACGTAAGGTTCGTTCAATACTATAAGCCTCTGGCTTTGTAACAAATTTTAAAGGCTCAACACCTCCAAACATTAATTGCCATTTCTTATCAGCTTGAAAAGACCCATATTCATTTTTCCCATCATACACGTCAATTTTACTAACAATTAACCCTCTAGATATTTCACCAATTGAGACCCCAGATATAAATTCATCCACCACTGAATTAGCTTTACTTTGTGATAAGCGTATTTCGTAACGATTCCACAACTCAAAAATTTCTAATGCTTCTTCAACAGTAATTCCTTCCTGCTTTGCGATTTCGTAACGTTTTTCATAAAAGTTAAAGTACATTTCTGATTGACGACTACCAAAATAAAGCGATATCCCTTGTCTATTCTGCTCAATCTCTTCCATATCCGAAAAATTTAAAGAACCGCCACCGATGTAATTCCAAGTTCTCAAACTTTCAAAATCTAACTCATGACGATAATATTTTGAAATCATATCTGACAAATGAAACTGTTCATTTTCTCTATCCTTACCCAGATACAATTCATCAATAGCAATATCAAAACGTGTCACATTCATATCATCACGATATGAATTTCTTAGATAACTTAACCAATCATGCCATGTAAATTTTTCAGTTTCCATCAACAATTCTAGTTGTCGACATCCACGACCAGATAATTGAATCGTGATTTGAAAATTACCTATTTCATGTTTATCCGCAAAATCAAATATCCAAATATCTCCACGCTTCCAAAGATGATTATAATTCATCAACTTGGATTCAAAAGGCTGAAATTCTTTAAATGCGCAGTGCAAAAAGTTACGACAGAAAAATTCAAGATCCCTAACATCCTTTAACGTAATTCTGACATAATCAATCATCACTTGTAATCGTGAACTATCATTTTCTACTAGATATCCAAAATGTGATTTTATCTCTTGATACTTTTCAAGTGTCAACTTCCGCTTTCCTTGCTCATAGTTTCTAAGTGATTTCAATGTCAAACCAGAACTTAAAGCAAATTCCTTTTGTTTTAGACCTGTTTTCTTTCGAAATTTTTTTAAATAGATAGCATCCACAATAAACAAACTCCTTCTTAGGATTAGTGACCCACTTTTTTCACTAAAATGACCCACCTTTAAAAATCTGAAAACCCTTGATACATATAGGTTTTTGGGGGTTAAAATTCGAAATTTTTCATTTCTTACCCCCCTATTAGAAAACGGGGGTTTTAAAATTGATAAATCCCTCTGTAAAGCCCTAGTGTGTGCGCTGTGTCCGGCGTGTCCGTTTTCGCTACGCTACACTACGCCTACAGCTACACTAGGGCTTTACAGAAGGATATTTAAAAAATACCCTTCATCTACTATTCACCCTTAAAATAATTCAATAGTAACTCTTTCCAGCTACCCTCAAATTCATCTTTTTGTGTCAGTAAACTTTCTAAGACGACTGCATCAGAATCATTTAATACAACCTTTTCATCTTCACGACTAAAAGTCATATAATTATCTTTTTCAATCATATCTATTAAATTCTTAATCTTACCAAATGAAAAACCTGTTTTCTTAGCTAAATCACCAATACTCATATTTTCCATTTCCTCCATTTCATCATCAAAATCAAATCCTACTGAACCTTTAGGTAACTCATTGTCAGACGTTTTTTCTACAAATTCTCTTAACGATTCATCTTTAAGAATTGCCTTAGAAACTTCATGATTTTCTGTCGGATCAAATGGATTTTTGTGCCTATTTATTTTTTCAAAAGCATCATAAAAAGAGAAATTTTTAGGCAATAAAGGAGAATAAAATTCTCTTGCTACTTCACCAAAAACAGCCGAATAACCTCGACCATAAATACGACGACCAGCAAGATATTTAATAAACCTAAACTCCTTATTCCTATTTTCATCACCAAACATCATCATATAACCGCCATCATCAAGACGACCAACAGAAATATGATGCATCATATTAGATCTAATTTTAGTGGGAAGATCATCAGCACTAGGTTTTTGCATTGCTATAATCGCATTACATCCAACCTGACGTCCTAACAATATATATTGAGTAAATGCATTATCTACAATCTCACGTTCCTGATAAGACAAAGAACTCATTAAAGCATTATATTCATCACATACAAAAAAATAAGGTTCCAATCCATAATCATAAAACTTTTTCATATCCTTATGACCTAAACGCTTCATTTCATTTCGAACAAAATCATAACGTGCAAACATAATTGTTATCGCATTTTCAAACTTCTCAATAATATCAGCTTTTTCAAATGCAATTCTTCCTTCAAAAGCTGATAAATCTGACATAGTAACAAAATCGGCTCTTTTAGGGTCACATATATCACAAACTCCAATTTCCGCAAGACAACGAAGGATTGACCTTAGTAATACCGTTTTACCTCCACCAGTACCACCAGCAACTAATAAATGAGGATCATTAATAAAATCCCAATAATAACCAGCCATTAGCTTTATACCCTTGTCCTTATCCCACATAACATCTTTAACCGTAATACGAGATAAAAAAGCCGAATAAGCTAATTTGTAAATTTTAAAACGTGGATCATCAGTTTTTTCCATAAAATCCATGAAAAAAGTATCTTCTAATTCTCCACCAATATCCTTAAATTTCTTTTGAAATTTTCCTCCAGCCATTTCAAATGAAACACTTAAATCATACTTACCTTGTTTCACATAAACTTTTGGAAAACGATATTTTGTCTTAGTTTTCTTATTTGATTTTTTACGTTTTTCATAAACATAGCCATTCTCATATAAAAACTTAGACATTCTTTTTAATCGATCTAGTTTATTAAATAATGGATTAGCTTCTTGCAAAAACCAAGTCAAATACCAAGAAACAAAAAATGCTAAAAACAAACCTGTACCTACACTGATCATAGACATTTTATCCATCATTTTTAACAAATCTAAATAGTAATAACTATACACGCCTACAGGTGTCAAAAACAAAATAAATAGAAAAGAAAAAAGGTAATAACTCATATACCTCATATATGGTTTTACCTTAATCCCTCTATATTGTGGTATTAAACGAGCCAAATTACCCCTCCTTTACCGTTTATTTATTAACTTTAGATGCTTCATTTTTTGATGCGTTTCCATTATTTGCAACATCCTTTTTCTTAAGTGATGATGCAAAAATTTTAAACATACCACCTGAAACGTTAGACCATGTCACAACAACATCACTTAATTCAATAGGGTCACCCAATTTAAGACCTAAATCTTCAATTGCATAAGAAGGCATATCAGTAATTGAAACAAAAATTGTTTCATTTTGAGCAGTACTAAATACTGCAATATCATTCCACTTCACTTCACCTGTTGGTTTTTGTGGATAACGACCAAATCTATCTGGTGGTTGTGTCGTATCATCTTCCGTAAATTGAACTGGTTCTTCATATCGTCTCCAAGTTAAATCTCCTAACAAAACATTTACATCCAATCCATCATTAAAGGTACGATATTCCTTATCTGCAATTTGTAATTTTTCTCCAAAGTTTAAACCAATTTTTGCCATACTTCTAATCCTCTACTTTCCTTATTTCACTTCTACTAGTTTTTCAGCCCAGACATTTTTTGCGGGTTCAATATTTCTTCCATAATTAGATGTATCAATAAACAATAACGGTTTTTCAACCCTTACCATTTTTCCATTCCCAATCACACGAGATGATGCAGGTGTATAAACATAAAACTTACCATGTTTTTCATTAAACAAAATATGTCTTATATAAGAACCTTTTTTTCCATTCATTTGAGATGGACCAGCTTCAAACCCTTCATAAATGGCATCGCCAATAAATTGTGGTAGTAATACTAATGTTTCTTGTTTCATAATTTCCTCTTTTCTAAAAATAAGAAGCACTTTTTCAAGTGCTTCTGAACATTGACTGTTTAATTTTCTTTACGTTTTTTGACCCCTGCAAATCCAAGAGCAGACAAGATAATTGCTCCAATTGCTGTAAGTGATGACATGCCTGCTTCACCCGTTTGAGGTAAACCTTTAGCTGGGGTAGTTGGTACACCTTTTTTGGGTTCAACTGGTTTTGGTTTCTCAGGAGTATGTGTTACCACAGTTTCAGACTTAACTTTATATCCATTAACATATAAATCAGCAGTATTGTAAACATCACCTGCCTTAATACGTTTAACTACAATAAAATCATCTGCACCAAATTCTGATTCACGAGAAACCTTAGCTAAAAACTCTTTTTTAAAGGCAAGCTCATAACGACCTGTCGTTTGGTTGTAAACTGTTTCTGTGTACTCTCCTAAATTAGTCCCTTTTTTAATGACTGTACCATCTTTTAATGTCACATCAACTTTAGCGACCACTTTATCACGTAAGTAAAGATCATGTGTGCGTTGTAATTGATCCACAAATTTGTATTCAAAAAGATCGTAACCACGGTTTGCTGGTACAACCCAGCCCTCAAGCTTGTAGGTCACTTCATCACCTAATTTGACAGTACCATTGTTAATAGATTTCCCATCTTCTTTGTCTAACACATCTTTATGGACTTCTGGAGTTGTCAAATCGTTGACTACAATATTACCTGTGTAACCATTTCCGAAATCAATCTGTGCAACACCATTTTGAATTTGACCTTTAGTAAACTCTTTTTTAACTTTAAATGATAAGTTATAAGTAATATCTAGACCTTTTTGTACATAAGCTTTATAAAAAGCTTGTGGATCTTTTGCAATCCACATGTAAAACTCACCGACAGGGCTGATTCCTGCTTCTTTAATAAGAGATTGAAGTTTTTGGTCTAAAGTATCTTTTGATAAAACATGACGCATTTCTAACAAGCTTGATACATCATCACCATTAGATGCTTTGATAGACTTAACAGTCAACTCTCCTAACGCTTCATTTGGTTGATCCACAAAAGCAAAACCCTTGGCAATAGCTTCTGCAGAAGCTTTAATACCTTTGTATTGACTAAAGTTTTGTTTAGCTACATAGTCTAATGTTGCATTTGGTAATACGGTTTTACCATTAACGGATTGACCTGCTTCATCAATGACAGCTTTTGAAGGATTAGCAGCTGGAACCAAAACAGGGTGAACACTAACTGAGTAGTTAACCTTTTCGGGGATTGCTACATGTGGTTTTACTTTAGGTTGCGCTGGGGTGAATTTCTCAGGAGTGAAAGTTTCAGGAGTGATTGGTTGCGGTTTATAATCTTTTGGTACAAATGGCACTGGGGTGTAATTTTTTAAATCAGGAGTAACCATTTTAGGCTCTATTGGCTTTTCAGGTAATGGTGCTGTTTTATAAGTTAGTTTTGCATATAAACTAGATGGAGCTGAAACAAGCCATCGAGGTTCTGTTTTCAGGAACATTAATTCATCAGAGCTTTGACCATCTGCCAAGGTAATGACCTTATTAAAAGCAAATGATTTATTAATAGTCTGTGCACCAATAGATTGTAGACCATCGTATTTAGTTGTATAGAGTACATTACCCGCTAAATCTTTATAAGTTGCTGTGATGTCATGATTGACGGCAGTTGTTTTACGAGTAATATCTAACTGCCAACTATTTAATTGAACACCTGTGATTGTTACTACAGCACTCTGTGTCTTCTCATCAAAGTTGACAGTATAGTTAAATTTACCAGTTACTTTAGTATGACCAAAGGTACCATCAGTATCAAATTGTGGTTCTGAAATGACAAAATTGCCATCTTTATCCACTGTTACAACATCAGCTGTTTTTTGTCCAAAACCAGTAGCTGTTTCGGATTTGCCAAAGCCATCGAAAGTAACGTCATAAGCAACAAGATTCTTTCTATCTTCAACGGCTTTTTCGTAAGCTAATTTTGCTTTTTCATAATTAGCTTTTAATTGAGCATTTGTTTGATCTGCTTTTAATCGAGCAATCTTATTTTGATTGTCGACATTCGCTTGAGCTTCTGCATTAAGCTTATTAATACGTTCTGCTTCTGCTTTATTTTCCGCATCAATTTTTGATTTCTGATCATCTTGAGCTTGTTGTTTAGCTTTGTTTCGAGCATCTACAGCTTCTTGTCCTGCTTTATTACGAGCATCTACAGCTTCTTGTCCTGCTTTATTTTGTTGGGCAATACGCTCTGCTTCTGCTTTATTTTCCGCATCAATTTTTGCATTTTCTGCAGAAGCATTCTTAATAGCTTGTGTATTAGCTTGCGCTTTTGCAGTGACATCTTTAACTGTTTGTGTTTGATTAGATAAGTCAGCTTGTGCATCAGTAGTTGTCGCATGATTAACTGCAGCTGTGGTTGTAACAGCTACACCTACAATTTTAGCTGTATCTACTGCTTTATCAAGTTGAGTTGATGTTACTGTTTCTGCTTGATTTTGCGTTACTGTTTGAGTTGTTGCTTGAGTTGTAACTTGATCAGCAGACACTTGACTAGTAGCTAATGTAAATGCACCTGCTAGTGCAATAGCACATACTAAGCCGTACGCCTTTGATTTGCGGAAAAATCCGTGACCTTGTTGTGTATTATTCATATTTTCTCCTTTGATTTTTTTTGATTTCTATTTTTTAGACAAAAAAAGAAGGCGATCTCGCCCTCAAAATATCACACATAAACCATCCTCCTTATTATTAAATATTATTCTTATTATTTTTACGTATACCTAAAAACCCACTTAAAGATAACAGCATACCTAAAACTGCAATTAAACCTGTCTTAGCATCACCAGTTGATGGCAAGACACTAGATTTTACAACTGATATTTGTTCAACATCAACTGTCTTAGTTACAACGTCTTTCTTATCGTTAGCAACAACTATTTGTTGTGCTTTAACAGCTTCTTGCAGTTTTGGTTTAGAAGTAATATAACTAGTAATTTTACCTGTTTCATCAACTACTGCTACTGCTTCTTGTCTTACTTTCTCAATTTGAGCTTTTTCTTCTGCTAATTTCAGTTTTTCTTTAGCTTCTAAAACTGACTTATAAGCTGATAAAACTTTTTGATATTGTGATTGCGCATCTACTGCTTTAGTTTTTAACTCTTGTAAATAAGCTACTTCTCTTTGTAACTTAGCAATCTTATTTGCTAAGTTATCTTTAGCTTGTGCTACATCAGACTGTACTTTAAGCAAATTAGCTTGTGCATTGCGTAGATTTGTAAGATAAGCAGTTTTTTGTGTTAGATTATCTTTAGCTTGCTTGTAATCTTGATTTGCTTGTGCTACTTGTTGACTTGCTTCTGCTAACACTTGTTTTAATTGATTGAGTTTAGTTGTATTTGTCGTCAATTTAACTTGTGCATCTGCTAATTGCTTTTGAGCATCTATTAATTTAGACTCTGCTTTTGTTAAGTCAGCTTGTTTTTTAACACTATCTTGATTTGCTAATTTAACTGCTTCTTGTGCTTTAGTGAGTGCATCTTGAGCATCTTTTAAATTAGACTGTGCTTTAATCAAATTAGCTTGTGCAATCGGTGTCTGCATAGTTACTGCATTAAGACCTGTTGCTTTAGCTTGTGCATCATTTAATTGTCTTTGAGCAACTTGTTGCCTTGCTAAAGCTTGTGACTGCTTAGTTAAGGCATTAGCCATATCTTTAGTCATAATTGAGAAGAACGGTACACCTACACCAGCAGTATCAATACTATCTCGTGACTGTTCATTCCAAATGCGGTCAACACTGTAAAAACCATTGTTATCACGGTTATACGGATCATAAACATACGTATTGCCATTTGAACTACCTCTCAATACAATTTCGTGACTGTATTGAGGTCCCCAAGGACTGAATTTATTATTTTGTACAGCAGCAACAACATGATGACCTGCTTTCAAAGCTTCTTTTATAGCATTTTGACTTGCTAAATGAGTCACAACATAGCCAAACGCTTTAGTAGCTTCAACAATACCTCTTCCACTTGTTCCACCAAAATTCTTATTAAATTCATTTGTTTGGTTAAAAAGATAATCCGCAACTTCCTTTGGTGTAACTGTCTTGCGTGATAAATCAGAATAAACCATCGCTAAAGCCGAAGGTACACATCCAGTTGAAGCAAAAGTATGCCCTCCATATACGCTAGCCCATGCGCCGTCACGTTGATTGTAATAATGACTTTGCCCTAGAGCAGTTTTAAACTTATTCTGGTTAACAGTAGCATTAGCTTGTGCTAACTGTGCATCTTTAACAGATAAATTTTGTTTTGCGTTATCAAGATTTTGTTGTGCTTTTGCTTTTTGATTAGTAAGTGTTTTATCAGTCGCTTGTGCTTTTGTAAGTGCATCTGTCGCAGTTTTAACATCAGCTGTCTTAGTTGTGACGTTTGACTGTGCTTTATTTAAATCACTATTAACTGTAGTATTAGTCAGAGCATCTTTAGCTCTATCCACTGATGATTGAGCTTGTTTAACATCAGTTGTCTTAGTTGCAACGTCTTGCTTATCGTGTGCAACAACTATTTGTTGTGCTTTAACAGCTTCTTGCGCTTTGACTTGTTCAGTTTCAGCAGTTTTTTGTTTAGCTTCAATCTGCGACAACATTTGTTTAGCTATATCAATTGTTTGTTGTGCTTTAACTTTATTTTCTTGAGTTGACTCTTGAGCTAGTTTTTGTGTTGCATTCAACTTTTTAGTTGCATTGACTAGAGTTTGTTGAGCTTGATTTTGTTGATTTTGTGCAGTATTAACTACATTTTGTTGTGTTTCAACATCACTCGTTGCTCTATCAGACTTTGCTTTTGCACTGTCAACTTGTTCTTGTGTTACTTCTGTAATGTTATTAGTTTGATTCGCAGTTGTTTCTAACGATGATGATTTAACTTCGTCAGCATTTACTGCTACGCTTACTGTACTTAATGTTGCAACTACTAAACCTGTAATAATTTTTGCTTGATTCATTTTAAACCTCTTTCTTTATTTAATAAAAAACTACACCTAATGCAAACCACTGTTCTCTCACTCGATCTTTTCCTCCAGAACCAATCCCATAGACAAATCTACCAAAATCATAATTATGACCATTACAATAAAAATTTAACAAATCATTCTCATAAGTATTCACAAACTTTTCTAAATTCTTAACATCTTCTTTTGACCTAACAAAAGGATATGTAGGTCTATAAAATTCTTTATCTCCTTCATAAATCGCTATTCCATATAAAAACTCCTTTACACTTCTAAACGATTCATCATACATAGCCTTTTTAATAATTTTTATAGTTCGAGTATTTCCTATTTCAGATTCATTTGTTTCTACATTTTTTATTAAATCTCCTTCCTGATATTTCATTATTAATACAATACCTTTCTAATTTTATCTAATTTCTATCTAAAGCATATTTGCTCAAACCAAGAGTAAATTCATTTACTACGAGGAGAGAGAAGAGGTTTACTCTTGGTTTCAACAAATATAAAAAGCTATGAAATCATCCATAGCTAACTTCTAAATACTTCTTTAATTTTATTTTTTTCAACAACTATTTTTTTACCTTTATCATGAGCATATAAAAATGATTTATTACTATTCTTACGAATAGCAACTATTGTTGGAGCATATTTCACATGATACCTCTTAGCAATTTCAAGACCTTTTTTTGATTCAACATTAATGAAATAAGTAACTATTTTACTTTTTTTCGCTTGATTTGTAACTTCATTTTTTCCTGCTTTACAATAAGGACAACCAGCTTTGTAAAATACTAAATTTACTTTATTATCAGATTTAGTATTGTAATACTCGTTCTCACTTAATCGTTTATCAAAACCTGAATTCCAATGATAAATCCAAGCTCCTAAACAAAAAAATAAGATGAGTATAAAACTACTTAATATTATTTTCTCATCTTTCAATTTTAATAAACTCCTTAATCATATGTTTATTACACCTAATACCTTCAATTAACTATTTTTGATAAAATAAAATTATCAATACCTTTTGTCAAGTCGCTCTTCTATTGCACTCAATACCTCAGGAGAATCAGTTATGTCAATCAAATCTCTAAAACACTCACTATCCTCTCTTAAACTTGCAAAAAAAGCAACTTCCACTTTGTTTAAAGATGAAATCTTCTTATCACTAATTTCAAGATTTTTTGATTCAGATACACCAAATAATCCCTTTATCAACCCTAACATAAACACCTCTTCTAATGCTATCTTTTATGAAACTATTTACCAAGAAATATTAAGCTTAGAAATTCAAAAGAATACGACTCAACAGCTATTAAGCGGATAATATGCAGACCATAGAACAAATACTTAGGCTATATCTATGAAATTAGTAGATTACTCTTCCAAAATCAAATCTTGTAATTTATCATCATAATAAGGTATTCTCTCTACTATAAACATAAAAAATTCTTTACTCTTACAAATATCTCGAGTTTCATCTACTAAATCTTTCAAGATATCATCAACCTTTTCTGAAATTGATTCATTGAATGGTAACAAATTTATCAAAGTAAACCACAACATTCCATGATCATATACATCCCTATCACCTAACTTTTTATTAATCTCTTCCATAAGATCAGGTGGATATTGAGATAATATGAAATTTCTTATTTCAAATAAACAATACCTAATCAATTTAACTCTTAGTCTATCTTTAATTTCCATTATTTATACCTATATTAATCTATATCCTAAACCTCAATTTATCCCCAAATTTCTTTATTTATAACATATAGTAAACTAAACCTATGTTTTAAAAAAAGATACTTTTTAGTATCCTTTTTAAAAACAAAAAAGCCATGAAATTAATCATGACTCAATAAAATAGTTATTAATATTATTGTTCTGCTAAATCTCGCTCAACTTGTCTTAAAATAACACGAAGTCCATCTAACAATTCAGGAATTGACTTCTTAACAATATTGATTACCTGAACACCATCAATTCTACCATAATGATGATAAGCTAAATTTCTAAAACCTTTTATCAACTTCCAATCAACTACTGAACTATACTTTTCTTTAAATTCTTCTGAAAGTTTTTGACTATCTAATTGCTCTCCTACTTGACCTATCATCATAGTTAAAGAAGCAATAACCATATCATCATCTAAAGGAATTCCAAATTTATTAGCTTTAGGAATAACTTCTAATGTCTTTTCAGCGTAATAAATCATTTCTTTAAGATACAAATAATCTTTTTCCAACTGTTCTTTTCTCATACAATATTACCTTTTCTTTTTCAAAATTTTTCTTAACCTCTTTTTCAATAGGAGATTTTGCTTCTAATATAGACTCAACTGTTAAACAATCAACAGGTATTTCAAAAACTTCCTCAATCTCTAACATAGGAGCTACCCCTCCCCATAACAAATCACTATTGCCTAATTCAATTGCTAAATCAATATCACTATCTTCATCAGCTTCATTTCTTGCATAAGATCCAAAGAGATAAATAGCAGGTAAATCATACTTTTCAGCTATTGGCTGTATCTTTTCTTTAATTTCTTCCAATGTATAAACCATTTTAAATACCTCCTTTTTCCTTATTATATCATATATAGTAAACTAAACACATATTTCTAAAAAAGGTAGCAAAAATTACTACCCTTTATACAAATAAAAAGACAACTAGTTATAGTCGCCTTTTATAAATTCATACATATCATACTTTAAACTCAATTTTAAGTATACTGAAAACACCTTGGTTTAAAGCTTTAGTACGCTCATATCCTCGCATACCTTAATATATCTATGTCACCACAAATATACATGTTTTCAGTCGACGTTCCCGTCTTAAGCCAATCTATTTTAGATCAACCCCCACCGCCGTGCCTTTTAAGCTTATAATATCGGAGCAGTTCTTGTTTTTTCTACAAATGCGGGAAAACATTAGCAATTCCAACCCATTCTTTGAATTTTTCTTACTAAGAGCCTTAGCTCAGCCGAAACCCGAGTACCTCCTACAAAAATCCCAACTTTGAGGTTTAGTAAACTAAACCTCCTTTACTTTTGAAGAATTTCACGTTATAATAAACTTGCTAGAATTTATTACGTGTGTTATTCAACTTAGCTTAGCTGTGTTGTCTGACGCACTTTTTATTTAATTATCAATGGGCAACCTATTTAGTCACTCTTAATTTCTATACGATGTTGTCTTTTGCTAATTATTAATTGCTCAACATCAAATAGAAAGAATTGACTAACAACCGTATCGTTGTTATAATTATTTTACAACTTTATGGTTGTTTTTGTCAATAGGTAAATTCAAGAAATTTTATGTTTTCCAAAAAACTAAAAGAATTAAGAATTAACAACAAGCTCTCTCAAAAACAAATAGCTGAACAAATGAATATTTCTCAACAAGCTTATGCAAAATGGGAAAGTGGAAAAAATTCTCCATCTCTCGCAACACTTGAGAAAGTTGCAAATTTCTTCAATTTATCTATTGAAGAATTACTATCTGATGGTACTGTTAGTCTTGACAACTTATTAAAAGCTGAAACTATTACTTATCAAGGAAAAACACTATCAGAAGAAGATGCCTTTAAAGTAAAAGAAGTTTTGAACATTGTCATTAGTACAATCAAATAATCTATTGAATTATCAATGATCTAAATTTTTAACTCTGTACTCAAATAAGTGCTTTTTAGGATTATTGATAAATACTTTAACACTTTTTTGCAAGAGTTTTTGATAAGCTATCGCTTGTATTTTAATTATATAACCTTTAGCTTTTATTGTCAACTGTTTTTTCACTAAAAAATATTAAAAATTCAAAAGGTATAAATATATGTTCTCAGAACGCTTAAAATCGCTTCGGAAAGAAGCTAAATTAACTCAAAAAGATATAGCTTCTCAATTTGGATTTTCTCAACCTGCTTACCAACAATGGGAAAGTGGGAAAAAAAAACCAAGTGCAGAAACGCTTGAAAAATTCGCTTCCTTCTTTAATGTCTCTACCGATTATTTATTAGGAAATACAAATAAAAAAAATGCCAACGATTTAGACATTGAAAAAGTAAAAGAGAGCCTAAAAAAATCTCTTGGTTACAATGGAACTTCTGATATTCCTGAAGATGAGCTAGAAAGTATGGCACAAGCTTTTATTGAACACTTTAAAAATCAATAATTAATAATGGATTTATCAACTGTAATTAAAAAAACGGAAGATTTAGGAATTACTATCTTATTTTGTAATATGCCAAAAACCAAAGGAAGATATGATAACACACTTGAAAAGCCTTGTATTTATGTCGACAAAAGTCTTTCAGATATAGAAAAAATTAACATCATTCTTCATGAAAAAATGCACTTTACAAAAAATGATCAGAGTAACTGCTTATCTTATATTTCTTCATATTCACATCATATCGAAAATCAAGCTGAAAAAGACCGCATATTAGATTTTATGAATCTAATTAACGAAGAATATCCGATTGATGAATCTTTTAACTATATCAACTATATGAAAAATGCTTGTGTACCTGAAAAGTATGAAACTTATATCAAAAATCTTGCTAAAGAATTTTATCTAAGAAATCACAGAAAAGAGAGCTAGTAGTTAGTTAGCTCTCCTTTTTATTCTGAAAAATAATTTTCATGGAACAGAATATAATATAATATAATAAAATACTATTCTTTTCCTACTTCTTTATAACCATATTTTTTCAATGCTTCCTCACATGCTTTTGATCCCTTTTTATAAACAATGTGATCACTAGGACTTACAGCCTTACCTTCCTTAGTAAGTTTCATATTAAATGTCCTATTTCCATAATCAGTCGAAACTGTAATTTGCTTGTTTTCATTATCAACTTTAACAATAGCATAGTCTTTCCCATCAACATCCACACTACCAGCATTACTAGTGATTGTCATCTCCAAATCATTTCTATATTTATTAATCCAATAATATTCACCTTCAAGTGAATCATTAGAACATGCCACTAAAATTAGTGTAGATAAAGCTAGAACAATAAAGCCAACTAATTTCTTTTTCATATTTTATAAACCTCTACCCTTAAGAAAATCTTTTAATCTTTCAATATCTCTATCACTTAACTTACCAATAATTTTAATATTGAATCCCTTATTCTCTAAATCATAATACTGAATTGTATCAATCCAAGAACGTCTTTTTAAATTTGCTTTTGCCCAATCAATAACTTCTAGATACTGACTTTTTATATAATCAGACTTATTCTCATATTTTGTAGTTAGTCTATAAGTCCTAATAACCTCATTATTAAATTTCACTACTACTGCAGGTCTTATTTTTGAACCAGTACCATCTGCATAATCAATACATGAAACTAAAACAGAATATACCTCAATATTGTTCATTTAAAATATTCCTCATATTCTGAAAAATCCTCATCACCAAAAAATTCTTTTACACTTTCCGGATCATCAGCTCTAACTCTAATTCCTTTAGAGTTTAATTCTACTAATTTTTGAAATTCCTCATCAGAAATAAATGACTTATTTTTTATCTCAAATGGAATACTTTGAGTTTTAACCGATTGAATTAAAAACATTTTTACAGCTGTACTCATATCTAAACCTAAAGATTGAAAAAGCTTTGTTGCTTCATCTTTTAACTGAGCATCAACTCTTACTGCTACTGTTGACATAATATCACCTCAACTTATATTTGTATCACTATTGTATCACTATTATTCATACACAACAAATAGTAAACTACAAAGCATATCTCCAACAGTTCTTTTTTTACTTGTCATCAACCCTCACAACAACATTAGACATAATGTCACTTCTCATATACTTTATTAATACTTTTGTGATGCTATAAACGTTAATTTCTATATTTTCCTTTGTATAAACCTAATTTATAAAAATATACATACGTTTTACTCTATAAAAATATTATAAATGACTTACACTAAAAACTATTTTGAACCTAAGCTGTTTATTACTTTTATATCTTATAAATTTGGATATAGCAGTATAATACATATATCGAAATTTATTTTTAGTCTATTTATAATCAGATATCTAAAAAGGCAACAACGAATATCGCTGTTGCCTTTCAAAAGAACAATAAAACTATCATTCTTTTTATTTAATAAATAGGCCATATTTATTATTTAATTTGATAGGAACGGACCGGAGATTAGTAGTAATCGCGTTCTGGTTTAGTATCAACTCATTTCAAAGCAGTTTGAAGTGCCATTTGTAGGTTCACAATCTCTTGATCCACTTCTTGAACGGTTACATTAGGATTTAATTGGACGCCTACTGCATGTGTGATAGCTTTATTTAAAGCATTATAAACATCAAAACTTTTCTTGTTTAAAACTTTTTGGTCTCTTTGTACACGAATATCCCAAATTGCTTTGTCCAGTTTTGACTTAGTATAAATAGTTGCTTTATCTGTTGGCTTCAAATCTGGATAAGTCATTACTTTTTGTTCTAATTGCTTCACTTCTGCTACTTGTGCTTTTATAGAATCAACAGATGCAAATGGATCAGCAATACGAATAACTAATTTAGTTATTCCGAATCCCATGTCAACATTAGCTTGACTAACTTTGTTAGTCAAGTTATGTGTTGAAAAATTAATTGCTTCAATAACATCTGTGATAGCTTCTATACGTGGACCAATAGAACCAAGATCGTAGATTGTCGCTGGATTACCACCTAAAGAAGACTTCATCTTATCAACAGCATTTATAGCAGTATCTACAGGTTTTTCATAATCTGTGCCTTGAACTTGATTTTTAATAGTATTCAATTGAACACTATCTTGATCAAGTTTTTGTTTTATTTGTTGTTGATTATTAACTTGACTAACTACGACATGATTAGTAGCTTGATCAGCATGAACTTCCAAAATCGCTGGAGAAAACAATGCAACTCCTGTCAAAATAGCTATGGAAAAATAGACTACTTGTTTCTTTGCCATGGTTTTTCCCTCCTAAATCAAAATAACTTAATATACTGCAGTATTTTTAACTTGTAGGTACCTACACCAGTAGTATACAGTCTAAAAAAAATACTGTCAAACCTAATTTAAAATATAATTCTATTGAAAATCATATAATTCCACTTATTTTTTAATGAGATTAAATATTTTTTTTTTATATAATATAATAAAATCCTATAAAATATAATTTTCAGACATATTAGAATTAGCTATAACTATAAAAGCAACTATTATCTTTTTAAATTGGGTATTCGGATTTTATGGTGGAAAAGGGCTTATAAATCACCCTTCTCCAAATTCTTAATAAGTGTGGAAAAATCGACACCTAAGTTGTCTGTAATGTCGTGATCATTCACTTCATACCAATTGAAAGTATCGTATAACATAGCTTTATTGAAAGCACTTGAATTAAATCGTGGCTTACGCTTTTTATGGAGCTTCTCATTGAAAAGGATTTTGGCTCGTAAGGCATCAAACGAGTAACCTCTACCCATTCGCTCTACCTGCCTAATAATGCTGTTAATTGACTCCGTATAAGCATTAGTGAGCCTTTTATCAAAGTAGTTGAATATTTCAACATGCCAGTTGTCTACGGCTCTCACGAGGTCTTTATATGCGTCTTTAGAGTTGCTGGACATACAACGGTGTCTCCATTGACTATAACGAAGATGACCTTCATCTGGATCAGGAGTATCCCATATCCAGTAAAACTCTTCTTTGAGTTCATAGGCTTCTTTTAAAGCAGGAAGATTACCTAACCAAGTATCTAAGAGGAATGATTCACGTTCATTTAGATCGTGTTTACGCTTTAGAAGGATAAACCTTTCACGCATAAGGGTACGTCTTTCTTTTTGGCTCATATGGGCTTTCAAAGACTTTCTGACGTTATCTAAGGCTTGATTAGCCATTCTAACTACATGAAACTTATCTACGACAACTTTAGCTTGTGGAAGGATAGTGTTCACTGCGTCTTTGTAGGGCTTCCACATATCCATTGTGACGTACTCAATGTAAGTCCTGTCACTGATTTCTGAAAGACGTTGGATGACTGTTTCCTTGTTACGGTTAGGCTTGATGTCATAAATAGTCCTGCGTTCAATATTAGTCAATACAAGCCGAGGTCTACGGATAATATGTATCTCGTCTATCCCAAGCCACTTAGGAGTTTCAAACTGGTATTCACGTTCTTTGAGTGCCACATAGTCCTTAAAAACGTTCCTAATGGTTTTCTCGTCAACACCAACGCTTTCTGCGACTTCTACAAAGGTCTTAGACATGGATTGCTCTTGAATGGACTTTAAAAGCCTTTTGGTCATACTACGCTTTTCATCTACAGATATGGTAGATCCGCATTCACGACACTTGTATCGTCTACGGTTCAAATGTAAGCCCACTCGCTTTAAACGAATGGGCAAATCCATAATTAGTTGATTTCTTGAACTGTGTTTGTACAACTTGTCAAAACCACATTCAGGACAACGTTCAGGTGGTCCGACTGCTTCAACTTTAAACATCATATCGGTTTCATTTTCTTGTGGCGGTTCTATTGTTTTAATGTCTGGTAGGGATAATAAGTCTGACATATTATTCATCCTTTATTACTCTGCGGTGTTAAGGTATCAATTATAGATTTGATGTCGAAATCATCAGTGTTAAATTATTTTTGTGACCACAAATGCACTTAGAAAATCCCTTAAAGCATTAGCTGGTTCACTTGAATAGGGAGTTGTAAAAAAGTTCCCTTAGCCTGCACAACAAGATAATTTCGAAATATCTTTATCGAACGTAAGTGCAACTAATTTTAGCCCTTCAGCCATTGTTAAATATGGTGCTAGGGTTTCTGTTAAATCTTCTATCGTTAAGCCAAATTTAACAGCTAATGATGCTGCATAGATGACATCTCCTGCATTTTCAGATACAATATGAACCCCTAATACTTTTAGTGTTTCTGCATCTGCTACTAGTTTAAATACACCGGTTGTTTCACGGTTTACAATTGCTCTTGGAACAGCACCTAAAGGTAATACAGATGTCTTCACATCATACCCTTTCTCTTTTGCTTGTTCTTCTGTTAAACCAACCGTTGCAACCGTCGGATTCGTAAACGTAACAGCAGGAACTACCGATAAATCTATTTTTTTGTTTAATCCACCAATAGCATTATCAGTAATAATTCCACCTTCATAGGCTGCTACATATACAAATTGTGGTCCTAAAGTCACATCTCCTGCTGCATAAATCTTTTCATTACTTGTTTGACCAAAATCATTGATCAGGATTTCATTATTTTTTCCAGTTTCAACACCTGCTGCACTTAAATTTAAAGAATCCGTATTTGGTTTTCTTCCAGTGGCAACAAGTAACTGATCTGATTCAATGACTTCTCTACTGCCATTTACTGTTACGTAAACCCTTTTTATCTCTCCACTTTGTTCAACACGCTCAAAAGTTGCCCCTTTGACAAGGTTTATACCCTGTTCAATTAACGCTTTTTCAACTGACTCTGAAATCTCAGGATCATACTCCTTTAAAAGTCGCTCACTTCTTTGCATAAGCGTTATTTCTGAACCTAAATGATGAAATAGTTGTCCAAGCTCCATTCCAATGTATCCTGAACCAATTACAGTTAATCGTTTTGGTATTTTCTTTAACTCAAGAAGTGTTGTACTAGTTAAATAGTCCATTTTTTCAAGTCCTGAAATTTGGGGCAACGAAGGCGATGCACCTGTTGCAATTAAAAAGCGTTTTGCAGATAACTTTGTCCCATTGACCTCAACCGTACTAGCATCAACGAATTTTGCTTCACCTTTAATTAAATCAAAATTATATTCATCAATTAAATCCATATATTTTTGATTCCGAAGTTCGCTCACCAATTTATCCTTTTGCGTGATTAAACTAGCTAAATCCACTTCTCCAGCGGATGTTTGTAAACCTATAAACGGATTGTCTTTTGATAAATGATTGATTTTCCCTGCCCTAAGAAGAGTTTTTGACGGAACACAGCCAATATTCACACAGGTTCCCCCAACCGTTCCACGCTCAATCATTCCAACTTTTGCACCGTATTCTATAGCTTTAATTGCCGAAGAAAAGGCAGCAGCACCAGAACCAATAATAAGAAGGTCATAATTGTCTTCATTAATTAACGCCACGTTTTCTAGTGATGATACTTCTTCAATTTCTCCGGCTTGGTAATTTGCTTCATCAATCGCCTTTATTGCACTTTCAACCTCAATATCATCGGGCAGTTCAAATACTGCTTCACCACGACGATAACTAGACTCAATATTTTTAGCACCTATCTTTTCAAGTGCTGATTCTACGTGTTTTTCACAACCCGTACAAGTCATTCCTGAAATGTTTACCTTAAATTTATTCATAAAAAAGCTCCTTTCGTTAATTAATCTCTCATGTTAATGTTTCTATTATTGGACACGAATGTAATTTCTTTTCATCTGGACATCGTTGTTTTAAGTCGTCTAACATAGTTTCAATTCGTTTTAAATCCTCTATTTGTTTTTGCACTTCCTTTTGTTTTTTAGAAACAAATTCGAACATATCTTGACAACGAACTTCATCTTTATCTACAACACCAAGTAATTTATAAATCTCGCTTAAAGAGAAACCAAGTTCCTGTATTCGTTTAATAAACCCAACACGCTTAACGTCATCATATGAATATATCCGATAACCAGCTTCCGTTCGGTGAGGTTCTTGTAATAAATTTTTTCGCTCGTAATATCTGATCGTTTCTTTATTAACTCCACATTTATCTGCAAACTCACTAATGCGATAAATCATCTTATTTCACCCCCTGAATATTATAAACCATGTACTATAGTACACGGTCAAGTAAATTGGACTATTTTATTTTTTTCCCAAAGTATCACTCGTATGTGATTGATACTTTTATATAATACTATTGATTATCCTAACATCCCACCAGAAAATCCGATTTAAACACCAGTTGTTTTTAAACTATTAAGAAAGTAATTCCACTATATATTCCGAAGACCCTTTAAATTTAAGTTAATCTAAATATTTCTGAACTTTCATGCTAATCAATTAAATTTCATACGTGTTTCTTATTTAATCTTACCTCAACAAAATAAATTTTATTAAAATATATAAAAAGCAGACTATGTTATATTTTCCATATTTAAAGTGTTAAAAGCCCAACAGTATAAATGTCGATTCTTCTAAAAATATAAGTAGTTGTTATCTTTTGATTTCATTATACCTTTACTATTCTATTTAAATTTGTTCGGTTTCAGTCACACCATAAAATTAACTTTTTAAATAAGATTTTATTTCGGTATCAACATAAACACTTTATAGCGATCTGAAAAAAGAGTAAGATTCTGATTCCCTTAAACTTTTATTCCTGATAAGAGAATTCTTTATTTTTAAAATTAAACATTGAAAAATTTTTATCATTGTACTAAAATTAGGTGTGGTTAATATATTATTTAACCATACTATTTCAATGGAAAGGTTTATAGTTCAATGAATCTACAAAAAAATGATAAAACAAATAGTTTTATCCATTATGCAAACGGTCCTTCCCTAGAAGAAATAAATGGGACAATTGAAGTTCCTAAAGATTTGAGCTTTTTTAAAACTTTACTAGCTTATTCTGGACCGGGTGCACTTGTTGCTGTTGGTTATATGGATCCTGGAAATTGGTCCACTTCCATAACTGGCGGTCAAAATTTTCAATATTTACTAATTTCAATTATCTTAATGTCTAGTTTAATTGCTATGCTACTTCAATACATGTCAGCTAAGCTAGGTATTGTTACTCAGATGGATCTTGCTCAAGCTATCCGAGCAAGGACCAGTAAACAGTTGGGAATTGTCTTATGGATTCTCACTGAGCTTGCTATAATGGCAACAGATATTGCTGAAGTTATTGGTGGGGCTATTGCACTTTATTTACTGTTTCATATTCCACTTGCGATTGCTGTTTTCATTACAGTATTTGATGTATTACTCTTATTATTGTTGACAAAAATAGGAGTTCGAAAAATTGAAGCTCTAGTAGTTGCTTTAATATTGGTTATTTTCTTAGTTTTTGCATATCAAGTGGCTCTTTCTCATCCTATATGGACGGATATTTTTAAAGGTTTAGTACCTACATCTGAAGCTTTCTCAACCTCTCATACAGTAAATGGACAAACACCACTTTCAGGTGCCTTAGGCATTATTGGGGCAACTGTTATGCCACATAATCTTTATCTACATTCTTCAGTTGTTCAAAGTCGAAAACTAGATCATAATAACAAAAAAGATATCGCTAGAGCAATTAGGTTTTCAACTTTTGATTCAAATATTCAATTAACAGTAGCCTTTTTTGTTAATTCACTATTACTCATTATGGGCGTTGCTGTTTTCAAAACAGGAAGTGTTACTGATCCATCATTCTTTGGTCTATTTAAAGCACTATCTAATTCTACTATTATGAGTAATTCTATTTTAGCTCATATAGCAAGTTCAGGTATTTTATCACTTTTATTTGCAATAGCTTTATTAGCATCTGGACAGAATTCAACTATTACTGGAACATTAACAGGTCAAATTATTATGGAAGGATTTATTCATATGAAAGTTCCAATTTGGTTCCGTCGTATCATTACTCGCCTAATTTCTGTTATTCCTGTAATGATTTGTGTCTTAGTAACTAGTGGTAGAAGTACTGTTGAAGAACATATAGCTATTAATAACTTAATGAATAACTCTCAAGTCTTCTTAGCATTTGCATTACCATTCTCAATGTTACCTCTACTAATATTTACTAATAGTAAAGTTGAAATGGATGATGATTTTAAAAATACTTGGATAATTAAGATTCTTGGTTGGCTTTCAGTTATAGGATTAATTTATCTCAATATGAAGGGATTGCCAAATCAAATTGAAGGTTTTTGGGGAGATAACCCAACTCATCAACAAATTATTCTTGCGCATCAAATAGCTCATATCATCATTATTAGTGTAATACTAACTTTAATATGGACTATTGTTGAATTGTATAAAGGAAATAAAAAATACAGTACGATGCAACAAAGTGCAACTTAATTTAGTAAACTAGGTAGCCTCAAGTAAAGATAAAAGTAGTAGAATAATTCTACTACTTTTATTGATATTATTTTTTAAGAAGTCAATTATAACATTGAAAAGAACTCAACATAAGGAGTTGCTATCTATTTTGATAATATTATTGATATGTATAAAAAATCTTGTTGTAACCTAAAATATTTAGAGATCATTAGATACAGCCTTAGTGGCTGGTGCTAACTGGACTCAGAATTTATTCTTAGAGATAAAAATGTATGTACATATTCCCATATTCTAGATAACTTATACTAAAAAATTTTTATTCTAGAATATAAAAATTACTTTAATCTTTT
The DNA here is from genome assembly GCF_000188055.2 of Streptococcus urinalis 2285-97. NCBI lineage: Bacteria > Bacillati > Bacillota > Bacilli > Lactobacillales > Streptococcaceae > Streptococcus > Streptococcus urinalis. The sequence goes on from NZ_AEUZ02000001.1 coordinate 1,877,636, forward strand.
TTAAAACCCAAAATGACAAATCCCTTGATTTTACTAGATATTTTTATTTAGAAATTAAATTTAAATTACTTTAATTACTAATAGGGACATCTAACTCAACAAAAAAAGCCCTAGGGATGGGGCTTTTAGTGTTCCTTGAAGTGGATTCGTTGCGATTTTAAATGAAATTTTTGATAACCTCAAATTCCTCTTTTTAATGCAAAGTTATTTATAAAGGCTAGCTTATCATAGGAGGTTACATTCCATTTAATAACCATCTTCTATTTGATAAGCACACTATCAAAAAACTAATTACACTAAGGCATATCATATAAGGAACAATTATAAAAAAGTCGGTTAAATCAATAGTCATCGGATGTGAGAAAAGTTTCCCTATTATTTTATAGAGAGAATTTGAAGCATCAAAAATAGCAGATACTTTAAAAATTCCTCCAATTGCCACTAAAATAATGGATGTAATCCAATAAAAAATAGTAACTCCAATAGAAACTAGCATATTAGAAAACAGGATACTAATAGTTGAGACGACTAGTAGATACTGTAGAACAACGAGTGAAAATAAGATTGTAGTTGTTAAAAAATAAAATAGTGAATATCCCCAAAGCAATGAAGCTAATATATTGCAAACTATTATAGCAATAAAAAATTCTGAAAATAATACTAACAGTTTAGTATAAAAGTATTTAGTTAGATGATACCCTGAAAAATAGTGATATAAAATACATTTGTCAGAGTAATCTTTATTAAAGAAATATACAATGACAAAGCCGAATATTAAAAATCCAAATTGGGTAAATACTGTGTAGGTACTAAAGTAAAATTCTCCCAAAGTTAAATGTCTTATTTTATCTATCCCTACTGGTAAAATATATCCTAATACATAGGTCAAAGCTACAGTAGATATAATATAAAATAATGTTCTACCTCTTATAGACTTTCTAAACTCCAATCCTAACATTTTTTATTCTCCTAAATACCAACTAATAGCATCATCTAATGTGTCTACTTTACAAATTTTTTGATTATCAATTAGAAAATAGTTTCCCTTTAAAGACCTGATATTATTGATATCATGTGAAATATTAATAATAATTTTTTCGGGATAATACTGAATATAGTTTTGCAAAAATACGTTTATCTCATCAACAGACTTTTTATCTAAAGCATTAGTAATTTCATCAAGTATAATAATATGCTTGTCTAAAGACAACAAAACTAATAATTTCACCTTTTGTTTCTGCCCATCACTTAATTGCTTTAACTTAACCGTTTTACTTATTTGATTAATATTCAATAACTGATAAATTTCTTTAGAAAGCTTCCACGGAATTGTCCTTTCTAAATCGTTAATGGTAACATCACTAGGAAGATTAGAATAACTCGAAATAATCAGCGTGTCTTCATAAATATCATTTGAAAAATAATTCCCTCTATTTATGATAAAATCTTTAGCTAGTTGAGATTTACCTGATCCATTCCTACCTAAAAGATGATTTATTTCCCCTTCTTCAAAGTCTAAGTTAGTATTCTCTAAAAGTATTCTATTTCCTATTTTTAAGGTGTAATTATTAATAAACATAGCTACTCCAATTTACTTATTTCAGACAGCAACCTATCCATAAAGATTAAACTCTAATTAATGGGCTGAACCAGCAACCCATCTATTTTTTGAACTTCTTACAAAATACCATAAATCGTTTACATTGTCTAATTCGTTTTTCTTAGTTAGAACTTTTGCAAAGCTCATATCATTTAGAATTGGTTTTACTTCTCTCTGAATATTTTTTTGTTTCATAATTATTTCCTCCTTAAATTATGTGGACAGGTCACTCTCTGAAATAAGTAGAATTATAGTTAAATATTAAATATAAACCAAACTGTGTATAGAATAACAAAAATAATATTACAAAGTTTAATTACTTTAACTAGCATTGAATTCTCATTAAACGACTTAGCTTCTAGAACACCTCTGGTTGCAATTATTACTTTATAACCATCTGAATTCATTAAAGGGATAGAATTATAAAGAATGTCTATTGCCATATATTTTGCTAAATAAATTAAAATTGTACATTTTAAACATACTCCCAGAGTAAACATGATATTATTCAAAATTAAACTAAAAAATATTCCACCTAAATGAACAACTATCTTCTCCTTTTTACTTAACATATATGTATCATTCATTCTTACATAAAACGAAGGAAAAATATAATTTAATTTAAAACCAATTTTATCTACACGTCTACCAAAATACTTAAAAAAAGTTATATGACCTAATTCATGAAAATAAATAAAGAAGGGAAAGTAAATCAGAAGATATTTAATAAAGTCATCTCTCGTTATACCTACTACCTCTTCATGGGAATAAAACAGTATTAACACATTTACTATTTCCAAAGCTATTATTGAACATACGAAAAAAATATAATTAAAATTTGAAATTTTTTCTTCCCTATCTTTGAAAATAACACCCATACTTAGTACATCAGAATAGTCCAATTTATAATATTTTTTTCTAACTTTATCCTTAATTATATATAAATCATCTTCACCAAATATCTCATAATTTTGATACTCCGATGTTTTCAAATTCTTTGACATAATACTCCTTTATATCATCTGTAATACTCTTTATTTTATTCATATCGGAAAAAATAAATTTACAGACCTCACAACTTGATACAAATTTCTTACCAGTCAAATCTAATTTCATTTTGTCTATAAACCAAGTAAACCCTTCTCGTTTTAATATATACAACAACATATTAGAGTAAAATTTATCCTCTAATTCTGATATATCAGCATCACCAATACTTCCAATTCTCAAATTCGTCTCAAAAACTGATGGAGAGCAACAAGGATAAACATAACCATCATGATGAATCACAAATTCCCAGCCCGTTGCAGGACATGTAAGTTCTAATTCATCTATCGTTTTTAAATACAAATCTTCCATATTTAGATTTTTGGCTCTACCTACTGGAGATGCAGGAACAATCGTAATAGGAACACCAAATATTGACTCACCTAACTTATCTAATAAATCAACACCACGATTTTTCTTATCTACTACCATATTAAGTGCAACTTCAATATCAAACTTCTTTATATGTAAAAATAATCTTTTTATATTATCTACTGGGATATACTCTGAATGATAGTTGTCATAACTAACGGTTAAATAACGTAAACCGGCTGTTCTTAAAGAAGTTAGTAAACTCTTCGTATTTTTATCATTAGTTGCCCAGAAGCCATTTGTAATTAACGTAACATCTTTACCTAAAATCGATAAGCGATGAATAGTTTCTAAGACTTTGCTCTTTCTTAATAGTGCTTCTCCGCCAGTCAAAGAAACTAGTTCAACATCTTCATGAGTTTCCGCATAGCGTACTACTGCTTCAATTTCTTCATCCGTAAGACAATTGACAGAGTTAGGTAAGCAACTAAAACAACAATGATCGCACTTTGCATTACACTTTTGGGAGAGATTAATTACTAAACTCTTCATAATTCCTCCTACATATTAAATAAATTAAATCTGTTCAAACATTCGCATTATACTCCTAATGTTTTTTTATTTCAATAGTCAAATTACTTTATATAACAACTAAAAATATATTTAAAAATAAATTTTTGGAGATTTTTTTAATTTTGAAAATCAACAAAAATTAATGTATTCATCTTTTGTACAATATTCAAATACATTTGAGTACTCTAAAAAAGGCATATCTTGTATTTCTTCAATAACTTATTTTTGTTCTAGATTTGTTCTAGAAAATTTATCTTTCTTTATTAATTTTTATAAACAAAAAGTGATAAATTCCTTGATATTACTTGTTTTCTTTTTTTATACATTAACTTTAAATACATATAGTTACTTGTAGGGGGCATCATTTTACCCTTAGAAACATTGATATATCAACGTTTCTTTTATTTTTGGTCACCATTTGGTCACCAAAATGTTAGACATGCTAAAAGCCCTAGAAATAGGGCTTTTAGCATGTCTTGAAGTGGAATTATCCATCAAAATATTATTTATTTTACATGGGATTTGTATAACTTGTAAAAACCTCCTCTTAGATTCAATAGTTCTTCAAAACTACCACTCTCACAAACTTCTCCATTATTGAAAACAATAATTCTATCAACCCCTTTAATACTTTCTAGTCTATGTGCAATAATAATTATTGTCTTGTTTTTAAATTCTCCTAATAATCTATTCAGTACTTTTTGTTCAGTAATATTGTCTAATGCTGAAGTTGCTTCATCAAGAATTATAAGCTCTGAGTTATCAAAATAAAGTCTTGCTAGGGATATTCTTTGTCTCTCACCGCCAGACACAACTATACCTTTCTCTCCAAGTTCTGTATCGAAACCTAGCTCTAATTTTGTATAAAAGTCTAGTAGTTCTACTTTTTTCAATACATTAATTATATCTTCATCACATATTTCTTTATTAAGTACAATATTTTCTCTTAATGTTCCATCAAATATTGGTGACTCTTGAGGTAAGTAACTGATCTGTTTGTATAAGTATTCCAATTTCAGTTCACTTAATTTTACATTTCCAAAAAAGATCTCACCACTATCTGGTTTAATTAGACCAAGTATTATTTTAATTATTGTTGATTTTCCACTTCCACTTGATCCTACAAAGGCTGTTGTACAATTCTTTTTTATTGTTAGGTTAAAGTCTTCAAATAAATGATTTCTTTTGTTATAAGAAAAAGCCAGTTCAGAAATTCTAATGTCATCATTTTTCAAATCGTAAGATTTTCCATAATAAATATGGGTATCATCTTTACAATCTAAAAAATCAAGGTATCTTTGAATAGATAATTTGTTAAGCTTATAATCAACATAAATAACATTGAAAATTGCGACTGGCTCATAAGCTTTTCCAAGTAAGGTTACAATTGCAACTATCGATCCCGCAGACAGCTTTGCTTCGAATATTGCATAAACAAGTACAACTATCTTTAGTAAATTGATAATTAAACCGAAAATAGTAAAGAATAACTCATGAATCATTGTTAATTTAGTTCTTGCATTAGTAATTGAACTTGCATTTCTTGATAAAATTCTACTTTCGGATTTATATCTATTATTTAGTCTAAAGAGAACCATTTCCATAAGTCCCCTTACTAACTTTTTATTAAATAATTCTTGATCTATAAGAATATTTTCTTTAATAGAGTATAATTTTTTTAATAAAAATGTTGTTGTTAGGACAACAAAGATGTATCCCATCAAAATATAAAATAGAAGTCTTTTTTCAAGGTTATATATTAAAAATAGGCTCAAAAAAACATTGGGAACTAATTCTCGAATTATTGTCAACCAAAAGTTTGTAATCGAATTCCGGAGAGCAAGAGCACCTTCTTCGATTTTCTGTATTAACTGACCCACTCCATATTTTTGGTAGTTACTATAATCAATTCGACTGATCTTATCAATCGATAAGAGTTTGAAGTCCAAATATAAACCTTCAAATAACTGCTGATGAGGATAATTATCGAAATAAGCAAATATTGCTGGAACAATTAATAATAAACTATAGATTACTATATTTCTCCAGCTAAGTAATCCCTTAGGATATGTATCAATTATTTCTTGAAAAAAGGAAATTGAGACAAGATTGAGTGAATTAATTACAACACCTAACAATATATAATATAATAATAAAATTCTTTTCTGTTTTAAAACTCCAATTATCGCTTTCATTTATGCCTCCATTTTTATACCTTGTGATACAAAAAGAACCTCTTTCATGTATAGCAAAAAAGCACAAGATATTGTGATTTTTTGCCATTCATGAAGAAGTTCTAAAGGCTCATCATTATTCCTCTGATACAATCGTATCATATGATAGTAAAACGCGAATGGCGAATTGGATTACTATATTTATAGTATACTAAAGTTTATGTTCAGATTCAATAAAACTTTAAAACAGTTAGATTATTTTATTTCGTTTTTTCTCTTTTGTATAACAAAATTATTCTTACATAATTGACAAATCCAAGGTTTTCTTGGAATTTAGGAGATAGTAAGCTTTCAGTATAATTTAAAATATAAAATATAAAATATAAAATATAAAATATAAAATATAAAATATAAAATTTGAAACTAAAATATTGATGTAACTGTTTTTTTCTTTATTTAATCCATTCTCTACTATTACATCATTTTCACAAAATTCATATCTACACTTTATTACAAAAGATGTTTCATGATAGATTTCTTCATCTGTGCGAAAATATATTTTCCTAAATGTTCTTTAGCAAGCTTAGAATTATTTTCAATTGGATTATCAAAATAAAATCTTTATTAATAGAAAAAAATTATTTTTTGTTCCATTTTTGTTCCAATTCAAAATTCAAAACATAATTTGTTAAAAAAATACGTGGCTTTATTTACATATAAATACGCAATTATCAATTAGTTATTAACAGTATCAATAGGAAATTTCTTGTTGGGGCATCTAAATACATAATAAAAAGCCTTGATTTTCAAGGCTTTTTATTATAATTATCTAATAATATTATCTCTATTGATAGATTTAGTATTAGTTATTACGATTACTATTTAAATCTTGTTTTTCAATTTTTGCTTGCGCTGCTGCTAATTTTGCAATTGGAATTCTAAATGGTGAACAAGAAACATAATTGAGTCCTTGTTGATAACAGAAACGCACTGTTGCAGCTTCGCCACCATGTTCACCACAAATGCCCATTTTTAAGTTAGGTTTTGTTTCTCGGCCAAGTTTTACAGCCATACTAAGTAGACGACCAATCCCTTTTTGTTCCAAAACTTGGAAGGGGTCTTTCTCGAAAATGCCTTTTTCAGTATAGTCACTTAAGAATTTACCAGCATCATCACGTGAGAATCCAAATCCCATCTGAGTCAGATCATTTGTACCAAAACTAAAGAAATCAGCTTCTTTTGCAATTTCATCAGCTGTTACGCAAGCACGAGGTATTTCAATCATGGTTCCAATTGTGTATGGCAATGTTATACCTGCTTCTTCTAATTCAGCATTCACCGTTTCTTCAATGAGTTTTCTAAGAATCCGTAGTTCTTCAACAATACTGACAAGAGGAACCATTATTTCTGGTTTTACCTTGACGCCTTCTTTAGTTGCCTGAATGGCACCTTGAGCAATAGCACGAGCTTGCATTTTATAAATTTCTGGATAAGTGATCGCTAAACGACAGCCACGATGACCCAGCATTGGATTAAACTCTCGTAATTCTTTGATCCGTTTTTCAAGCTGAACTCTTGAAATACCTAATTGTAAGGCAAGACTTTCAATTGAATCGTTATCTTGCGGTAAAAATTCATGCAAAGGTGGGTCCAACAGCCTGATAGTACAAGATTTTCCATTTAAAGCTTTGAATAATTGATAAAAATCATCACGTTGATGAGGCAGTAATTTTTCAAGAGCCTTAATGCGATCTTCCTTGTTATCAGCAACTATCATCTGACGGACAAGTGGAATGCGCTCTTCATCGAAGAACATGTGTTCTGTTCGACAAAGTCCTATACCTTCTGCACCAAATTCAAGTGCTTGCTTCGCATCTCTTGGATTATCAGCATTTGAGCGAACACCCATGTCTCTTTCTTCATCTACCCATGACATAAAGACTTTAAAATGATCATCTAAAGAGGATGTGGACATTGGTATTTCCCCAATATAAACGGCACCATTACCGCCATCTATAGATAGGTATTCTCCTTCTTTAATAGTCACTTGACCAGTAGTGATTTCCCGTTTTTCTTCATTAACTGATAGCAATGTACAGCCTGCCACACAAGGTTTCCCCATACCTCTAGCAACTACTGCGGCATGGGATGTCATTCCGCCACGCGCTGTTATGATACCTTTTGCACTTACCATACCTTCAATATCTTCTGGGGATGTTTCTTGTCTTACCAGTAGAACTTTTTTCCCACACTTAGCTTCTTTTACAGCATCATCAGCATGGAAATAGACTTGTCCACAGGCAGCCCCAGGAGAAGCAGGAAGGCCTCTTGTCAATTGAGTTGATTCTTTTACACTTTCTGGATCAAAAGTTGGATGTAAGATCTGTTCAAGCTGATTTGGTTTGATGCGCCTAATAGCTTTTTTTCTGGTGATTAAACCTTCATTAACTTGATCTACTGCTATTTTAATAGCTGCTTTTGCCGTACGTTTACCATTACGGGTTTGCAGCATAAATAATTTTCCTTTTTCAATAGTAAATTCAACGTCTTGCATGTCTTGGTAATGCTTTTCAAGAATTTGCGTTATATTGATGAATTCTTGATAGATTTCAGGCATCTCTTCTTTAAGACGGTCAATACTTTGAGGTGTCCGAATACCAGCAACCACATCTTCACCTTGTGCATTGATAAGGTACTCCCCAAAGAGTTGATTTTCACCTGTAGATGGATTGCGTGTAAAAGCAACCCCAGTCCCACTATTTTTCCCCATATTTCCAAATACCATTGCTTGAATATTGACAGCAGTTCCAAGAGTTTGAGGAATATCATTGAGACGACGATAAACTTTTGCACGCGGATTATTCCAAGACTTAAAAACTGCTTCAATAGCTAATAATAATTGTTCTTTTGGATTTTGAGGAAAAGCACTTCCTGTTTCTTCAAAATAAACATTTTTGAATTCGGTTACAATTTCTTGTAAATCTAAACTTGTTAATTCTGTATCATCTTGATAATGTTTTTCATTCTTAATATGATCTAAAATCGTTTCAAATTTGTCATTTGGTATACCGATAGCAACATTTGAAAACATTTGAATAAAGCGACGATAACTATCATATGCAAAACGTTCATCTTGAGTGCTGAAAATTAATCCTTTTACACTGGTATCAGTTAAACCTAAATTTAAAATAGTGTCCATCATTCCTGGCATTGAAAAAGCAGCACCTGAGCGTACAGAGACTAATAAAGGATCTTGATCACTACCAAGTTTTTTACCTTGTTCAACTTCTAATTGTGCTAATGCGTGATCAATCTCTTGTAGCATTTCAGAATCCATCATTGAATCATTTTCATAATAGTCATTACAGGCCTCAGTTGTGATGGTAAACCCTTGTGGCACTGGTAGACCAATACTAGTCATTTCTGCCAAATTGGCACCTTTACCACCTAACAAGTTTCTCATATCTTTATGACCTTCTGTAAAATGATAAACAAATTGTGTTTTCATGTGTACCTCCAAACTTAGATCGGTTTATTTTTAAGAATCTCTAAAATAATAGTTGCTGTCTCTTCAATAGCTTTGTCAGAAACATCAATGACAGGGCATTTTAGGTTTTGCATGACTTTTTCAGCATAATTGAGTTCTTCATAAATGCTTTCCTTATTAGCATAAGATGCTGTTCCAGTCAGTCCTAGCGCTTTAAGCCTCTCCTTACGAACCTGACTAAGTCGGTCAACTGAATTCGTTAAACCAATAATCTTTTTGGCACTAATTTGGTAGATTTCTTTAGGGATTGGAACTTCTGGGACTATTGGTATATTAACCACTTTCACTTGCTTATCAGCTAAAAACATACTTAATGGTGTTTTTGAAGTCCTAGATATCCCAAGCAAAACTAAATCGGCTAATAATATTCCTCGTGGGTCCTTTCCATCATCATATTTTACAGCAAATTCAATTGCTTCTATTCGTTTGAAATAGTTTACATCTAGTTTTCTCAGCAGCCCTGGTTGACCAATGGGTTGTAATCCTGAAATGTTTGACATGGCTTTGATGACATTTGACAAGAGATCAACGTAGACAAAATTCTCTTCTTCAGAGCGTTTTTTAGCATAATTAGCTAAGTTTTCATCCACTAAACTAAACATCATACAAATATTTTTTGTTTTGGCATTTTCAAAAACATTGTCGAGCAGTTCTTGATTATTGATATAAGAAAATCGCTCAAATCTCCAATTATCATGATTGGGAAACTGTTGAATACAAGCTCGAGCAATAGCTCGAGCAGTTTCTCCCAAAGAATCTGAAACAATATAAATGATTAACTGATCGTCCATTTTACCACCTTTCTAATCTTTTATTTCTAAAAAAAGTTTTGTGATTATTGTTTTTGATAATTTACCAACAATTTGTGTTTTGCCATCTTCTGATAAGCGAACCACTGGTAAACTATCAACTTGTCTGTTAACAAGTGTTTCAATGGCATCGAAGATAGATTCTTCTTCTAAAACAGTCGTCACATTAGGAACACGTGTCATTATCATTCCAATCGGAATTTTTGACAGATCCCCACCGCCTATACTTGCTTTAAGAAGGTCTTTTCTTGAAACAACTCCACAAAATGAATCCTTTTTATCTTGAATAAAAGCGCATCCAGCATCTTCCATAAAAATCTTAACGATGACATCATAAACGGACTCTGTTTGGTGAACAATCAAAGGAACTCCCATAATATCAGAGACTTTTAAATCCTTAAAATAGGTGTATTCCTTTTTTTCATCTTTAATTCCTACATAAAAATAACCAACTTTTGGTTTAGCATCTAATAATCCAATCATGGTTAGTACTACTAAATCTGATCGCAAAGTAGCTCTTGTTACATGTAGTAATTCTGCTATCTTTTCGCCAGTAATGGGCTGGTTTTCTTGAACAATTTGACTAATCGCTTCTTGTCTTTTTGTTAGTTGAATAAAAATCACCGCTTTCATTTATTATATACTATTTATTTATATAGTGTATTATAATACTTACTTTTTTTAAAATCAAGATAAAAAATGATGACATTTATCATTTATTTAACATCAATAATATCTATCATACTAAGTAAATTGATAAAATAACTAAAAAATTGGTTAATTAATGATATTGATTAGTGTTCAATTTTTCCCAAGTCAGTCTTTATTAAAGACAAAAGAAAAGACCTTGAACAGATTCTTCAAAGTCTTTTTGATTTGTCATTTTTTTCTTGTTTGCCCATTATCAAAAGTTGTGTGATTGGCTTTCCATTCTTTTAGGTATTTAAGACGTTCTTTAAAACGGCTTTCATGGCCTTCTTCTGTAGGTTTATAATAAGTGTGACCAACTAAATTATCTGGCATGGTTTGCATATCCGTCAACTTATCCTGATAAAAATGAGCTAATTGATAACCTTTCCCATACCCTACCTCTTTCATAAGATTTGTTATGGCATTTCGTAGATGAAGGGGAACAGGCTCATTTTGTGTTGACTTGACATCTTTAGCCGCTGCTAATCTTGCTTTATAAACAGCATTGGATTTGGGTGCTAGCGATAAATAGATAACCGCCTGTGTCAAATGAATATCACACTCTGGTAATCCTAAAAATTGACAAGCCTGATAAACTTCTGTCGTCAGAGACAATGCCCTGCTATCTGCTAAACCAATATCTTCTGAAGCAAAACGAATCAGCCGTCTAGCAATATAAAGTGGATCTTCACCACCATCTAACATTCGTATCATCCAGTAAATAGCCGCATCAGGGTCACTATTTCGCATTGATTTGTGCAGTGCAGAGATAATATTATAATGTTCTTCACCCGTTTTATCATAGAGAAGCATTTTCTTTTCCAGTAAATCTTCCATGATATCTTCTGAAATAATAACTTTCCCATCATGAATCTCACTATAAAGGACGGCCATCTCTAAGGTATTTAGCGCTGTTCTAGCATCTCCATCAGCATATAGCGCTATTTTTTTCAGATTTTCTCTGCTAATACTAATGCTTTGATTTGGAAATGCTCTGTCATCCCTTAAAACATGACTAAGCAAATCAACCATCTCATCTTCTGTTAGCTGATTGAGGACAAAGACTTTACAACGAGAAAGCAGTGCACCATTGACTTCAAAAGAGGGGTTTTCAGTGGTTGCCCCTACCAGAATAATAGAACCTTTTTCAACAAAAGGTAAGAAGGCATCTTGTTGTGCTTTATTAAAACGATGAATTTCATCAATAAAAACGAGCGTTCTTTCTCCATATTGACGATTCTCTTCAGCTTCTTGCATGATCTTTCGAATTTCTTTAATACCTGAAGTGACCGCTGAAAAAGTTAAGAATTTAGCTTGCGTTTGATTTGCAATGATATTAGCAAGTGTTGTTTTTCCGACACCTGGAGGTCCCCAAAATATCATAGAAGACATCTGTCCTTGTTTTATCATTTTTCTCAAGACTTTTCCTTGACCAATCAGATGACTTTGACCAAAATACTCATTTAAGTTTCTTGGTCTCACACGCGCCGCCAAAGGTTGATTATAGTCTGAGATTTCATCAAAAAGTGATACCATTGTGACCTTCCTTTTCATCATAAAAAATGATAGTGTATCTGACTGGTTACCTACTTCACTAAATCAGATATTTTTAACATCATCACACCTTGACTCTATTATAAACTATAAGGTTGAGTTATAGTCAAATAAGAATCTCTCTTTTGAACTTTCTAATCACCTCTTATTGAATCCATAGCTTTCCTAACTTTAAAATATGCTATAATGATACAGATAATTTAACTTTTTAGGAGGGCTTATGCCGAAACAGTTGAGCAAACGAGTATCAAATTACGAACTCTTTTTTGATTTGTCCATGGTTATGGCCATTTCTAATTTAACATCATCCATACATATTAGTCATTTGATCTTTAGTAACCTCTTTGCCTTTATTATGGTCAGCGTCATTTTGTTAAATGTTTGGTACAATGAACTTTTTTACTATAATAAATATGGTGATTCTCGTCGTATCGATATTTTTACAGTTGTTGCACTCATGTTTGTCATGGGAAATCTAGCCCTCAATTTTAATTTTGGAATGGTCAAAATGACAGCTGGCACCCATCGGGTCATCTGGTTTAACAGTCTTTTAATATTAGCTTATCTGATTATTGCTCTGCAATTTTTCTTGAAAGGTCGAGTACTTGGTTTTAATAATGATATTAAAACTCATATTGTCAGGCTTTTAGTTGCTGCGGTTAGTCTCATCCCTTTTGCTGTGGGACTGATCGGTGCAAGCCCCGTTACTTCACTAATTTATCTTATACCTTTTATCAGTCACTATCTGATCCGTTTTGATAAAAATGCTGACCGGAATGGTCTCAATTTTCCACATATGATGGAGCGAATGCAACTGATGACTATTCTAGTCTTTGGAGAAACTGTCATTGCCATCATACAGACCTATCCTTTATCCAGTCATCCAATTGATAGTATCTTGCTCTTTCTAGGTATGGCTCTACTTTTCATGTTTTACATGACTCAAACCTTCCTCAGTATTGACCATCATTCTAATCGTGAGGCTAGTCTTCTATTCTTTGCTCATCTCTTAATTTTCTTGGGTGTCAATTTCTTTACAGTTGGTATTGAATTCCTAGTTGATGCTCATCATGCTAGTATTGGTCACTGGTTATTTCTCTTTGGCGTCTTACTCTACTTTATTGGTGTCTTGTCGACTGCTATTTACAACCAAGAACTCTATAGATTCAATAAAAGTGCTTGGTTTCTTTTTATCTTCATCATTCTTCTCAGTGGAATTGTCATTGCCCTTTCTGGTACAAGAGTATGGCTACTTGGTCTAATCCTTATTATTTCAGCACACAGTATCTCTCGACTCAATATGCTATTTAGACGAAAAACACGTGAACGTAACCATATCGCACATCCAGATCCTACAAAAAATAGAAGAGATTTTTCGTAGGTTATTGAAACTCATCTCGTAAAGAGACTAATATAAAAATTAAATACATTAATAAACTAAGCTTCCTTATATAAGGAAGCTTAGTTTTCTATTTTTAACAACCAAGTGACTTTTTTTGTGTATCTTATAATGAGATTTTGGAAGTTCCTTAAAATTTCTACCGAATTTTTATCCTCTCAAATAGCAAAAATTAATTATTTATTTGATACTTAATCTTTTTATCATTTCAATACGGTACTTTATTCGATATTTAGAAGTGATCTTCCAATTTTCTAATTCTTGTCGCTTAAAAAGCAAGTTTACTTATTTAATAACCGAATCATTTTGTTTCTTATTCCATTGTAAGTATTATCTTTATCTTCCATTTAAGATATTATTAAATTTTTCAATATTATTAAACGACTATTAATAATATTTATCATTTTTTACAATTTTTTGTAAAAAAATAAAACATTAGTATTGTCAAACAACTTAATTTTGAGTATAATGATATGATTTTATTTTTCTAAGGAGAATATATGCGTTCTTTTAAGGCATTTACGACCAAAAGACAGACCTTTTCGTTACGAAAATTAACTGTTGGCCTTTGTTCTGTTTATCTTGGATCACTTTTGATTTTAGGTGGGCAAACTGTCTCAGCTGATTCACAAGTTACTCAACCAATTGATAGCGCTAATACCACTGTAACAACAACTGCAATTACTGACTCACAATCTACAACTTCTACTGTTGAAAATAGCACTCAAGCTTCTGAAATAACAAGTACGACATCATCTTCAGAGTCAACAACTGCAATACAGAATTCTGAAACTACAAATACTAACAGTACTTCACAAAGTCTCAATTCTACAACTAGTCAAGACTCTCAACAATCAAGTACTGCTCAGTTTTCTGAGTCAACAAGTTCTTCTATAGTTCAAAGTGCTGATTCAACCACTTTAAAAACAGCAACAAAGTTAGCTTTTCAGTCAAAATTGGCTTTAGTGACAACCGATACTAACAACAACCCAATTGCTAACTCATCAACACTGTCTGACAATACGAGTGGTATTGTAACAGCTTCTATCACGTCTAATACAGCAACAACTAATTTATCTGTTGGTAATGCTATTACTGAAACATTTAATTTAAACGTTTCCGGGACAGGTGCTGATTATAATGGTGGCACTTTACAAGTTAAAATTACTAATGGTAAATTAACAACGATCAGCACGACACCTCCTAGAGGCGTTACTTATACTATTGAGTATGTGGGTAACGATGCTTATGTAACATACACGCCAAACCTTCTAACGGGTGGTTCCGATTATCATATTGTTTTATCCTATAAGCCAAATATCACTGATAATGGAGGTACTTTTGAAGAAGCAGTAAGACCTGATAACAATTCAATCATCACTTCTGCACTCTTCTTAGATAAAGAAGGTTATCTTGTCAAAGATTTAGGAACAATTTCCCACCAATTTAAATCAGTAACTAATGGTGTTGGTGGTGGATCAAATATGTCACTTGGACAAGTTGTCGGTTACGATACCAATAAAGATGGAACCATTGATAGTGGGACAGAAGCCACCATTTCAATGTTTGTATGGACTGGTAACTGGAATGATGCCACGAAAACAGCATCTCGTGACTATAATGACCCTGGTACAGGCATTTATGATGGTAGAACAATCAATGGACTTGGTGGAAATAACATTAATCAAGGTGCTCTTGTTGAACCAATTGTCAGTGGAACTTATGATTTACCATTAAGACCTTATCAAAGTCTAAGTCAAGCTTCAAAAGATTTTGGTTGGACCGAAGATGCGACAGGTTATCATTTGTCATTTGACCGTGAGCATAATCCTATTGGTGGTGATAGCACATCAAATTGGAATAATTCATCAGATTATGTCCCTATCTCATTTGTTATTCAAGAAGGAGCGCCAGCTAAAGCTTTTAATGGTGATTATTATCAAACTGTAAATGCAACTTACAATTTAAGTGATGGCACTTCTTACACGCGCACAAATACTGTTAAGCTTGTGACAACGGTACCAACTTCACAAGCATCCAATAGTGTTATTACTTTAGCCCAAAATTTATATAGTAACGGAGACTCTGAAATTATCTATGCACATGGTCAAGCTTACTATAAAACAGATATTTCTTTATCTACAGCAGCTCCATTAGATACAAAGTATGCCATAGATAACTACACTGTCATAGAAGATACTGTCAATGATAATGAATATTACTATCAAGTAACAGTAGACGATCCTTCCACTCGTGGTATTTTACAAAATGGTGGTAGTATTGATGTCTATGACAATACTACAGGCACAATGTTAGGAACTATTACCTATACAAATCAAACTCTTGATATTCCTGAATCAAGCAAAGTCTCTACCTTACGTTATCAGTTCAATAACTTCATCCTAGAAAAGAATTCTATCTCTACGGGTAATATTAGTAAATTTACGATTCGTGAGAACACCTTCTTTGGTGATTGGAGAACTTTATATGATGATTCTACTATTACTAAGTTAACCTCAACCACTACTGCAACATTGACTAATTGTAGTGATGCCACTTCCGTAACACAAAGTAAATCAACCGACCTAACACGAACTGTTGTTTATGTGTCAATGGATGATGCTACTGGCGTTTCAACCTGGACATCACGAACAAATGTCCAAGGAGGTATTCAACACCAATACACAACCTATGCAAGTGAAGCAGCGACCACTGGGAGTCAGAAGCAAGAAATTGACTTAACTGCATATGAGCCACCAATCAGAAATGCCTATCTTGTTGATTACGAATTAGTGCCATCAGACCTTTCCAAATTTAATGTGTATTATGATTTTGGCAATACTGGTAAAGATTTGTATGTCGAAAAGGCAGTTACAACTAAATCTGGAGACACTTCAAAACAAACGGTTTGGACACTGTCAAATAAGTATGTCATCAATGGTACCTACACCGTACAAACAATTGGTTATTGGGACAACGTTGATGCTAACCTTATCCCTAAAGACGGTATCGATTTAGGTGTCGTTGAAGGTATCACTGTTACTGCTAAAAACTCAACAACACGAACTGATACTTTCGTCTTACAGGCATCAACATCTTCAGGGGCTTTATCAAAAGTTAAAGGAGATGCTGATAGGCATTATACCTATGCAACGAGTGGCCATCGAATTTGTGATCAAGTCAATTTTGAAATTGACTATACCAATACTTCTGCAACAGACTTGACAAAGGTAGAACTGATTACACAGTTGCCTCGTCTTGGAGATGTCTACAATGATGGTAGTTCACGTAATTCTCAATTTGATGTTTATCTGACTTTTGCATCTACTATAGAACCTACTACTGGATGGCATGCCGTCTACACTACTGCAACCGGAGATGCCCAAAGCATTGACAAAGCCACTTGGCTAACCGCAGATCAGGTAACTGATTGGTCAGCTATTACCAATATCAAATTTATAAACGACATCCCAATACCAGCCAATACAACACTTCAATTTTTCATTAAAAATGCAGTTATCGCAAATAATGCAACGGAAGGCGAAACTGCTTATCTTTCTACAAGTGATTCCGTTGATGGTGGTGTCTATTCTGAATCAAATACTGTTTCCATAAAAATGGCAACAACTATTCCTGATGGTAACCTCTATATCAATTATCTAAACACTGACGGGAATGTCATTAAACAGCAAATTGCTATGTTTAATGACCTAGAATCTGCATATGATGTTTCAGATAAAGATACTTATTATCCAGATATTTTAACTGCTGACGATGGAACCTACTACAAATTAGTTGCGGCAAAGAGTGATAATGCACCTGTTACTGGCGTTTATTCCACAACTGATGCGGTTATGACCTATATTTATCAAAAAATGTATGGTTCTGTAGTTCTTCATTTCTTAGAGGAAGGAACAGAAAAAGAACTAGCATCTACTATTACCTATTTAGGAGAAAATACTCCAGCAGGAACATATTATGATACGGTGGGAATTGTATATTCTGACGGTATTACAAGAGCCGATGGAGTCTTTTATCCAAGTAGATTTAACTTAGTTGATGCTGATGGCACATTATACGCATTCAACTACAATAACCCAGATAATATTTCAGGTTTTGTACAAGAAGGTGTAACTGATGTTTACCTTTACTATGTAGCTCAGGACATGCGTAATAACTTGGTTGTAGAGTATTACACTCCAACTGATGATGGTGGTTTTTACCCTATCAAAGATATGGTTTTTCCTTACTCTGAATTAGGGGTATCTCCTAAAGTCAATGAATCTTACGACTTACACGATATTGGTGGTGTTAATTACCACCCAGAATACATAGTATATAACGGTACGCTTTACAAATATAGTGATTATGGTGAAATGACTTATGGTACTGATACAGGAACCTTTACAATTGACCGAAATTACTTTGATGTCGTATTGATGTACTTACCAACAACTATACAAGTCACTCAAGAAACTGTACTTCAGGATGCTGATGGTTCTGATTTAGGAGTATTATCTGAAAAAGAAGTAGTTGCGACTGATAAAAACTTTGGTGACGACTATTCTACTCTAGCTAAAAACATTCCAGAAAACACTGATGTTACAAGTGACATGGGAGATTACCTCGAGCGTGTTATTACAACATACATATTAAAAGATAATTCTGAAGCAACTGGCACTCTTCAAGATACTGACACTGAGTTAACTGAAGATGGTTCAAAAGATGTCGTATTTGTAGTTGTTAAAAATGTTGAAACTATTAAGACTATGAAACAAGGTTCTGTTACAGTTACTCATCAAATTGAAGGTAAAGAGCCATTCATCAACAATCAACCTGTTGTGTCTGATCAAGATTACGGTACTACCTTTACAACTGAGTCTCAAATTCCAGCAACAACTACTCGTAACGTTGAGGAGGCTAACCGTACTGGTGTTGAAACGACAACTTATGAGCTTGTTTCTGTCACAGGTTTAGACGATTCTTCTACTAACGATAATGGAACTGTAAGTGGTAAAGTAGATTCTACTTTAGAAAGTATTGTTTACACTTACCGTCCAGTAGTCACTACTGACTGGGTAATGAAACAAGGTACAGTTACAGTAACTCATCAAATTGATGGTCAAACACCATTTGTAGACCACGAATCAGTAGTTGACGGTGACTATGGTCAAACATTCGAGACAACAACTCGTATTCCAGAAACAACTACTAGAACAATCGATGAAGCAAACCGTACTGGTGTTGAAACAACTAAATATATCTTGGTAAGTGTAGAAGGGTATTCAACAAGTGCAACAAACACTGAGGGAACAATTGATGGGACAATTGACCAACCTAATCAAGATATTATTTATACCTATAAATCGGTTGTCAATACTAACTGGGTTGATAAAGTTGGTAGCATCACTCAAACCACTATTCTTGTGGATGAAAATGATAACCAACTAGAAGTATTATCTCCGAAAGAAACAACCAGCGAAAATGGTGTTTATGGTTCTGAATATACTACAACAATCAAAGGGGTCCCAAGCAATCCTAAACCTGAGGTGGTAGATAATGGTAATTCTATTACTACAACAATTACTACTTATGAAATCTTAGGGACACCTAGCAATGCAAATGGTACAATTCACTCAGATGTAACTGATGTCGTTTATAAAGTAGTTAAACATGTAACAACAAATACTGTCATGAAAACGGGTGATGTGACTCAAACAACAATATTGGTAGATGAAGAGGGAAATCAATTAGACACACTTTCTGAGAAAGAAACCCTACTTGATGATGCCGTTTATGGAACAACCTATACAACTTCAATTAAAGGAGTTCCCGAAAATAGTACTAAGCAAATTGATAATGGCAATTCCATCACAACAACAACCACTGCTTACACAGTAGAACCTACTCCGGCTAATGCTGAAGGGATTATTCAATCACGTGAAACAAATGTCGTCTATACTGTTGTGAGACATATTACTGTTGAAACAATAATGAAAACGGGATCTGTCACTCAAATGACCCTTTTAGTAGATGAAAATGGCGACCAACTACAAGTGCTATCTGAAAAAGAAATCGTAAAAGATCATGTTGACTATGGTACTGGCTATAAGACTTTTGCTAAAGGAGTCCCAACTAATTCTTCTACGATTGAGGATGTAAGTGATCGCATCATCACGACGACAACGACATACGATTTGCAATATTCACCTTCAAATACAATTGGCTCTGTAACTGCACCAATGACTGACGTTATCTATACCATTATTAAACGAATCACTATCAGCGAAGTCATGAAAACGGGAACAGTTTCACAACAAACGATTTTGGTAGATGATGCAGGCAATTTAGTAGAACTCCTTTCACCTTCTGAAGTCATTGCTACCGGTGATTATGGAACCAATTATTCTTCAACAATTAAAGGCATCCCATCTTCTATTTCTGAAATTAGCCTTGTCGGAAATGATACCATCCAATACACCACTTCATATAAAATCCTTAGCCAAGAAAGTGTAACAGGTAAAATCGATTCTCCGAATAAAGAGATTACCTACAAAGTCATTAAGGTGGTAACACGTGATCTTATTGGACATCAAGGTTCTGTTATTGTGAACTATGTTGACCAAGAAGGTAATAGACTAAAATCACCTGTTCTTGTTACCAATTCAGCAAAAACAGATAGTGACTATGATACTAGCGCTTATAAACTAGCTACTATAACAACTTTTGATGGTAAAGTTTACAGATTAGTTGCTGTTCAAGGCGCCGAAGTTGGAAAAGTTCGTGAAGGCGAAACTCAGGTAACTTATGTCTTTCAAGAAGTTCTGAAAGTCATTACAAAATGGACAGATGAATCTGGTCACTTTCTTAAAAGTTCGGTGACATCAACAGTTACTCTTCCTGCCGGATCAATCAATCACCCAATATCAATTTGTTAAATCAATAACTGATGAAAACGGTAATGTAACGCATATTTTCAAGAAATTATCTCAAGAAAAAACAACTATGCCAATGCCTTTAAGTCAAAATAGAATAAAAGATAGAAAAGTAGAAGGAAAAGACCTATCTCATCAATTACCATCGACAGGTGAAAATGACAATAATAGTGCTTTCCTTACTATAGCTGCCTTATCACTATTATCTGGTATCGGTTTAGCTCTACCAGGAAAAAGAAAGAAAGAAAGAAAAAATCTTAAGTCATTTTTAAGTTTAATAGACTATATTATTCTTATCCTAAAATTTTTTCTTTTTCATAACTCTCTAAAAAGCCAAGTGTTATTCTTGGCTTTTTATGTTTTTCAAAACTTTTCTATCCAAATTTCAACACAAAAAGCCCTAACTAAAGTTAGAGCTTTTTTATCAGATTAATCACTTATACCAAGGTTAAGCAGCTTCAAATTGAGAATTATAAAGGTCTGCATAAAAGCCATTTTGTAACATAAGCGCTTCGTGATTTCCTTGTTCTATAATATTGCCATCTTTCATAACTAAGATTAGATCAGCATTTCGTATAGTTGATAGACGGTGTGCAATGACAAAGGAAGTACGACCCTCCATTAATTTATCCATGGCATTTTGAATTAATTCTTCAGTTCTTGTATCAACTGAAGATGTTGCTTCATCAAGGATTAAGAGTGGGGCATCTTTCAAGAGGGCACGCGCAATAGTTAAGAGTTGTTTTTGACCAACTGACAAGGTTAAGGAATCATTTAAGACGGTATCATAGCCTTTTGGTAAGGTTCTGATGAAATGATCCACTCCAACTGCCTTCGCAGCGGCGACAACTTGTTCATCAGTAATGTGTTCTTGATTATAGATTAAATTTTCTTTGATAGTGCCTTCAAATAACCAGGTATCTTGTAAAACCATAGAGAAAGCATCATGAACTTCTTCACGAGTCATATCTTGAGTGTTGACACCATCAATAGCAATTCTACCTTGATTGATTTCATAGAAACGCATCAGCAAATTGACGATAGTTGTTTTACCAGCACCTGTTGGTCCTACTATGGCAATTTTTTGACCTGCCTCAGCAATGGCAGAAAAGTCATTAATAATCACTTTATCCGCATTATAACCAAAGGTCACATGTTCAAATGAAACATTCCCTTTAATATCTTGTAACTGACGTGTTTTCTTACTTTCTTCAAGCATTTCATCTTCATCAAGAAATTCAAAAACACGATTCATGGCAGCTGTTGCAGATTGTAATTGTGTCCCAGCTTGTGCGATTTGTGATAATGGTTGAGAGAAAATCCGTACATAAGTCATAAATGCGACAATTGTTCCTATTGTGATTTTGTTATCAATAACTAAAGAAGCACCAACGACACAAACCATGACATAACCAAAATTACCAATAAATTGCATCATCGGCATCATAATGCCAGAAAAGAATTGTGATTGCCACATTGACTTGTAAAGTTTATGATTGAGGTCAGTAAATGTTTCTTTAGATTCATTAGCAGCACTATAGGTTGTCACCAAGTTATGACCCGTATACATTTCCTCAACAAAACCATTAAGATTTGCCAAATTTGCTTGTTGCTTTTTGAAGAATGATTGTGATTTTGCCATGATAAAAATTGACAAAATAAAGCCAATTAAAACTGATCCTATCGCAGTCCACGCCATAGTTACATTAGTATGGAACATCATGATAATAGAACCTACTAATAAAATAGTAGCGGAAACAAGTGAACCCAATGATTGGTTCAAAGATTGTGTCATTAAATCCACATCATTGGTGACACGAGACAAGGTATCCCCTTGTGAGTGACTATCAAAGTAGGCTAAAGGTACCTTGTTAATTTTTAGGGCAATCGAATCTCTCATCCGTTGTGAGAAGCGTTGAATAATCGTCGTCACTAAAAAATTAGCTATATAAGCAACAACTGCACCAGTGATATATAAAATCGCTAATGATCCTGCAATTTGACCGATTTTATCTAGATCTAATTGACCGGTTAATCCTTTTGTAATAGCATCAGTAATCTCTTTTAGCTTATCAGGTCCTATCACTGTAATAATGCTAGAAATAACTGTAAAAACAATAGCAACTAAAAAGAAGATCCGGTAACCTTTGACATAAGGCATCATTTTAGAGATTAAGGATTTTTTTGTTTTATTTTCCATTTTCTAATTCCTCCTTAGAAAGTTGTGAATAAGCGATTTCTTGATAAACAGAATTTTCTGCTAACAATTCTTTATGAGTTCCTTGACCCACAACTTTACCTTCATCTAAAACCAAAATTAAATCGGCATCCATAATAGTTGAAATGCGTTGTGCCACAATAATCTTAGTCATTTCTTTCGTTTTTTGACTCAAATCATAACGTAGTTGACGATCCGTTTTATAGTCTAAGGCTGAAAATGAATCATCAAAAATAAGGATTTC
The DNA here is from genome assembly GCF_000188055.2 of Streptococcus urinalis 2285-97. Taxonomy (NCBI): domain Bacteria; kingdom Bacillati; phylum Bacillota; class Bacilli; order Lactobacillales; family Streptococcaceae; genus Streptococcus; species Streptococcus urinalis. The sequence goes on from NZ_AEUZ02000001.1 coordinate 1,900,738, forward strand.
TGGTTTACGTGCTAAAGCTCGAGCAATTGCTAAACGTTGCTTTTGACCTCCAGAAAAGTTGTTCCCACCTTGAGAAACTGTAGCATCCAGACCTTTTTCATTCCCTTCAATAAAGTCTTTAGCTTGAGCTAATTCTAGAGCATCCCAAATAGCAGCATCATTTATGTGACCTTGTTGACTTTGACCAAAATTCATATTAGAACGGACTGTACCACTAAAGAGCACTGCTTTTTGTGGAATATATCCGACTTTATTGTTCAATTCTTGATGTGAATAGTCTTTGATATTAATACCATCAACTAAAATGGCACCCTGAGTAACATCATAAAGGCGTGGTATCAAGTTTACAAGTGTTGATTTACCAGAACCAGTTGAGCCAATAAATGCGACAGTCTGACCAGCCTTAGCCTCAAAAGAAACATGTTCTATGACATCTTTCGATTCTTTAACATAACGGAATGAAACGTCTTGGAATGAAATAGAACCTTTTTCTACACTCTCATGAGCTTTTTCTTCTGAAAAGTTGACAGAAGGTTTTAGTGCTAGCACTTCATTGATACGGCCAGCAGAAACCATCGCACGTGGTAAGATAATGAATATGGCCACCATCATCATGAAGCCCATGATAACCTGCATTGCATAAGATGAGAATACAACCATATCACTAAAGATTGAAACACGTTCTTTTACATTAGACATAGCTAAGGCCATGCTTGTTTTTGAAATTGTCACATCATCAATTAAATGAACACCAATCCAATAAATAACAAGTGTTAAACCACTTGAAACCACTGTCATGACAGGATTCATTAATGCCATAATACGATTGACAAATAAGTTGAGGTTCGTTAAAGCAATATTTTCTTTGTTAAATTTGGCATCCTGATAATCCTCAGCATTATAAGCGCGAACTACACGAATCCCACTAAGAATTTCACGTGTTGTTCCATTGAGGTTATCGGTTAAACCTTGAATTTTACGCATCCTAGGAAAGGCTACACTTAGAATAAATAGCAACAAAATCATGACAATTACGACAGCAACACCTACTGCCATTGTCCAATGGTCACTTTTACCCCAAATCTTTGTTAAAGCCCATGCTGCCATAATGGGACCACGAGTGACAACCTGCATCCCCATGACAATCATTATCTGCAATTGCGTCAAGTCATTAGTTGTTCTTGTCAAGAGTGAAGGCACAGAAAATTGTTTAATTTCAGCATCTGAAAAATCAATGACTTGATTGAAAACATCAGAACGTAAACGTGTAGTAAAACTAGCTGCTGTACGAGAAGCTAGAAAACCAACAATAACCGCAGACATAAAAGAACCAAATGAAAATAATAGCATTTTTGAGCCTGGATCCATAATATCAGCAGCAGTTGTACCTTTGGTTTGTAAAAGTGTGGTAATTTTTGACATATAAGAAGGCGATTTTAAATCAGCCCAAACCGCCAAGCAGATAAAAAGCGTACTAAGTGCAATCATACCCCACTCTTTGGCATTTAAACGTTTAATAATCTTAAACATTAGTTTCTCCTTTTCATTTCATTCTTAATATTTGTTTTGAGAGTAAAAAGTACCTTCCTTGTAATTTCAGCATCTTCTTTAGTAATATCTTTAAGAAAAACATCATGAATATGATCTAAATATTGCTTAAGCTGGTCAGCTTTTCCTCTTCCAAAATCCGTTAAACAGATGTGTTTGACACGTTTATCTTTTTTTGAAATCTGAACTTCTACAAAACCATTACGCTCCATACGCCTTATAAGATTTGAAGTAACAGACTTCGAAATTTTCAGATGTGATTCGACATCTTTAAACGATAAATCTTTGTCAGGATTTTCGAGTAAGTACATAATAACAAAACCTTGAGGGCCACCTAGATGTTCAACATCAAAATGTTTTGCCTCTTCATAGATAAATTGTTCAACTTCGTTGATAAAATTTTTTAATTCTCGAAAGCCTGATTCCATAGCATTTGCCATGATCTCCTCCTTAAAAATTGTTATCGTGAGAACTATTATAGTTCTCATGAGAACTATTGTCAAGAAAAAAGTTCGCATGAGAACTTTTTTTATTTCTTTTTAAATACTTCTACATTCATTTATGTAATTGCGAATAATTAAGTTAATTTTAAGTTAGCCAGCTTATAGTATAAACATCCTAAAACTTTTCTTTTTCATAAATCTCTCAAAAAAGCCAAGATTTCTCTTGGCTTTTTTGCTTTTTTAAAGATAGGATTATAACTACACTACTTCTAAGGTGCTCTTATTTATAACCCAGCTCTTTTTTCTTTTTCCGTAATTTTATCCAAATAGAAGGAATTAACACAAGATAAATAAGAATTAGTAATAATAATATAATAAATAAGATGTGATCCACCATAGACTGTCTATTTTGTTGAATAAAGATATTGATGAATAATGAACATAAAATAATAACTAAAGGAATTAATCTTGTTCTACTAATGTTTGAGATCATTTTTAGTTTTGAACTATCATCTGAAAAAATTTCTTTATCTATAGCTGAATGAACTTGGTCAGCTGGCTTTCTAAAATAGTTCCAACCAACACATGAACCACAGTATTCCCATCCATAATCTTGATATAAAGTAAAGTAATCTTCACCTTGTTTTTTATTGACGTATTCTAATTGATAGATATAGTCTTCTTTTTCAGATTTTTCAAAAATAAAGAAACAAGGTAATATCACCTTCTTAAACTTCCAACCTTGTAAATGTTGCTCATGTAAAAAAGCTGTTTCTTCATCATAATCAGCAATTGTAAAGAATCTGGTTATTACTTTTTTAGTTTTTGTCATGGTACTTTTCTCCTTTGCTATTGTGATATAAGCGGTCTATTCGTCTCATTTCAATGGTCAACAATTCCTGACCCAACTGCGTTATTTTATATTTTTTGCGTTTATTTTCCTCTCCTTGGTAAGCTATAAGTCCATCTTTTTCCATTTTTGAAAGGGTTCCATACATAGTCCCAGGACTAATAACAATATCACCTTGCGTCAGATTTTCAACAAATTGTCCAATACCATAGCCATGATTTTCCTCTTGAAGTGTAAATAAGATATAAAAGGCTGTCTCTGACATCGGCATATAAATTCTACTTAATCGTTTGTCCACTATTGTTCCTTTCTATCGTTCTTCGATATATCGAGATTCGTTATATATGTCAAGTTTAATTTTACAAATAAGAAAAAAGCCTTTAATAAGGCTTTTTATTTTCAATGATTTAAATACTTCTCAAATTCCTCTTTGTAATCAGGATGCCATCGTGATAGAGCTGGTCTGTTCTCAATAATATCATACATAGCCCAATGCATCCGACGGTCATCCATTTCTTTTGTCACTTCATTATCTAAGCAAATAATATAGAATTGGTCATTTAATAAGCCTTTTTCTAATGCTTCAATGACTTGTTCAGGATACCATGGTTCTGCCGGTTTTGATGTTTTATCATTAAAATCAGCATCTTTAAAATTCATGGGTGGCCAAGTATAACCTGGAACCAACAAGTGTGCTGATACCTGATCTTCTTCTCTATTACGTAATTCATAAGCCAATTGTTCAGTCAATACTTTTACACTTGCTTTAGAAACAGAATAAGCCGCATTTCCAGGTGGTGTTGTAATGCCTTCTTTAGAACCTAAATTAACTATTGCCGATGGTGTTTTTTGTTCTAGCATTTTTGGAATAAAAAGACTTTGGATGTCAATCATTGAAAATAAATTAACAGCCATAGTCAATTTCCAATTATCAAGATTTGTCCATGGGCTTGTCTGACAACCAATACCGACATTATTAAATAGTAGATTGACCTGACCAAAATTATCATATGCTATCTCAACAAGTCTTTTTAATACTTGACTATCTGTTATATCTCCAACTAGTGTTTGACAAGGTGTTTCTAGTTCACTATACAATTTTTGAAGTGCTGAACCATTTCTATCCAATAAGACCAGTTTCATACCAGCTTTTGCAAAATAACGAGTTGCTGCTTCACCAATTCCAGAAGCAGCTCCTGTGATAACCGCTACATTATCTTTTTTAATCACATCTACCATAGATTTTCTCCTTTATTTAAAAAACACAACATTATTTGATGCTAAACAAAGTTCAGCCACATAACAATTATCTGTTTGTGTACAGACTTGAAGTAAAGCATTTCCGACATCTTCTGGTGTTAAGAAACCTGACTTGTCATTTGACTCTCTATCACGACCATGACCAATCTCAAATTCAGTGACACCAGCATGTGGACAAAAGACTGTCGTTTTGATACCTTCTGATAAGAGTTCTTGTTGCAAAGCTTGACCAAGACCACGTAAAGCAAACTTACTACAACTATAAGCTGTTTCATTTTTTTGGCCTTTTATTCCTGTGACAGATGATACTAAAATAATTTGACCAGCATGTCTTTTCAACATATCTGGAACTACTGCACGCGTATAAGCATAAGCTGATCGCACATCGGTCTCCATAATCAAATCAAAATCAGCCATACTAGTCTCCATAAGCGACTGCACGCGCCCAATTCCAGCATTATTAATTAAGATATCAATTTGTCCAAAAGCATCTAAAGCTTTTTTCACAACTTTCTCAGCCGTCTGTTCACTTCTAGCATCACCAACGACATATATAGCACTTCCACCAAGTTCTTCACATTTGGCAGCCACTTCTTTTAGTCTGTTTTCTCTTCTAGCTGTTAAAATGAGTTGACAGCCTTCTTTAGCAAATGAATAAGCTGTCCCCTCACCAAAACCTGAACTAGCACCAGTAATCAATGCTGTTTTTCCTGATAATGTTCCCATAATGACCTCCTGAAGTAATTGACAATCACGTTAATAGCTGTTTCTTATAATTTTATAATACCTTAACTCATGAATAAGTTTGATAATATTGTCATATTTTTGGTAAAATAGTGTCATGAAATCATCCATTCAAAAAGAAATTAATTATCAAGCCTATCTCAACCGTGAAATCCATTACAGACATCATCGTTACGATGAAGAATTAAAACAATATTACTACATCAAAATAGGTGACCCTGAAGGTGCTAGGAGAGCAGGTCATGAGATGTTTACCTCACAAATGACTGGAAAATTATCTGATGATGCGTTAAGAGACAAAAAATACTTATTTGTGGCATCAACTACTCTTGCGACACGATTCGCCATTCAAGGTGGTATGAGAGAAGAGGAAGCTTATAATACAAGTGATCTTTTTATCCAAACAATGGATAAATGTACAACTATTAATGAAATCAATCATTTACAAGAAAAGATGATTATTGATTTTGCTAATGCTGTTAAAAAACAAGAAAAAAAGCTAATTCAAAAATTACCTATTTTACATGCTATTCAATTCATTGAAGATCATCTTCATGAATCTATTTCCATCAAAGCTATTGCGGATGCCATCGGTTACTCTGAAAAATACCTTTCAAAAATTTTTAAAGAAGAAACACAGAACACTGTACAAGGTTATATTCAAAGTAAAAAAATTGAAGTTGCTCAAAACATGTTAAAAGATGGTGAGTTTTCAATACTTGAAGTTTCTGATACCCTTGCTTTTTCTTCTCAAAGTTATTTTAGTAAAATTTTCAAAAAACAGACTGGTATGACACCAAAACAATTCCAACTAAAAAATGACGATAATCGTATTCATGGAAAATAAAATGATTTGCTATTCATTTAGTACTATGATGATATTAAAAAAAGCCTTTAAATAAGGCTTTTTTATTTTTGAAAAGGTAACACTACAGAAAATGAACTTCCTTGTCCAATCTGACTTTCAACAAGAATATCGCCACCAAGTTGATTGGCTAATTGTTTAGCAATGTATAAACCTAAACCATGACCTCCTGTTTTCATATTTCGAGACAGTTCAACGCGGTATAGTCGTTTAAAAATTAAGGGAATATCTTTTTCTTTGATGCCCTGTCCTTGGTCAATCACATCAATCCTCACTGATTGCCCTTTTTGATAAGCTTTGATAATTAAAGCTGTATTTGCTTCTGAATACTTTATGGCATTGCTTACTAAATTTAACATGATACGGGATAAAGCATCATATTGACTTTTTATTTTGACAACTTCTGATGACACTTCAATATCAACAGGTCGATTATCTTGTTCTAAGGTTAATTGGAACTCTGATAAAATATCAATCAATAATTTTTCAAGATAAATGACTTGTAAACCTTGTTTGTCACCACTTTTTTGTTCATTTAAGCTCACAACATGTAATTCTTCAACTAATTGATTTAGGCGATACGTTTGCCTTGAGATTGTATTGAGATAATCGCTTTCTTCCTCTTTTGAAATAATACCATCCAAAATCCCTTCAACTGTTGCTTGAATAGAAGTCAGTGGTGTTTTGATGTCATGTGATAACTGAGCAATCATTATAGATTTTTCACGTTCACTCTCATTGAGCGAAGCAAAACTATTTTCCAACTCTAAAGACATTTGATTAAAAGAAACTTCTAAATCTTTAAACTCCAGCGGCGACTTAATAAGATTTTCACGATGGAAGTCTTTTTGAGAAATAGCTTGCATTTTTTCTTTTAATTTTTTGAGGGATGCAAAAACATTACTTAGAAGAAACAGATTAACAACACCACCTGCAAATGATGCCACTAGAGTCATCACTAAAATATATAACATGTTTTGTGAGGTTATCAACATTTGCTTTAATCCAATAATTAATCCAGCTATTGTGATAATCATAGACACTAAATAACCAATAATAATATATGTTCTTAATCTCATATTATCCCTCAAGTTTATAACCTAATCCCCAAACGGTCTTTATAGTTGGCGTTTTGTCAGTACTGTATTTAGCTAAGTCATTACGAAGTGAATGAATATGGACATTTAAGGTATTGGTATCATCCAAATAGTCTTCCTCCCAAACGGTTTCATACAGTTCTGTTTTTGAAAAAACATGATTTAAATGATTTGCTAAAATCCACAGTAAATCAAATGCCTTATTGGTTAAGTTGAGAGTCTGATTAGCAACGCTCACTACACGCGTACTATGGTCAATTACGAGATCTCCTATCGTTAAACGTTCTGTTTGATTACTGGTTGCCCCATATATTCTATTAAGTATATTTTTGACGCGAAGGACTAATTCGCGAGGACTAAATGGTTTTGAAATAAAATCATCTGCACCAAGGCTCAAAGAATATATTTTATCGGGTTCAGATATCTTTGCAGTAATAAAAAGAAATGGTTGGTCTGGCTTTTCAGCTAAGACTTCTCCCATAAAATCATAGCCATCCATATTAGGCATCATAATGTCACTAATAATCAAATCATATTGATGTTGGTGAAAATAGTGTAAAGCTTGATCACCATCACTAGCTACCGTCACTACATGACCCGCTTGCTCTAAGTAACGTTTATTAATATCTGTGATGGCTGTCTCATCATCTACTAATAATATCCTATAAGTCATAAACTCTCCTTACATAAAAAACTTAGTGTTATGCTTTTTCAAGTATAACACTAAGTATTAGTTGAACCAACTACTGATTTAAAGATCATTTAATGATTACGAAAAAGTATTCGTTTCCTATCCTTAAAGACTTTTTGTTTATTAATAGTTGAAGCTTGAATTTTGATTTAAAATTCCGTAGATTGAACCATGTATATAGTCTGGTAACTCTTGTTTTTGGGCATTTTTATAGATTTCTGAATCTGTTAAGTGTTGTTTTTCTTGATGGGCTTGTGGTTTTTGTGTTTCTGTATTGTCATTACCATAATTAAAGCTTGAGTTTTGATTAAGAATACCATAGATAGAACCATGAATATAATCAGGTAAATCTAGTTTTTGAGCATTTTCATAGATTTCGGAATCTGTTAATTGACGAGTCGACTGATTAGTATAATTTGCTGCAGATGCTGGAGTTACTGGATTCAGTGCTACAAAGATTCCCCCAGCAAAGATAGCTGAAACAAGTCCTAATTTTAAGTGTTTAGCAGTAGATTGTAATGTTCCTTTAGTTTTCATAAGAATACCTCTTTTCTTTAGGTTTGTTATTTTATGGTTTAAGTATACCAATCCCAAATAAAATAAACCTAAGTCAAATCTAAAATAATTCTTAAGTCTTTCTTAGCTAACTATAAAATCATACCTTACACCAAAAATAAAAAAGACACCTTAATAGGTGCCTTCATGCTATTGATCTATTGATTTTTCAATAATGTCTCCTGTTTTCGCATTAATAGTATAATCATATTCTTTATTATTTACTGTAAATTCGATTTCATAGGTGCTTGTCGCATCTTCCATGTCTTTTTTAACGGTCATCATTGAAGTTTCTTTTTCGGAAACATCAGCATCTTTTAAAGCTATTTCTTTCGCTTTATCTTGAGAAATAGACTTTTTAGTTAAATCTTTTGTTGAGGCTAAACCTTTTGTATCTGTTGATTTTTCAATAATTTTTCCATCTTTTGCATTAATGGTATAATCATAACTTTTCTTTTTAGTGTTAAAGTCAATCTCATAAGTTGAATTTCCATCGTCTTCATCTTGTTTCACACTTAAATTGGAGACTTCTTTTTTATTCAATTTAGCATCTTTTAGAGCGATACTTGTTGCTTTATCTTCAGAAATACTTCCATTTGTTGAGCCATTAGAGCATGCTGTCAATGCAATCGCCGACAATAATATGGCATTAGTAACCAGTAATTTTTTCATTTTATTTTCCACCTAATTACTTTAGATACTTTATTGTATCATAGTGACTATATTAATTCAAATAAATGCTGTCACTTAATCAAGTCTAATCTTTCTCATTTATTAAATTGATTATGTGCTTTTCAATTTCTTCCATTCATTTCTTTCATCTTGTTTTCGTTTTTGTTCCATTTTCTCTTTTATTCAATCTAGGATTTGTTGATTGATAAGAATAGTTTCATTATCAAAATAGTTTAATAATTAAATTTTATTGATTTTTTAATCTTTAGTGGTATATTAAATAACGGAGGATTACAATAAAAAACAATTTTAAACATCTTTTTATCTCGACCGCGACGATAACAAGTTTTCTTTTATTTGCCAATAACCATGTTCATGCCGATGATATTGTCGACACAACGTCAGGTTCTAACGTGACAAATACCGCAGCAGATACTACTAATACTAGTGAAGCAGTTGCTTTAACAACTACTGATAGTCAGGACACATCAGAGACAACTGTTGAGAAACCAGCTGAAACAGTTGATGGTAATATCGTTAGTAACGGTGGGCATGTTAATGTTGAAGGGCAAAATGCAACAGTCAGTGCTGATGGACAGTCTGTGACTTATTCTTATATTGTTTCTTATCAAGAAATGACAACAAGCAATAAAGATGATTCCGTAAGTGACTTAGCCATCAGAATTCCAAAAATAACTAATGCTAATGTGGCTTTTACATTAATTGGTACCAGAGATGAGAATGGTAATCCTATCTCAGTAAATGTTACTATGACCCAAATTAGCTATGAAGATGCAGCTTCAAGTGACGTTGATTTTTACGGCAATGCTGTTGACATCCCGTCAGCTGAAGCCTTATCTAATGGCGCTACTCCATATGTTGTTACAGGAAATGACGTGACTATTGATAGTGAAAGCTTTGTTAATACTTATAATTTATACACCAATACTACTGGAAGTCACGCTGTTAAAATTGATGTCACAATTAGTCTTGAAGATGCTAAGAAAATTAAATATTTAGCAATTGACGCTCGTATGGATTGGCATGGAAATGCAGAAGGTTACATCCGTGGTTTCGAAACTGGCGATCATTCTTTAGAAGATTTTCCATTACATGCTGTTACAACTACTACTGGCGATTTTAGTGGGCTAGCTAATCCTAGTTTGATTTCTGAAGATAATGTTCAAAATGGTCATTTAGTCAAATCAGTATCAAATCCTAATACCTATATCACACCAAATAATGGTGATTGGACTTGGATTCCTAATGATACTAATATTGATAGTAGTACCTTCTTTAGTTATGCTGATACTTTTAGAGTAAGGGATAACACTGACATCATTTACTACCTCTCTTTAACAGAAGATATGGCTGATCAAGATGTCTCTGCATTTTATACTGGAAATGTGTTAGTGGATTATGTTATCAAAGGAACAAATACAAGTATCAAATCAACATACACTGATACCTCAGTAAGCCCATTAGTTGATCTTAATGGACAAGCTGTTGCTTACAATACTGCTGAAAATGATACTGAAAAACCTGTCTTTATCACAGTAAATGGTATTTTATATCAGTTAGTTGGCCTTGCTAGTAATTCTGATTCTGAAACAGGCTATCTGGTAGAAGGAACAACACATGTTATTTACGAATATGTGCCTGTAAAAACACCACAACCAGATACAAAACCAAGTTCAAAACAAGAAGTTTATCACCCAACAAATCCATCTATCCAAAAAGTCACACAAGCAATTGTCTCCCAAAAACAAGCAAGCAGCAATTACAAAGCACAATTACCTCAAACTGGTGAGTCACAAAAAGACAAAACATTTAGTGTCTTAGGATTAATGACAATGATTACAGGACTCTTCGTTTTCCCAAGAAAAAAGCCAAAAAAATCATGAATAATTGATCACATTGGATAATTTAAAAAACTGTCCTTTTCATCAATCTCCCAAAAAAAGCCAAGAGATTCTCTTGGCTTTTTTAGAGTTCTTAACAATATTCAGCTACGGCTGTATGGCCAGCAATTCTACCAAATGTAAAGATGTCTGTTAGTGAATTACCACCTAGACGATTTCCTGCATGAAGTCCACCTGCAACTTCTCCTGCTGCATAAAGACCAGGGATAATCTGATTAGACTCATTAATAACATGAGTACTTGTATCAATCTTTAAACCACCCATTGTATGGTGAACAGCTGGTTTACGTGGTGTTGCATAAAATGGAGCAACTTCACATTTGAGATCAAATCCACCTTTGTTGAATTCAGCATCATAGCCTGCATCCACATAAGAATTGTAATTGTTTATAGTTGTCACAAAGGTATCAACATCCACACCAATCTTTTCTGCTAGTTCTTCAAGAGTGTCTGCTCTATATAATGTTCCAGCTTCTACTTGTGCATCTATTTTTTCTTGACTAGTGTTGTAAGCTGTTTCTTTTATTTTATCATCAGCTATTAGATAGAAAAGACCCCCATTATCGATAGCTGCTTGTGAAAGCTTATCACGACTGCCATATTCATCAACAAACCGTTTCCCTTTTTGGTTTACCATGATAAAGTTTGCTGGTGGAACTTGTAAGCCTGTAAAAAGTGCTCCTGTTACAGGATCTGACACAGGCATCATTTGTGTGAAGCCCATACCTACTAAATCAGCACCAACAGATTGACCTAAAATAATACCATCACCTGTAACTGCTGGTGTATTTGATGTTGCAATATCATCATCAATTTCTGACCAATATGTATTGTATTTTTGAAGCATCTTAGTATTGGCTCCAAATCCTCCTGAAGCCATTATAACAGCTTTTGCTTTGATAGTAATTGTTTGACCATTACGACCAGTTGCGATAATACCACGCACAATACCATCTTCTACGATTAATTCTTTAACAGGAGAATCTGTCAAGATAAGTCCACCTTCTTGACGTACATATTTATCAAGAACTGAAATAAAGGCAAATCCCATTGGTTGAACAGGTTTATGTCCACGTCGCCATAGGGCACCAACTGGCATTGTGACATCAGAATGATCAAATTCAACACCAACGTCTTGTAACCAATGGACAGAATCTAATGCATTTTCAGTTAACACTTTGATGAGATCATAATTCCCATGAATTTCATTTCCTTGTAAATCAAAGCGTTTGCCGCCAATATAAGTTTGAATACGATAAAGAAGTTTAGAATCAAATAAATAAGTTGGATCTTCTAGGTAATTCTTAACTTCTGTTTTCAATAAACGAAAATCTTCGACAAATTCAGGATCAATTTCAGACTCATCTTTGTTAATCAATTCCTGAAGATTATGAGCTTCGCCTGGATGAGCAGCAAATCCTTTTTGCCAAGCTGGATCAGGTGCATTCATTGGTCCACCTGCACGAACTGTATTACCACCAACTGCTGGGAATTTTTCAACAACAATGACTTCTTTTCCTTCTTGAAGGACAGTTGCTGCTGCCGATAAACCAGCACCTCCACCGCCAATAACAACGACATCCGTCTCATAAGTTTTATCTTCTTTGTCCAAAGCAGATGGCGCTTTACCACGTTTACGTAGAACATCGGGGTTTGCCCCTGCAAGTTTTACAGCACGTGCCACACCATCAAGAACACCATTTGATGTTACAGAAGCACCTGAAACGGCATCGACATTAAGGGTTTGACCATCAATAATTTCTGCTGGAATACGAGTGAAAACGACATCAGCAATACCTGAAGATTCTCCTGAAGAATCAATATCAATTTTTTCAATTCTTTCTTCAGAGAGTGTTACGGCCATTGGCAATTTACCATTATGCCCTTCAGTTGTTACTTGATAAGTCCCTGGTTCAAAACGAATTTCTTCTGGCACATTTAATTGATTAGCAACATCAACAAATCTTAAGAAACGATAAAAACAAGAATCTAAGAAATCTATTGTCCCTTCTGATTTTAATTGACCATTGTCATCAAAAGCTTGATGAGCTCTTCCAAGCAAGAATTCACTTCCAGGCATCACAACTGCATTAACTCCTGGTGCGTCAAGAACCTGACGTAAATGGAGTTGAGCACGTGAAGAACCTTGAATATCATATGATGCACCAACAATCATCAAAGGTTTCCCATCCAAAGGGTGAATGTTGAAGGACAACCATTCAAGAAGACTATTTAAACTAGATGGAATACTATGGTTGTGTTCTGGTGTTGCAATGATGACCCCATCTGCCTCTTGAATGTTTGTATTAAATGCTTGAATAACAGAAGAGTTTGTTTGATCATCTGTTTCATTAAACATTGGAACATCAGTAATCTCCATAATGTCAATATCCGCTTTGTCTGAAAAATGATTTTTCATAAATTGTAACAATAGACGATTATAAGATTTTTCAGCATTCGTTCCAACTATACCAATTAATTTCATTCTATCACTCCTTTTTTAGGCATCTACTTCCCATGCAAATGTCCGTTTGCGATTTGTATCTGAAGGGTTTACCAACTTATTTGTTAACTGAACAAAAGTTAAAAACTCTTCAAAGTGGTCTTCTAACTCAGCAACTTTTTCTAAATTAGATAAATTAAAATCATCATCTAATACTTGTTCAGAATGGCCAAGGAAAAATTCAGTCCCAGGCATAACTCTAGCTTTCAACTCTGGTGCATCTAAAATTTGACGCAAATGAGCTTGAGCACGTGATGTCCCTAGCAAACCCAAAGATGCCCCAACAATCATTGTTGGTTTGTTAATTAAAACTCTGCTTGTATAAGCAATCCATTCTAAAGCTGATGCTAGAGGAGCTGGAATGGTATGATCGTATTCTGGAGTAGCGATAATGACACCATCTGCAGCTTGAATTTTCTTAGAGAAGACATCAACTTCTTCAGGTGCTACTTTATCAGCAGGCTCATTAAAAGCAGGTAAATCTTTAATTTCTAAAATGTCAATCTCTGCTTGGCCTTTAAAATGTTTTGCCATAAAATAAAGTAATTTTCGGTTAGTCGAACGATCTGAATTTGTTCCAACAATTGCGGCTAATTTCATTATGTTACCTCTTTCACAAGATTTTTACAATGCAATTATACTACTTTAAAGCTATTTGTAAACGCTTAAAGTCAATAAAAGGTGTTAAAGTATTATTTTATAGTGTTATTCTATTATTTTTTCTGAAAAATAAATTTTTTAATAAAATCCTATTGACACTAGAATTTAAAATTTGGTATAGTTTGTTTGTGAATTAACAAACTATTATGTTAGCCTTCTTTTCTAAATTATAATAATCAAAACACAGAATGCTAATAATAAAGAAAGGGATTATTTATGACACATTCCATTAATAGATGGCAAGTCCTAATTGCCTCTACTGCTATTTTAGTTTGTACAGGTGCGATCTATGCTTTCAGTGTTTTTGCTGGTCCTCTGAGTGCACAGACTGGTTGGACAATGCCTCAAATCATGTTAGCTTTTGCGATTAATTCTGCTATTGGGCCAATTCCCATGATTTTGGGTGGTTATCTTGTTGATAAAGGATTCGTTAAATGGACAATTGCCATTGGTGCCATTTTATTTGCTTTAGGTTTCTTTCTTACTGGCTTAGTAACCACACCGGCAATGCTTTATTTAACGTACGGCTTAATGGCTGGTCTTGGACAAGGATTTGCCTATTCAGGAGCACTTAGTAATACTTTAAGACTTTTCCCAGATAAACGTGGTTTGGCGTCTGGTGTTCTTACTGCTGGTATGGGATTTGCTTCAGTTATTGCATCTCCAATCGCTAGTCATCTGATTGAAGCTCATAATGCTAAGTTTGCTTTTAGATTAATAGGACTCGTTTATCTAGTGGTTGTTGTCATTGCTAGCTTACTCATAAAACCTGCCCCAGCTGGTTATAAGCCTAAAGGTTGGAATCCACCAACACAATCTCGACAAGGAGCAATCAATAAAACTTGGACTGAAATGCTTAAAACACCTATCTTTTATGTCATCATTTCCATGTTCTTTATTGGTGCTTTTTCAGGACTCATGATTGCTTCTCAAGCTTCACCAATTGGACAAAGCATGTTTGGTTTATCTGTTGGAACAGCTGCTCTCTATGTTAGTCTTTATTCTATTTCTAATTCAAGTGGTCGTTTTATATGGGGGACTGTTTCAGATAAAATTGGTAGAAGTAAAACTTTAATGATTATCTTTTCTGTGGTTACCGCTGCCTTACTTGTTTTAACAATTGTACCAGGTAAAATTGGATTCACAATTGGAATCATTGGGCTAGGAATCTGCTTTGGTGGTGTTATGGGTGTTTTTCCTTCAATTGTTATGGAAAATTATGGTCCCGCTAACCAAGGGGTTAACTATGGTATTGTTTTCTCAGGTTATTCACTAGCTGCATTCTTCGCACCACGCGTAGCTGTTCAAATGGCAAGTGCTAATAAAGGAGATTATAGCCATGCTTTCTACGTCGCTATTATTCTTGCCTTTATTGGTTTAGGTTTAAATATTTTATATCTAAAAATGCACAAAAAATAAATTTTAAAACCAAACTTCTGCTTGAAGTCTGGTTTTTTTATGACTATAATGACAATAAGCTACTTTAAAAGAAGGAGAAATAAGATGTCCGATAACCAAACATATATTAAAGATAAGGCATCTGAATTTCCTTTTACATACACTTATTCACATCTGTCTCCCGAGGATCCAGAAATCATGTATCATTGGCATCCAGAGCTAGAAATGATTTATATTGTTGAAGGTTCCGCAACTTTTTATATCAATAATCAACAATTTCATAGTCAAGCTGGCGATATTATACTTATCCAACCTACTTTTCTTCATGCAATAAAACCATTAAAAAGAACTAGTCAAATCAGTAAATCTTTTTCAATACATCTTGATCAGTTAGGAAGGGCTAATGTTGAAAACTTTAGTCAACGTTATCTCCAACCATTACACACTGGGCTTTTTTTATTAAGACCTCGGATACAAGAAGGAATGGCTGGTTATGATGCTATTAAAAGTTGTCTCTTAGAGATTTACAATCTTGTGAGTGAACAAACACTTTATTATGATATGATGTTAAAAGCCAAACTGCATGAATTATTGTATCTTCTATTCAAGAATAGACATGTCTATCGTCATTACTCTGATGATAATTATCAAAAATATGAAAAATTAAAAGAACTTATTTCCTATATTAATGATCACCTTGCTGATTCACTAACTATTGAAGGACTTGCTGATTATTTTGGCTACAGCCGAAATCAGTTTATGTTGATTTTTAAAAAACATACTGGGCAAACTTGTTTTGATTTCATTCAGCAAACAAGATTAAATAAAGCCTGTGAATACTTAATTCAAACGGATTTAGCAATTGCTGAGGTAGCAAGGAAAACTGGCTTTAATAACTTATCTAATTTTAACCGTCAATTTCAAAAACATCTCAATCAAACACCTTTACATTTTCGAAAATCACAAGGAAAATAATGGTTTAAGGTTCAATTAAGTCTCTTTTCCTATACTATAGTCATCCTAAAAAACTTTTCTTTTTCATAAATCTCTCAAAACAGCCAAGATAAAATCTTGGCTGTTTTTTTTAGTCTTGTTCTAAATAATCAATATCTTCTTGACTCAATGCTATTTCTAATGCCTTAACTGTATCTGAGATACGACCAACTTTGGTTGTTCCAACCAATACCACATCAATCGGTTTTTTTGACAGTTCCCAAGCAATCAAGACATCTGCTTTCGAACACTGGTATTTTTGTGCAATACTATCTATTTTATTATTCATCTTTTTATCTTTATCAGACAAAGATTGTGTTTTAGACCGTTCTGTCTTTTCATTTTCTTTTCTCGTTAATCTACCACCAGAAAGGACTTTATAAGCCGTTAATGAAACTCCCATGTCATCTAACATCGGAAATAGCTCTCTTTCATCTAATCGTTCAAAAATATTATGAGTATTTTGAAGTGAGATAAAGCCTGCCCAACCATTTTTGGCAGCAGCATATTGGTATTTGGCAAATTGCCAAGCTCTCATATTTGAAGCACCGATGTATCTGATTTTTCCCATCTTAATCAAATCATTCAGAGCTTCCATTGTTTCTTCAATAGGTGTCGACATATCAGGATGATGGATAATATATAAATCAATATAGTCTGTTCCTAGTCTTTTTAATGATTTTTCAACTTCTGTAAAGATGAGTTTTCGTGAAAGTCCAACTGTATTTGGCTTAGGATTGGAGTCCATATTTGCACCACATTTTGTCGCAATCACAACATCCTCGCGCTTACTATACTTCTTTAAGGCTTTTCCTAATATTTCTTCAGACTCCCCATTAGAATATATATTTGCAGTATCAAAGAAATTGATACCTTGATCTAAACATTCCTTCACGATAGCTTCTGCATTTTCATAACCAATTGTCCAAGGAAACAGTTTTCCCGGTGTTCCAAATCCCATTGTACCCAAGCAAATTTGTGACACTTTTAAACCACTATGGCCAAGATTAATATACTTCATATGCTACCTCCAAAAATGATATTTCACAAAAATTATAACACAAAATCTTTTTGACTAAAGAAAATTAAAAAGACATCTTTTGAAAAATGTCTTTTTTGTCATTTAGAGATTATTCTTCTGTTCCTAGTAAGTTTTTACCAACAAGTGCTGCAAGTATTCCTCCAATAATAGGAGCAAAAATAAATACCCAAAGTTGACTAAGTGCTTTTCCACCAACAAATAAAGCTGGTGCTAAACTACGTGCTGGATTAACAGAAAGTCCTGTAATATTTAACCCTACTAAAATCATTGCTGATAAAGTTAATCCAATAATAAGACCTGCAAGTTTGGCATTTCCTTTAGTTTCAGATGTGACTGTTACAATGACTAAAATAAAGATAAAACTAGCAATCAACTCAAAAAGAAATGCGCCTGCTGCATTAACTGTTGAAAAGGCATTCTCACCAAGACTACTTGTTGATAGACCAGCATTTTTGGCTAGGAAAAAGAGTGAAGCTGAAGCTAAGATAGCACCAACTACTTGAGCAATGATATAATTTAGCAATTCTTTAGCATCCATACGTTTGTTGACATACATAGCTACTGAAACTGCTGGATTTAAATGAGCACCTGAAATAGTCCCAATTGAGTAAGCTGCTGCAACAATTGCCAAACCAAAAGCAAGTGCTATCCCTAGCTGACCAAGACCTTTTGTTCCGTTTCCAAAAACGACTGACCCCGTCCCAACAAAGACAAGGATAAAAGTACCGATCAATTCGGCTGTGAATTTTTTCATGATTATTCCTCCATTGATTAACAGTCTAACCCCTTTTCAAGAAAATTTCAAAATTTGTGTTTGTCTTCTATCCATAGAAAAGTCATTTTTTTCTAAAATGATTTTCAAAAAATGAGATTTTAAGTCTTTTTTAAGTCACTCTTTATATAGTATAAGCATCCTAAAACTTTTCTTTTTCATAAATCTCCCAAAAAAGCCAAGATAATCCTATCTTGGCTTTTTTATTTTTTCAAGCTTAACCTATACATGCTTGATACACCCAATGTCAGAATTGTCAAAACGGATATCAAAACGATATTCATAGCTATTGAGTGATTGGTTTGATTTTGACTTGAATAATATGATAATCGAAACCACAAATTTAGAACTGAAATAAAAACTTGACTGATCAAAATATATTTGAGTTTTTTTTAATGCGGAGATTTTATAGAGAGAATAAGTGCTATTAGAGAACTAATGATTGGTAAGAGCAATCCTAGCAGGAAAAAAGGTAAACTAAAAACAATTAATCCCAAACTATTATCGCCTTGGTAATGATCTGAAAAGAAGGAAAGGCAATAGCCCCACAATAATAAAACAAGTGTTAAACCTTGAATATTATTTGACCATTGATGTATGAATCTGACTATTTTCAATTTTTTCTCCTTTACTGTCTTTGTATTATAAAGGCAGATGACTACTTTGATAGAGTTGACGCAATAAATTAATTAATACTTTAATACTTGGTGTGTGATTATCCTCATGTGTCACTAAAACATAGTTAAACACTTCTGGACAATCAAAAGGAATCCAAGCAAACTGCTCTGAATGGTCATTTAAATAGCCTGGAGATAAACAAATAGCTTTGCCACTTTCAACTTGAATTAAGGTAAAATCATGTGTCGGACTATTATAGTAATGAATGGGAACATTGGCTATAACCCTTTGTTGGACCTGTCGTAAGGTCTGTGATGAACCACCATTGACTAATAAGGTTCTCTCTGCTAAATCCTGCATTTTTATTAGCTTTTTTTGAGCTAATTTATCTGTCTTCTGACACAATAAATAAATGTAACTCATATATAGAGGATGAATCCGTACACTAGACAATTTTTCAGCTTCCTCTTTTGGTAATAAGATCATATCTAATTCTTTTTTGAGAAAGGCATTGACGTAATCGTTTTGCGGTTGGATTTCTGGAACAATCTGAACAGTTGGTTGTTTTTCTTCAAATAAAGCTATTGCTTTTGGCAAATAAAATAAGGTTGATCTCGCCGGAAAGCCAATTTTTATGGAATTGCTATATTGTTGTCCCATATTTTGAGCCTGTTCAATGGAGAACTGCAGTTCTTTTGAAATACGCTGTATAGAAACTATCAGTTCTTCTCCTGCTGGTGTGAGACGGATACTCTTACCTATACGCTCAAATATCAAAAAACCAATTTCTTCTTCAATCACCTTGATTTGGTATGAGAGTGAAGGTTGCGAAATATAAAGATTTTCAGCAGCTCGACTAAGATTTAAAGTTTTTGCTGTCTCAATCAAATAAGTCATTTGTTTAGTGTTCATCACGACTCCTTATAAAATTATTTGATTAATAATAAAAAATAAATATTGGATATTTTTATTATAAAATTTTATACTATCTTTATCAATTAAAAAAGAGGTAATTTTGGTGACAGATAAAGAAGAATTAATAAAAATCTATCGACAAATTAACCAAGCTATGGTTGATCACGATACAAAGTTTCTTAGACAATTACTCAAACCAGAAACATTTCTGATACATATGACAGGTTACCAACAAGATGTCACAGAATGGTTATCACAGATTGAATCTCAAGAGATGAACTATTATTCATGGTAAGAAAAAACAATCAAATCTATTTATGTTCATGGAAATCAAGCATCTCTTATTGGCCAAAGTTTTGTTACTGCAAGTATTTGGGGAAGTCCTATTAGCGTTTGGCCATTACAGATTCAGATGTTTTTTGAGAAAAATGATAATCATAGTTGGCAAATTGTCAAACAAGTTGCAAGTACGTTTTAAAGATCGTGCAAATATTATCAAGGAGAAAAAAGATGACAAAAATAAAAATTATCGGTGCAACGGGTTCTCTAGGAAAAGCTAGCACAAAAGCTTTACTTGAACAGACAGATGCAGACCTAGTTCTTTTTTCAAGAACTGCCAATCAGTTAACTGAAAACAAGAGAACCACTAGAATTGCTGCAAGTGTATTGAATCAAGAAGCACTCGAAACTGCTCTTGATGGTGCGGATATGGCTTTTGTTGCACTATCTGGAGACTTACCCACTTATATTACTGCAGTTATTAAAGCTATGATATTTGTAGGGACAAAACGGATTATTTTCATTTCATCTTATGGAATTTATGGTGAATTACCAGGTCAAAACGGTCGTGTCTCAAGTCTATTAAGACCCTACCGTCAAGCTGTTGACATATTGGAAGAATCTGATTTAGATTACACCATTTTAAGACCAGGATGGTTTGATAATAGCGATGATCTTTCTTATCATTTAATCCCAAAGGGTGAAGTCATAGAAGGAAACCAGATTTCTCGACAAGCAATTGCAGCATTAGTGACTGAAATCGCTAAAAATAGCCAATTATATTGCAATCAAAATCTAGGAATTGTTAGATATTAGGAGGAAATAATCATGACAAAAGATGTTTTATTAGTTACTGGAGCAGGTCAAATCTCATTAGCAATCACTAGACGGATTGGCTATGGTAAAAAAATTCTACTAGGGGATAAATCTCTTGAAAATGCACAAAAACTAGCAAAGGTATTAACTGAAGCAGGATTTGACGTTGAAACTATTGAAATGGATTTATCATCACGTGACTCTATCAAAGGCATGATAGCAAGAGCACAAAGTTTTGGGCCAATAAAATATTTGATTAATGGGGCGGGTGTTTCGTCCTCACAAGCATCCATTGAAACAATATTACAAGTTGATCTCTATGGAACAGCAGTCTTACTAGAAGAAGTCGGAAAAGTAATTGAAAAAGGTGGTGCCGGTGTTACTATTTCTAGTCAATCAGGATTTCGTATGCCAGCCCTAACAGCAGTACAAGATGAACAATTGGCACTCACACCAACAGAAGACCTCTTAAAACTTGATTTTTTACAAGTTCAAAACATATCCGACAGTCTTCATGCCTATCAGCTCGCCAAAAGAGCTAATGAAAAACGGACAATGGCTCAAGCTGTAAGTTTGGGCAAACGAGGTGCTCGTATCAATGACATCGCGCCAGGAATCATTGTCACACCATTAGCATTAGACGAATTTAATGGACCACGGGGTGATTTCTACAAAGATATGTTTGCCAAATCTCCCGCTGGTCGTCCTGGTACTGCAGATGAAGTCGCAGATTTGACTGAATGAATGATCGTGCTCAGTTTATTACTGGGTCAACGTTCCTTATCGATGGAGGTGCAACCGCTACTTATTTTTATGGAGATAAATAAACAATAAAAATAAAAAAGTCCTTAATCAGGACTTTTTTGTTATTCAGCTACCAGTAGCATTGACTTGATTGTCTTGCGATCACGCATATCTTCGTAAGCTTTATTAACCTCATCTAGGCTGTAAGTATCTGTAAAGATTCTACCTGGGTTAATGTCACCATCGAGAACTGCTTTTAATAAAAATGATTTGTCATAAGTTGTCACAGAAGCTGATCC
Organism: Streptococcus urinalis 2285-97; assembly: GCF_000188055.2. Lineage (NCBI taxonomy): Bacteria > Bacillati > Bacillota > Bacilli > Lactobacillales > Streptococcaceae > Streptococcus > Streptococcus urinalis. The sequence continues at coordinate 1,922,424 of NZ_AEUZ02000001.1, forward strand.
ACCACCAACAATAATGTTTTGTGCAAAAGTTGAACCCAAAGCACGATCTTGATAATGAGGAACACCAACGAATCCAATACGGCCACCATTATGAAGCACACCCAAAGCTTGCTCAATAGCAGCTTCAGTACCAACACATTCTAATGCCGCATCAGCTCCACCACCAAGAATTTCCCTTACCTTGGCAATTCCTTCTTCACCACGTTCGGCAACTACTGCTGTTGCACCAGATTCAAGAGCCATTTCTTGTCTATCTTTATGACGACTCATCAATACAATTTGTGAAGCACCTCTCATTTTAGCAGCAATAACTGCACATTGTCCAACGGCACCATCACCAATAACAACGACCTTATCTCCTGGTTTTACATCAGCCACACGTGCTGCATGATAACCAGTTGGCATGACGTCTGCAAGTGATAGCAATGATTTAATCATTCCTTCTGTATAATCTGAAGGTTGTCCTGGAATTTTAATCAGAGCCCAATTTCCATAGTGAAAACGGATATATTCAGATTGAAAGCCCATTGACCAATTTGAATAACCTGGATGATTATCACAAGTTCCATCAAACCCAGCTCGACAAGCATCACAATAACCACAACCATGTGTGAAAGGTACAATGACAAAGTCTCCAGGTTTTACCGTTGTAATAGAATCCCCAATTGCTTCAACAATGCCTAACGCTTCATGGCCACTATTTTCAGAGTGACTTTCTTTATCATCCCCATGAGAATAAGACCAGAGATCTGAACCACATACACAGGCTCTGACAACCTTAATAATAACATCATCGCTAGCTTGAATGCTAGGTTTTTCGACTTCTTCTACCAACATAGAGCCAGCTTTTTCAAAAACAGCAGTTTTCATAGTAATCCCTCACTTTCTTTTTCTATTTCAGCCTTTTATATTCTAATTTTCAATCTTTTATAATCTTTTATAGAAAGCTATGGATAAGCCAATATGCTATAATGAAAGTCACCAGATAGGAGGAATTCATGAAAATTGCGATTATTGGTTATAGTGGTTCTGGTAAGTCTACTTTAGCTAGACATTTAGGACAATACTATGATTGCCAGCCTATCCACCTTGATAAACTTCATTTTTCATCAGGTTGGCATGAGCGAAACAACCAAGAAATGTCAAATGACTTAAGTCCCATCCTTCAAAAAGAACAGTGGAACATTGAAGGGAACTATAATCAATGCCTTTATGAAGAACGAATGATGCTAGCAGATCGTATTATCTTTCTAAATGGACAGCGATTTTATTGTTTGTGGAGAGTTTTTAAGCGATATCTCGCCTTTCATAACAAAACACGACCTGATATGGCAGACAATTGTCCTGAACGATTTGATTTGAATTTTATCAAATGGATACTTTGGGATGGAAGGACAATGAAAAGGAAAAAGAACTATCTCAGTGTTAAACATCAGTACCCACAAAAATTGATAACTCTAAAGAATCAAAAAGAAATTGATTTATTTCTCAAAACGATAACACAAAAAGACAATCATTACTGATTGTCTTTTTGGTTTTCTTCTAAAAATTGTGGTAATAATCTAGCAATTTCTTCTTTAGTTTTATCAAAGTGAGCTTCATTATCTAAACCTAGATCAGTTCCTTCAAATCTAGCAATATAATAATTATCAAATCCCATGATTGTTTCAAACATCTCTTTTAAATAAAAATGTGAAAACTCAAGAGGTGCATAACGAACATCACTAGAATAAACCGAACCACTAGACTGCAGATAAAGAATTTTATAATCATCGGTCATAAGACCTTCTGAACCAGTTTCAGTATAACGGTATACCTCACGGGCTACCATAACATTATCAAGATAATCTTTAAGACGACCTGTAACATTAAAATTATGCAATGGAGAAGAAATAATGATTCTATGGTGCTCTTTAAACTGTTCTAATAAGACTTTTGACCGTTTACTTCTGGCACGTTCATCTGGATTTAGTTCTATTCCAGAAGCCAATTTACGATAAATGGTAAAAGTTGTTTCATCAATCTCTGGTATATCTTCTTGATACAGATTCAAAGTAGTTATTTCTACTTGAGGGTAATCCTTTTCAAGCATTTCTCTTGTAAAATCTTCCATCCGTGTTGAATAATGTCCGCGATTGTCAACATCTGGATGAGCGTTAATAATCAAAATCTTGTGCATAACTCTCTCCTATATTTGTTCTTTTAAAAATATAACATAAAGGCTTTTATATAGGGTCCAATTTGCTTGAAATAAGTAGTGAAATAGCAATTTCTTATTATTTTAAAACCAGAAATTCTTTAACATCTTATCATTTCAGAAAAACTAAAAAGACCTATTTCTAGGTCTTTTAGCTAATAGATAATCATTATTCATTATCTTTTTTCTTTTTTGGTAACGCAATACCTACAGCTGACATTATGGCAATTGCAGCTAGACTGAAGAAAGGTAGCGTTTCAGCTTCACCTGTAGAAGGTAAAGTCTTATCTTGAACTGCTGTTTTATCAGTCGTTGTTTCAGATTTATGATTGGCATTAATAGCTAGTTGTGCAACTGTAATATCACTTTCCGTACTTGCAACAGGCTTATGTGTATCCGCTTGTGTTGGGTTAGCTGTTACAGTTACCTTAACTGGAACTTCATCTGTAGAACCGTCTGGGTAAGTAATAGTTACAGGAATAGTATAATCTCCAGTCGGTGCATCTGGATTAGGTTGCACAGTTACTGTACCGTCTGGATTTACAGTGACTGTACCCGGGAAAGTTCCTGTTGAGCCATCTGGAAGAGTTACGTCTCCACCAGGAGTATAAGTGACATCATCAGGTAGTGATGAACCATCTTTGTCAGTTGGTGCATCTACTGTTACAGTATCACCCTGCTTAACAGTTGTATCTGCTGGATATGATGGTACAAAATCTACTTTACGAAGTATAAAGCCAACACCAATTGGTCCAGTTGTTACATTGATTGTTTTAACTACAGTTGAAGGTGTATACTGCTTATCTGCTAAGAAGGCACTCGCATCTGCATTAGCCTTTGTTTGAGCATCATCATAAACCACTCTATATTGACCCTGTGGCAAGTCTAACAAAGCTACTCCATCTGTTCCTAAGTTAAATGTATAAGTTTTTGTAGGATCTTCAACACTCGTAGCAACTGCGACAGCACCTGGAACACGAACCCATTTCCCATTTTCTGGTCCATAGTTTACAGTTACAGTTACTTTTTGAGTAATAGCTGGTGAATCAGCAATTACTTTGACTGTTACTGGGACTTCCTCACTTGAGCCATCTGGGTATTTCACGACCACTGTAGCAGCTTTATCTCCTCCTGTTGATGTATCTACTGGTGACTCGTATTCAAATGTGGTACCAGTTGGAAGATCTGATACATTACCAATAGAATCTTCAGCTTTTGGTGTATCTCCTACATTAACAGTTTGATCCTTGCCTACTGGGCTATTCGTGTCAGCCTGAGTTGGGTCAGCTGTTACTGTAACCGTTACTGGGACTTCCTCACTTGAGCCATCTGGGTATTTTACAACAACTATAGACGCTTTATCTCCTGCTGTTGATGTATCTACTGGTGTTTTATAGGTGAATGTGGTTCCATCAGGTAGATCTGATACATTACCAATTGACTTCGCTGCATCAGGTGTATCACCAACTTTAACAGTTTGGTTTGTTGCTGTTGGATCAAATGTGTCTGCTGCAGACTTAACAGTGACTGTCACATTAATTGTATCTGTGGAACCATCTGGATAAGTTACTGTGACTGGGACCTCAAAGGTTCCAGAAGTTTTTCCATCTGGCAATTTGCTTGTATCTGTAACAGTTATTACTGGCTGATCTCCAGTTGTTGGGAAATTTGGTACAGAAACTTTACTGATGACTTCATCTGCCGTTGTTGCAGTTATTGTTGACTCACTTGTCGGAACATTAGTTGTCGAACCTGAATCTGTTGTTGAAACAATTCCAAGATCATTAGTATTATTTACTGTTGTTGTATCTGCTAATACAGAATGTGTACTGAACCCTAAAAATGTCAATCCAACTAAGACTGACGCAGCTCCAAATTTAAATTTTTTGATGGAGAAACGTTGCTTAGAAGATGACAAATCATTCTTTGAATTTTGATAAAACATCCAAAAAATTCCCACTTTCATTAAATTGTATATATTTTAACATATCATACTAGATTAAAAATGAACATAATCCTAATTTTTGACCTTTTTCAGAATTTTTTTATGCTATAATTGTGAAAATTTTGTATGATTAGAATGGAAATAATATGAATCACTCTAAAACCGAAGAAAAGATTATTCTAGCATTTTGTAATCTTTTACTCATCAAAAAGTTTAAAGATATTAGTATAAAGGACATCATCACAGAAGCTGGGATAGCAAGAACAACCTTTTATAATTACTATGACTCAAAAAAAGAATTCACGGAAGAAGCCGTTAATTTTATTTTTGATGAAATCACATACATCTTAAATGCTGACCTAACCTTTCAATCCGAAGTGTTATTAGAAATGCTTACTTATTTACATCATAATAAAGAAATTACCTTAGTCTTCATCAATAAGATTCCAAATATTAAAGAGATCGTTCGTGAATATATCAAAACTCAAATATTAAATTCCAATATTCCAAACCTTGACACTCAATTAACTGATGCTTATGGTTTACCATTCAACTATTCCTTAAATATTTACATCGAAACAATTGAGAGTATAATTTTTAGCTGGATCAATAATAATTTTAAAGAAACTCCTGAACAGATTGTCAAATTCATCAACCATTCCGTAAGAATTTAAAAACCTATTAATCTAAAGATAGGTTTTTTTATATTTTAAATCAAATTTATTTCCATCAAAAATATTAAAATGTACAAAATATTAGTCTGAAACCTATTGTTTTAATAATAAAAGAGAATATAATTAGATTTGAGAGATTTTTTTAGAAAAAGAAAAGGAGAAAACGATGAGATTAAAAATAAATATTTTTTTAGTTTCTGTTTTAATGCTGCTTACAACACTAACAGGTCACACGATCAAAGCAGCAACAGTTACAAACTACTCGGCAACTGCCAACTTAACCTATAATGGAACGCCAATCAATGGGACTACTGGCGATGTTAATATCCCAACATATGCTCATTTGCAATATTCTTCTACTATTACTTTTCCTGACAGTCAAGCTATTAATAGTGGTGACACTTATAGTTTTGATATTCCAAAAGAGTTTCGTTTTCCTGGAGCGTTAGCTCCATTCAATATCGTTAACAAAGCTGGAACTATCATTGGTACTGCAACTGTTAATGCTTTATCAACACCAAATAACTTGACCGTTACGTTTAATGATTTTTACTCAAAAGTTAATGAAAATAAAAACATGACCTTAAGTTTTGATCTAATTGCAAATAACAATACATTAACAAACGGTGAAAAAGTTAATACTGTTATTCCAAATACAAATCAACCTGCCAGTTTTACATTTGGAAGCAACAAAAACGTCACTCCAGGTAGTGCTATTAACAATTATACTTTCAAATATTCCTATCATGACACAATCAATCAAGATGTGATTCACTGGGTTGTCATTGCAAATGCTATCCAAGATCCAATTGAAAATTTGGTAGTTACAGATACTTTAGGTAGCAACCAATACATGACAGCTGAAGATAAAGCTGGTTTACGTTTCAGGGAACTTGAAATTAAAGAAAATGATCCAATTGATTCTGAATCTGAAGCTAAAGGACGTACTATAACTGCTAGTCTTAGAGACCAAGTGGTTTATACGCCTACTGATAATTCAACGTCATTTACTTACGCTACTACAAATAATAATTTCACAACCATTAATGGTAAAGATTATGGTCATGCTTACTATATTACATACACGACACACATCAATCGTCAGCAAGCTGGCTCACAATCAAAATTTACAAATACTGTTAACCTTTCAGGGTCAAATCTAACGCAAAAAACACAAACAGCTAATTATACTGACGATAATGCAACTGGTACGGGTGATGCTATCTGCTCAAGTTACTTTAGAAACACAAAAACAAGTCAAAGGAGCCGACCTATAAGCAAATCAATTCGAATTTGGTCTTTACAATAGCACAGATTCGACAACACCTATTCAAACAACTACTAATGCAGCAGACGGTAAAGTAATCTTTAATCCCTTAACCTTTAATCAGGAAGGGACATATCATTACTTCATTAAAGAAATTATTCCAACTGCTGATCAACAACTTGAAGGTTACACTTATGACCAAGGTCAAGAAGATATTACCATCAATGTAACTAAAGATGATAATAATGTTTACAGTGCACAGGTAACCTATGGTGACAAACAAACTTTTGTTAATACTTACGAAAGTCCAAAAACAAATATCACCGTTTCAAAAGTTTGGGATGACCAAAATAACGCCGATAAGAGTCGTCCAGAGTCTGTTAAAGTTCAACTTTATGCAGATGGAAAAGCGACTCAAGATGTCATTACACTTTCCGAAAAAAATAACTGGACTTACACCTGGAAAGCACTTGAACAAAAAGCTAATGAACAAGTTATTTCATACACTGTTAAGGAAGTTGACGTCCCACAAGGTTATACTAGTCAAGTCTCTCAACTAGATAATGGTCAATTCACTATTACAAATAGTCATACACCAACGACCCCAGAAAAACCAAAAGAGGATACACCATCTACTCCAGATATGCCAAAAGATAATACTCCGAAAAAACCAAATACTCCAAGTAAACCAAGTAAAAAACCTAAAAAAGACACGCCTAAACCTAAATCAAAAGAAACTAAAAAGGCTATTTTTAAAGCAAGTCTTCCAAAAACTGGCGAAGCAAAACATAATTTCTTATTACTTTTAGGATTACTAATCATCGGAAGTCTTAGTTTTTATCTTATTCAACATAAGAAAAACTAGGTTTATATACTAAAAAAACCCAATGTCTGGGCTTTTTTTAGTTTTCTATCATTATCAAATAATATTGTAAGAGTTGTTTAGCACTCAAGCGTTTTCTTTGATGTAACCACCATTTGATTGTTTCAACAAAGGAAGAGATGGCAAATTGCTTTAAAAATTCTTCTGGGATGGTCTCATTTGAAAGGTAGTCTTGTCGAAGTTTTGGGTAAAAATCATGTTCTAATTCCTTTTTAAACCGAAGTAAAAAATAGGGATCATCGGATAATAGTAAAGTCGCAATACTATCTTTATTTTGATCAAAATGATTTAAAATATGAATCAGATAATCTTCAAATGATATTGGCTCAACTTGCTTGAACAGATGATGAAATAAATCTTCACATAATTCCTTAAGTAGAACTTCTTTACTTTCATAATGAGCATAGAAAGTAGATCTTCCAATATTTGCAAGGTCAATAATATCACTCACTCTTATTTTAGAATAATCTTTTTCTTGTAAAAGGTTGATAAAGGCATTGTAAATAGCTGTATTGGTTTTTTGAATTTGTCTATCTTTTTCCATCGTGGACACTTTCTTAAAACTGTTCATTATTGAACAGGTGAACTGCTTTGTTTATAGTCATTTTTCAATATCTTTTAGATAATAGGATTAAAGAATCCATAACTACTATTAGTATACCAAAAGGAGAAAAGGATGACAGCAAGTAAAAAAGTGGCTATAGCATTTATTTTGAACTTTAGCTTTTCAATCATCGAATTTATTTTTGGAAACCTCTTTTTGTCAGGTGCAATCTTAGCAGATGCTGTTCATGATTTTGGTGATGCTATTGCTATTGGCATCTCTGCTATTTTAGAGAAAAAAGCAGCTCAAGGTGAAGATTCAAAATTTACATTAGGTTATAAGCGGTTTAGCCTTTTAGGAGCTATTATTACAAGTCTCATCCTGATTAGCGGTTCTACTTGGGTACTCATTGAAAATATACCAAGATTATGGCATCCAAATCCTGTGAATTATCAGGGAATGTTTCTTTTAGCTATTGTTGCCATTGTCATTAATGGCTTGGCTAGTTTTGTCATTCATTCAGGTCAGACAAAAAATGAGGAAATCTTAAGTTTACATTTTTTAGAAGACATTCTTGGTTGGTTAGTTATTATTATCTTAGCTATTATTTTAAACTGGAAATCTTGGTATATCCTTGACCCTATCCTATCCATTGCTATTTCTTTATTCATTTTTACAAAAGCTATTCCAAAATGTTGGTCTAATCTAACCATTTTCTTAGACGGTGTTCCTGAAACAATCGACTATCATTCTTTGTATCAAACACTAGCCAACCTTCCTCAAATAGATTCCATCAATCAACTTAATATTTGGTCTATGGACGGATTTGATAATCGAGCAACCATACATTGTTGTCTAAACAGCTACTGTTCTGAAGCTGATTGTAAAGAGGCAATCCGTCAAGTTTGTAAAGATTTTCAAATTCATTCCGTCACAGTTGAAATTGACCAATCTCTCTCTCAACATCAAAAGCATTGTCAAACCTAAAAAACAAGGAGCAATTTCTTTGTTTTTTTATTATTTATTAACAACCAAATCCATTTTTTCAATTTAAAAGTTGATGATAAACCGACTTCTCCATGATTAATACTAAGACTCAATACAAATTCTACTAATAATTAATTGTAGATGATGACAGCTGATAGTTGTTGTTTTGGGATACTGACTTTTTCAACTGAAAATTCCGTCATACTAATTCCAAGATATCATTTGAGTTAAACTTTCACTCTAGTCTTTTGCTAAGACCTCAATAAACAAGACTTCATTTGGAAATGCTTGAAGACTTTCCACCGATATCTTTAATTTAGAGTGAACATAGCCACCACCTACAATAATTTCTGATTGTTCTTGTACTGATTTATCTACTAGGATAGGCCAATCTTTTGGTAAACCCACAGGTGTGATACTACCAAACTCCATAGTCGTTTTTTCCAAAACTTCTTTAAGGTTAGCAAAGGACACTTTACTGGCATTTAAGGGTCTTTTTAGAGTTGCATTCATATTAATGCGCTTTTCACGAGGGACCAGAACAGCAGCTAGTTGCTTGTTTTTTTGTCTTTTTGCTTCTACTACTAGACAATTATATTCCATTTCAATTGGAACATTATAAGCTTGACTTAATGCTTTGCCATCTGCAAATTGTGGATCGATCTCAGCAACTTTAATCTGATTGGCCTTCTCTAACGAGCCAATAAATTTTGAGACGGTACTAGGTAACAAACTATCATTTTCTTTGATAGGACGGAAAAACAAATCCATAGGAAACTCCTTATCTTTTATTACGTCAAAATTAATCTTAATAATGCCATAGCAACAATTCCTGTTAATACAGTGTAAAAAAGGTTACGATAGCGTATTGTCACAAATAAAGTTGGCACCCCAGCTAGTAAATCCAACCATTTCAAACTTGGAAGTGTCCCTATTTTAACTGTAAAAAAACTTGAAAAAGTCAAGGCAAATAAAATAGATACTGGTAGAAATTTCAAGAAAGATAAAACACTGTCAGGTAATCCTTTATATTTTACAAAAATAAAAGGTAAAACCCTTGGAACCCACGAGACAAGAAAACCTAAAAAAATGGCCATTAAGATATAGTTATTTACCATCAAACATTACTCCTACACTACAACCAATCAAAGTCGCAACCAAAACAGATAAAGCACCAGATAAAAAGATTGACAATAGGTAATAACTTAATCCTACTGCGACCAAAATAGAGACTATTAATTTCTTTTCTTCAGATAACATAGCTATTAGTTGAAAAACAAATAAGCCAATAAACATTGCCACTAATGCAAAATCTAAACCAAAGACTTCAGGATTTGGAACAGCATTCCCAAGTAAGGTCCCAACCATAGTAGAAATAACCCATGTTAGGTAACTCATGACATTGTTGCCATGCATCCATTTAGCTGAAACATTCCTATTTTCAAGAGCTTCCCCCAATAAGACACCATAACTTTCATCAGTAATTAAAGTTCCAATTCCAATATTATTGACTAGGCTGGTTTTTTTAAAAATCGTTGTTGCATGTAGACTCATGAGCATATTTCTTAAATTGACAAGAAAAACGGTCAAAGTAACAGTTACTAAGTTTGCATGCGTCAGCAACAAAGCACACATCGCAAATTGGGCAGAGCCACCGTAAACCAGTGCACTCATTAATCCAACCTCAATCACAGACAAATCTGATGCTGATGCAACGATACCAAAAGCTAATCCAATGGAAACATAGCCCATCGCCGTTGGGAGAGCTGCTTTAACACCATCTTGAAATCCCTTTTCAGTCATAATTCCTCCAGAATTTTCTGTATATTCAGTAATTATAACACAAATAAATAAGCCTTTACAGACCTGTTTTTGTAAAATTTTTTTATTTTTTACTTGACATGGAACGCGTTCCATCATTTACACTTAAGTTAAATCATAATTAGGAGGCACTTGTCATGAAAACAAAACACATATTTCTTGATATGGATGGCACCTTATTAAATACCAAAGGAAGAATTTCAGCTGATAACGCACAATTGATAAGGAAGGCCAATATTCCTTTAACTTTGGTATCTGCACGTGCACCAATTGAAATGAAAGAAGCTATTGACGCTCTTAATCTGGATGGTTTGCAGGTTGGTTTTAATGGCGGACTTGTTTATCAATACAAGGACAATCAAGTTCACGTCATTAGAGAGTTACCTCTTGAAATTGCGGATACTGAACAATTACTAAACTACATCAATCAGTATTTTCCACATATTAGCCAGTCCTATTACACTAAAGACCAATGGTTAACCTACAAGATGGATGCGGGAATCGACTATGAAAGTCAACTAACTTTACAAGAACCTACTTTAATTGGTGAAGATCTTTATTTAAAACCTCAAAAAGGTGTCTTTAAAATAATGCTCATTGTGTTTGAGCCAGAAAAAATGGCATTTTTAAAAGAAAGTTTATTGGCTCTTGATTTACCAAATGTGTCTATTCAGCAATCTGGTTCTTATTACTTAGAAATAACACACAGAGAAGCTAAAAAATCAAATGGTATTGATTTTATTGTTGATTTAGAAAACCTTCCTTTCGAAAGTTTAGCTGCCTTCGGTGATGGGAATAATGATATTCCAATGTTTGAACGTGTTGCAACCCCAATTGCTATGCAAAATGCACCTGAAGAAATTCGTGTCCAAGCAAAACACGTCACCAAAACAAATGATGAAAATGGTGTAGGTCATGGCATACACGACTTTTTGTTAACATAATGCTTCAAACATGCTATAGTAGAAAAAAGGAGTCATTATGGTATCTATCAGAGAAATTGCAAAACTAACTGGATACTCCCCTTCTACTATATCACGTTATATTAATCAATCGGGATACGTCTCTAAAGAGGCTGCTGAAATGATTCAAAAGGTGATTTCTGAAAAGCACTATTACCCAAATCAATCTGCAATTGATTTAAGTAGTGGTCACACGCGCAAAATAGGGGTTGTTGTTCCACATACAAAACATTATTACTTTACTGAAATAATACGCGGTATGATTGAGATGGCTTTATCTAGTCAATATCAATTAGTTATTCTTCCTTCTGACTATGATGTCGATAAAGAATTAGCTTATCTTGATCAACTCCGTTCAAAAGCCTTAGAAGCTATTGTTTTCACATCAAGAGCTATTAGTTTAGAAACCATAGAATCTTATCAGCCATATGGTCAGATTGTTTGTCTTGAAAAAACAGATAAACCAAATCTATCGTCTGTTTACATTAATCGCTACACAGGTTATCTAGGGTTATTTTCTTACTTAAAAACAAAACCAATCAAAAGAATGGCACTATTCTTCACAAGAAATGATGAAATCAGTGAGACTTATAGAGAAACAATGTCGTATTGTCAAAATCTCCTTCCGAGCGTTTCTTGTCACACTTTTGGACACCTTTCTCAATATGAAGATGCAACAATTGCTTTTAATTATTTAAATCTGGAGGAACCTTTTGATTGTGTCTTATCTAATAGTGATGATTTGGCTGCTGGATTACTGGAAATTTATTCAGAAAAGGGACTAACCACCCCTTTGATTGTTAGCCAGGAGGCACAATTATCTGGAAAACTTCAAAAAATTCCAAGTATTAAGAACCAAACTTATCGTCTTGGTATGAAAGCATTTAAAGCTGCTATTTCTAAAGATGTTAAAACACAATCCTTATCTTCAACCTTTTTAGAGAAACGTTAAACGTCTGTATTAAGTCAAAATACAGACGTTTTTATTTATTTGAAACATTGATTAATCGCTCTTGAAAGTCCATTATGATTATTATCACTGGTAATCCAATCTGAAGCTAATTTCACGTCTTCTGGAGCATTCCCCATAGCAACTCCAACTCCTGCTAATTGAATCATCAGGATATCATTATAATTATCACCAATAGCCATGGTTTCTTCAATTGGAACATGATAGTAGGCAGCTATCTCTTTCAAAGCATTTTCTTTTGAAACTGAGTTTGTTGTTATCTCCAAATAATTATCTTTTGATAAATAGCACGAAAAATCTTCAAATGACATAGCCTTCAAAGTGAGTAATAATTCATTTATTTCCTTAGCATCAGAAATAAGAAGCAACTTATGAACCTGAGTCATTGGTTCAGCCAAAAAAGTCTTGAAATCAGTTTTTGTAGGCTTTTGCTTTGTAATGTCAGCTTCTTGCTGAACCCAATAATCATCTTTTTCAATTAGCCATTCATCATGACTATAAAGACTAACAGAGACATCCGGGAATTGTGATTCTATCTTTTCAAGTAATACATAAATGTCATTTTTTATCAGAGCGTGTTGACTCAAAATATCATAAGCTTTATCATTTTTCTTAATAATTAAGGCACCATTGTAACACACAATTGGGTTGTCCTTTAGTCCAAGCTCTTCAACAATAGGGAACATCCCTTTTGGGGAGCGTGCAGATGCCAAGACAAATGGATGCTTGGTTTGTGTTAAAGTTGCTTTTAGTTCTGAATCAATAGTATGCTCACTTGTTAGTAATGTACCATCAATATCACTTAATATTAAATTTACTGTAGACATCTGATTACCTCCTAATAAATCACTTTTAGAGTCGGGGCTAGTAATTGTTTAAATGCCTCATCAGGGGCTTGGTTAGTGACAAAATAATCAAAATTATTAATATTTCCTAATATATGATGTGATGTTTGATAACATTTTGATTTTTCTGCAACTAATATTTTGCATTTTGCATTTTGCATTACCTGTTTTTTTAGATAAGTATCAGACTCATCCTCATATGAGACCAAACCATCTTTTAATCCTGCAGCCCCAATAACCACAAAATCAAAACTCATTTTGGATAACACTTCAGCTTCAGAAAAACCAAAGTAAAAACGATTTTTGGAATAGAATTGTCCACCTAATAAGTGAAAATCTACCTCAGATCTATCTGCAAATAGTAAAGCATTATCTAGAGAGTGAGAGTAAATTGTCAACTTCTTATCTATTATTTGAGCTAATGCTAAAACTGTTGTTGACACATCAAAGAAACACAGTTTATCTGGTGTTAGTAATTGATTGGTTTGCTTTGCAATTTTAACTTTTTCAGAATTCGCTTTTGTCACTCTCTCTTTAAAAGATTCCATTGCTTGTAAGTCATGTTTTAATAGTATGCCACCATGTGTTCGTGTAGCAAGTTGTCTTTTTGCAAGAATTTCAAAGTCTCGCCGTATGGTATCTCTTGAAACATTGAATTGCGTCATCGCTTCTTTACTAGATAGTTTTTCAGATTGTCGCAATACTTGGAGCATTTTTTCTAGTCTTTCTTCTTGGTACATAATGTTCTCCTTTCTTTTATTTTATTATGATTTTTAATTGTTTTAAAGTAATATTCAATTATTTTGCTTATAAATACTTAAATAATAAAAAAAATAAAACTCCTTATAGAGCTTTATCATATTTTATTTTCGAGATAACTACTTTTTTCTTCTAAAATAGACTTCACTTCCAGAGCAAAATCTTTTCGCTGAATCACTCGACATTTTGTGACAAAATTGACGCTTGAAAATAATGAGATTGCTTTCCCCAGATAGAAAATCTCTCTTCTATCTTTATCGTAAATTAATCCTGGATATACAACATGTTGGCGATTTTTTAATTGTTCAAAGCCATAACGTTCAACTTCTCGTTTGGCTTTTATATAATCTTTCAAAAAAAATGGTGCTGTATTTGCGGAAATAAAAAGAAACTTTGTTTTCTGGTCTTTTTGGACACCATTAATTAATGCTTTTGCTGGTTCGATACTATTTTTTTGGTAAGTTTGATTTTTACGGGGATTAGCAAAAAGAATCCCAATAGCATCAATGACCCAATCTGCACCATCGAGGATTTTTTCTAATTGTCTTGTATCTTTTAAATCAATGACATGATAGTGAACTTCTTTATGCTCGCCTTTAAAAGGATGACGTGACAGACTGTGAATATCATATTGGTTTGTATCTAAACACTTGATAATCCCCTGACCAACAAAACCCGTTCCTCCAGCAATCACAATCTTTCGTTTTGTCATCTATATAGCACTCCAGAAAGTCTTTTCTTGGTAAAAATGATACCATAATCATTAAAGAAACACGAAAATTATTAACTAACTTACATTTGAAAGGATACAAAAAATGCAGATTAGAACCATCCAAGAAAAAGATTTTGATCAAGTACTTGAAATCGAAAACAGCGTCTGGACACCTTATAATTCTCCTGTATATGATAGAGTATTAACCAAAGATGATTTAAGAAAAAGGATTGGAGATAGAGCGCATATTTTAGTTGCTGACGATAATGGCATAATTGCTGGTTGTTTACCTTACAATCCAATGTATCCTTTTCCACAAGGCCAACATGTCTGCACTTTTGGTTTAGCTATCCATCCAGATTTCCAAGGCAAAGGGATTGGTCGTCAATTGATTGAAGGTCTTTTTGAGACTGCTAAACAAAACCATTTTTCACAAATTGCCATGCATGTGACAGGTGGTAATAAAACTGCTATATCACTTTATCAAAAAATGGGATTCCAATTGGAATGTCAGCTTACAAACCATCTCTGTATCAACGGGATTTATCACGATGCTTTAATTTTTAATAAATCCATTTAACAAGTAATTTCAGAATGACTTGTTTTATTTCTTTTTATTTTTAATTAACTTTTCAGTAATTTTTAAGTTAAGCTTGTTAAGCTATGCCCAATACTTTTTGGAGGGCATTCACATGAATTTTATAAAACGAGCATGGCTTGCGACAAAGTCAAAACTTGGACGAAGTTTGTTGCTAACCTTGGTAACGATAGCAATCTTACTCTTTGTATTAGCAGGTATAACAATTAAAAACGCTGCAAATGCTGCAGTCAAATCAGCAAAAAATCAAACAGGATCTACTATTTCACTACAATTGAAAAGAGAATATATGATGTCACAAATGGCACCCCCAGATCAGTCTAGTTCAAGTTCATCATCGAGCCAAAAAACAGTCTCAATACCTTTAAGTGTTGCTAAAAAATTAGCAAATAACAGTGGTATTGCTAGCTACCTTTTTACAACAACGACACAAGCAAGTGCTGGTAGCAACATTTCCCCAATTTCAACAAGTTCGTCAACTTCTTCTAGTAGTTCATCAGATAGTCAATCATCAAATGGCATGAAAAATGGTGGGCCACAAATGGCAAGTGGTGACTTTACAATCACTGGTGTTTCAAGCACTGCCAAAGTAAGTGATTTCACTTCTTCAACAAGCAAAATCTCAAAAGGGGTTGGCATCACTTCAAGTACAGCAAATAACAGTGCTGTCATTTCATCAGATTTAGCTAAAAAGAATAGTTTATCAGTTGGTGATAGCTTTACTATTAAAACAACGGTCAATGGTACAGAGAAAAGCGTTACACTGAAAGTTGTTGGTATTTACACATCAAGTGCTACTGCAAATTCTGCACAAATGCAAAGTAACAGCAGTAATCCTCAAAACAATATTTACACTAATGTCTCAACTGTTAATACCTTAAAAGGTTCAAGTGGACTTGATAGTGCTGTCTTTACCGTTTCAAATCCTTCTAAACTTTCTTCATTAGTGAAAGAAATGAAAACTAAAATCAACACTAAAAAATACTCACTTACTTCTAGTGATGAAGTCTACAAACAAATGCTTCAACCACTAAACAATATTTCATCTATTGCCAACAATATTATTATTCTTGTTGCTGTTGCTGGCGCTATTATCCTAACACTTATCATTATGTTAAGTATTCGTGAACGCCGTTATGAAATTGGTGTTCTAATGAGTCTTGGTGAAAATCGTTTGAAGATTATTGGCCAATTCTTTACAGAGCTTGCTGTTGTGACACTCATCTCACTTTGTCTAGCTAGTCTTGCAGGAGGTATGGTTGGTAATGCTCTGGGTAACCAATTATTATCCAACTCAACTAGTCAACAAGTTAGTCAAAAAGATAATAATGTGAAAACAAATCAAAAATCTTGAAATAATCCTGGACAAGGGACACCTCCTGCTGGTAATACGGGAGGCGGCCAAGGCGGTCAAGGTGGTATGATGTCAATGGTTAAATCATCAGCATCCGTTAACAAACTCAACATCAATACTGGCGCAAGTGACATTGCAAAACTAGGTGGTATTGCTCTTGTGATATCCTTTATAGCTACATTCCTTGCAAGCATTGGCATATTAAGAATGAAACCAAAAGATATCTTATCTTCAAATTAGGAGGACTTTATGACACTACAAACCAAAGAACTAGGCTATTGGTACACTAATCCTGATGATTACCTGTTCAAAGATATTTCAATTAACTTTGAAAAAGGTAATGTCTATGCCATCTTAGGCCAATCAGGTAGTGGTAAAACTACATTTTTATCTCTTTTAGCAGGTCTTGATACCCCAAAAGAAGGTTCTATTTTGCTAAATCAAAAAGTTATTGAAAAAGACAAATTAAGACATTATCGTCAATCAAATGTTTCTACAATCTTTCAAGCTTATAATCTAATTCCTTATATGACTGCTATTGAGAATGTCCAAATAGCCCTTGAAATTTCAGGAAAGACTTTATCTAAAGAATCTATAAGTCAATTATTTGAGAAAGTTGGAATCAGTCGACAATTGATCGACAAGCCAATATTAAAACTATCAGGTGGTCAACAACAACGTGTAGCAATTGTTCGTGCACTTGCTACAAATCATGAAGTTATTATCGCCGATGAACCTACAGGTAACCTTGATGAGGAAACAACTCAAGATATTGTTAATATTTTTAAAGATATTGCACATAAAGAAGATAAGGTTGTCATCATCGTGACACATGAACGAGCTGTTGCTGAACAAGCAGATCTCGTCTTTGAGCTGAAACACAAAGTTTTAAGTCAACGCTAAAAAAAGCTAGAGAAATCTCTAGCTTTTTTTAGTTTTTACCCTTAACTAAATCAAAAATCAGCCAAGCTAGTAAAATGACAATTAATATAATCAGACCACTTGAAATCACATGACTCAAGACAACTTCTCGATGTGAAAGCTTTTCTCCAAAAAATGATGCTATTTGATCTGGTAATCCCTTTAAGTTTAGAAATGTTAATACAATAACTGAAAACCAACCAAGACCGTTTATCCAAGTATTATTTTTAAATGTTTTTCCCATAACAGACTCATCACCTGTAAATAATAACAATGGAATAATTGAAAACGGTAGCGCAAATGCCAAGAATACTTGAGAATTAATCATCAATTGATTTACTGCTATATTTTCTTTGACAACACCTTGAGAACTCGTTATTAGTACACAAATCATCACAGGCAAGACAGACAATAATCTCGTTATTAATCGACGTAACCAAGCTGGTAATTTTAGATGAATGTAGCCTTCCATAATGATTTGACCTGTTAAAGTTCCTGTAATAGTTGAATTCTGTCCTGAAGCTAATAACGCAATTGCAAATAAGACTGAAAGCGCACCAGAACTTGCAATTTGTGATAAGAGTGTATTACTCATCATATGAGGATTTGACAGAGCTTCATAAAGGCCTAGAAATGACGGATCTTTTACACTTCCAGCTTTAAAGACTGAAACCCCTACTATCAGTAATAAACAATTCACAAAAAAGGCCATAGTCAATTGAATGTTTGAATCCAATGTTAAAAATCGAAGTGCTCTTGCTATTTCTTTTGGGTTATCTCTATCAATCTGTCTGCTTTGTACGATAGAAGAGTGCAAGTAAAGATTATGTGGCATCACTGTTGCACCTATAATACCAAGTGCTCCTGTTAAAGGCACTTGTCCACTGACACTAGGATAACTAGCAAAAGCTTTTCCAGAAGGAATTAAACCTTGAAAAACTGCTGACCAATCAGGATGAGAAAGGATTACTTGATAACTAAAGACCGCAAAGATCACAAGTATCAAAGCAACCACCAGTGCTTCAATCTTTCTAACGCCTATCTTCATTAATAATAATAACAAGAATACATCCAGTATTGTTATCAGAACAGCTATTGTCAGTGGAATACGAAACAGTAAATTTAATGCAATTGCGCCACCAATCACTTCTGCAATGTCGGTCGCCATTATTGCCATTTCGGTTATTATCCATAAAATAATACCTAAACGTTTACTTGTTCTTGATCTAATTGCTTGGGCCAGATCCATCTGACTCACAATACCTAATTTTGCAGATAAATATTGTAATAACATGGCCACCAAACTAGATAATAAGATGACTGACATAAGAGTATACTGAAAATTCTGTCCACCTGTAATTGATGTCGACCAATTTCCAGGATCCATATAACCAACAGCTACCAAAGCACCTGGTCCAGAATAAAGAAAAAGTGTTTTCCAAAAAGACATGTTTTGAGGAATAGCGACACTTGAATTAATTTCTTCTAAAGAGGTCTTTATTTGATTTGATTTGTGATAATTAGCCACGTTCTACCTCCTTATGTATACTTAATTATTCCCTTAACAACAATTAATTTCTTCTAGTTTAACACAAAAAAAGAATCCTCACTAGAAGAATTCTTATTTTCTTTTATTTCTAATCAAGACAAAAGCGACTAGCACAATAATCAGTCCAAGAATAATGAGCAAAATAGAAGATTGTTCGCCAGTGATAGGTAAACTTGCATTTTCTTTCCATGTTGACTTGAGTTAGGTTTCCCTTGTGCTGAGCTTGAATTACTTGTTGGCTGAGCTTGCTTCTTGTCATTTGAATTATTCTTATCAGATTTAGTATCGTTCAATGGCTCAGAAGTTGTTTTATCTGTAGAGTCAGTTGTTGATGGTTGTGTAGAGCTTTCAGTTGAACTATCACTTGTGCTTGTAGATGCACTTGATGAGCTTGGCTCTGGTGTTGGCGTAGGCTGTACAGCTTCTGTGTTAAAGATTAGCAGTTGATAGGTTGTAACGGTATCCACTGTTCCACCTGTTTGGGCTCTACCAGAGCGACCACCACCACTTGTGACTTGTTCAACATCTTTTGATGGTCTTATTTTAGTACTATAGTTGGTAACAGGATCAACTGTAAAAGTATAGTTAATTTCTGAACCATCTGCATTTAAGGCATCTAACTTAATTTGGTTCATTGACCACTGTGATGGGTTACCTTGATTTTGGTTTGCGATACTTATGTCTTGTTTCTTAACCAAAACGCCATCAGCAAAGATATTAACAGTGACGCTATTTGGTCTTAGCTGATCTGCATTATTATCAAACCAGACATTTGATATATCAAGTGTTGTCGTGCTTTGAGCTGACACACTGACTGGGATGACAAATAGAAAAACTGCTATAACACCTAAGAGTAATGTTTTAATTTGTTTAATCATATTTTCTCCTTCATTTTTTCAGGATTTTTATTATAGCATCAGAAAACTCATTTTACAACAATAATTACTTAATTTTAATTTTTAGTCATAACAATAACTCAATTTTTAATAAATTAATGTGATTTTTTGACTTTATCATTATTCAAAAAAATAAAAAAACCTAGATTTTACTAGGTTTTTTTTATAATAATTGTTTCAAGTCGGTTACCGTTACAACTAAGACCGAACGAATAAAAGAATATTTTTCTTTCATTTCATCAAAATAGTCACCTTCAGAAATGATTTCACCTTTTCCAAGAATTCTAAATCCTGTTCCTTGATATCCATTAAACCCTTCAACTTCTCTAGATGCAAGAGTTAGGATAAGTTGATCATTAACCTTTAAATCTGACTCTGTTCCATGCATTCCTGCTACAGGAATGAGTAATGTATTGTCATTTTTTAGCACCAAAAAGCTATTCCAAGTACAAGTGACATGAGGTTCTTCATTCCCCCAAGAGGTGATAGATACTGTTCCTTCATGAGTTAAGACTTCTAAAAATTTATCAGTAAACATGATTAATTCCTTTCTAATCATAAGTTGTTTTCTCATCATTTTCCAAATCTATTATGACATAATTTTCTAAAAAGTTCAGACTAAAAAAATATTTTATTTTTGAAAACTTTAACCTTGACTTCCATAGGAGCCTATGATATTATTCCATAGTTCCCTATGAAAGGAGACAAGGTTTGGATATAAAATCGAATATTCCAGTTCTTATAAAGCGGGTTTCTTTAAAATTTGAAAAAGAAGCCAATCATATTTTAACTGAATATAATGTAACTGCTTCTCAATTGAAAACCTTAAAATTTCTATTTGGTCACCCAAATCTCACTGTCACTCAACATGACATTGAACTTTTCTTTTCCATGACAAATCCAACTGTCACAGGAATATTGCAAAACTTAGAGAAGAAAAACTTTATTTTTCGACAGCAAAACCCAAATGATGCTAGAAGTAAGGTCATCGGTTTTACAGAGCAAAGTTTGCAATTTAAGACTAAATTAGAACAGTTATCTCATCAATTGGAGACTGATTTAACCAAACAGTTAACAAATGATGAACACCAAACACTTATATACCTTCTCACGAAATTATTAAATGATAATGATAAGGTAGACTAAGTTGCAATGAACTCATCATTCATTGCAAAGAAAAATAGAATGGAGACAAAACATAATGCAAACACATGATATCCATGGCAAGCCTTATAGTAGAACTGCCTTAATATCACTTTTATTGATTGCAACTTTTGCGGGTGTCTTAAACCAAACAAGTCTTGGGACAGCTATCCCAACCCTTATGAAAAGTTTTGACATCTCACTTGCAACAGCACAAAAAGCTACTACTTATTTCCTTTTAGCTAATGGGATTATGATTCCTGTTTCAGCCTTTTTAGCAACACGATTTTCTACAAAATGGCTATATTTTGTATCTTATGCATTTCTTATTACAGGTTTGTTATTAGATACTTTTGCACCAACTTCAAACTGGACCATCTTTTTAATCGGACGTATCATCCAAGCCTGTGCAGTAGGTGTTACAATGCCATTAATGCAGGTCGTTATTGTAAATATCTTCCCAGCAGAACAGCGTGGTGCTGCAATGGGGCTTAATGGTCTTGTTGTTGGTTTGGCACCTGCCATTGGGCCTACACTAGCTGGTTGGATCTTAAAACAAGATTTTCATGCATTTGGGACTGTTCTCACTTGGCGTGCTATCTTTATTTTACCTCTAGCTATCTTAATAATTGCTTTTATCTTGACACCATTCTTAGTCAAAGATGTTCTTGAAAACCGTCCAGTATCACTTGATATCTTATCATTTGTTCTATCAATCCTTGGTTTTGGTAGTTTCCTTTGGGGCTTCACAAATGTAGCAACAGATGGCTGGGGCGATATGTCACACGTTATCTTACCAATCATTATTGGTATCATTATCATTACACTCTTTGTTCTACGTCAATTAAAACTTGAAACTCCTTTCCTTGATATTAATGTCTTTAAAGTAAAACAATTCTCTATCACAACACTTGCTATTGCGCTATCCATGATGGCCATGATGGGTGTTGAAATGATGCTTCCACTTTATCTTCAAAATGTGCACGGTCTTTCAGCTTTTGATTCTGGACTAGTCCTACTTCCAGGAGCTCTTATGATGGGACTTGTCAGTCCTATTGCTGGTAAAGTGTATGATAAGGTTGGTTCTCGTCGAATTGCTCTTATTGGATTTGTAATCTTAACTATTGGTACTGTTCCATTTATTCATCTAACTGCTTCAACTCCTGATAACTTTATCACAATACTCTATGCTGTTCGTATGTTTGGTATTGCGATGGTTATGATGCCACTTACAGCAAGTGCCATGAGTGCTCTTCCTCCTCATGAAGCAGCACATGGTACCGCAGCAAACAACACTGTAAGACAAATTGCTTCTGCTATTGTTGTTGCCATTCTTTCAAGTGTAACGCAAAATGTCATTAACAATAATAAACCTGCAGCATCTATGAAAGTAGATAATCCACTACATTATGCTTATAAAATGATCAATGCTAGTTTAGATGGTTTCCACGTCTCATTCACTATTGGACTTGGCTTTGCTATTATTGGTTTCTTTGTTGCCTTGTTATTAAGAAAAGGAAAAGTTATTGAGACAGAAAAAGGAGGTCAAAAATGATTATATTAGTCATTGCCCTAGCAACGATTTTAACATTTGTGACTTGGATACTCATTGATAATAATGTGTTATGTTACGTACTTGCTATCCTTTCAATTATCTTTTTAGGATGGTCCGTTTACATCTTAACCGATCATTTTGTTAATCATACAGGTATGGAAGTGAGATCAAAAACAACAACTAAACAAGTTTACTCTGCAGGAAGCTCTAGTGTCCCTTATGGTATGGTGATTACAAAAGAAGTTGGTAAAACTTCTGGTAATTACGTTCTTGTTTATAAAGATAAATCTTCTGATAAAAAAGCAAGTGCTCATTTCATTCCAAATACAAAAAATGTAACTGAAGCTGTCAAAAAAACAGCAAGTTATAAAACGGCCAATGTAAAAAAAGCAACTGTTAAAACAACAACTAAAAGATATGTTTGGAAATCAGATTTTTATGAATCTCTCTTTGGTTTTGCTGGAGAAGAGGGTGATTTAGTTTCTAAAAAATCAGTGTTAACTGTTCCAAAGGATACATGGCTTGTTCTCAGTCAAAGCCAAGCTAAAAAATTACAAACTTTGGTACCCAAACTAAAAGCACAATCACAAGCACAAATGAAAGCTAACCCTCAAGCTGCTAAAGCTATGATGACTTTAGCTAAAACAAATCCAGATAAATATGCAGCAATGCAAGTTCAAACAATTAAAAAAGCTTTAAACATTAAATAAAAAGTTGCTATTTGATAAATAATATCTGCCATTTCCTCTGGTGATTCCTGACCACCTTCAATAACCCACTTAGATATAATAGACTCAATGGAAGCCACATATGCTGTTCTGGCAAACTTTTCTGGAACTATGAGCTCTTGACTAATCAAGTCATCAAAATTTGAAATCCCATCTAAAATATAATTGATAAACTCACGGATTGACTTTGGAAGATTGACATACGTAGATGAGGCAATAACAGAGATAAAATCAAAATCTTCAGCTATATATTGGAGAGCAGCTAAAATAACTTCTCTTGTTAATGCTTTTGTATCTTCTGAAATGATAGCATAAATATGAGAAAAGGTTTCTTCCTTTAATTTGTCCATCATATCATACTTATCTAAATAATGAAGGTAAAAAGTACCTCTATTGATGGCAGCTTCTCTACAAATCATGGTTACTGAAATTTCTTCAAAAGAATGTTGCTCTAAAAGCTTAGCAATTGCCCATCTGATAAATTGTTTTGTCTCTGTGTTTCTCGTATTTTTTGACATATTTTTTCTCCTGTAATATTAAATCAACAGAAAATTATCATTTGATTATTGTGTTTTTAAAGATTTCTAGGTTATAATCATATCATAAAATCAACATGTTGTTTATTTAATAGAATAAAAGGAGACCTTATGTCTTATATAGAAGTTAAGAATACCTCGAAACGTTATCATATGGGTGAAAATATTATTTCTGCCAATGAAGATGTCAATTTTAAGATTGAAAAAGGTGAATTGGTCATTATCTTAGGCTCATCTGGAGCTGGTAAATCAACCTTATTAAATATATTAGGTGGTATGGATACTACTGATGAGGGTCAAGTGATTATAGATGGAAATGATATTGCTCAATACAATTCTCACCAAAGAACAGACTATCGTCGTGATGATGTAGGTTTTGTTTTTCAATTTTATAATTTGGTAGCTAATTTAACAGCAAAGGAAAACGTTGAATTGGCTTCAGAAATTGTTAAGGAAGCTATGGATGCTGAAGACATCTTAAAAAGAGTTGGCTTAGAAAAACGCATCAACAATTTTCCTGCACAGCTTTCTGGTGGTGAACAACAGCGTGTTTCCATTGCACGCGCAGTTGCTAAAAAGCCCAAATTACTTCTTTGTGATGAACCAACTGGAGCACTAGATTATCAAACGGGAAAACAAGTGCTCAGTTTACTACAGAATGTTTCCAAACAGTTTGGAACAACTGTCATTATTGTAACTCACAATTCTGCACTTGCTCCCATTGCTAATCGTGTCATTCATATGAGAGATGCTACTGTTAAAGAAGTAACTTTGAACTCTCAACCACAAGCTATAGAATCATTAGAATACTAGGTGTAATATGTCCTTAAAAGTATATCGCAAAGACATCAAACAATCCTTTAGTTCTTCAATAGGTCGCTTTTTATCCCTCTTTTCATTGATGATGATAGGGGCAATTGCTTTAATTGGTCTCAAAGTAACTGCTCCAAATATGGAAAGAACAGCTCAAACTTTTATTGAAAAATACCATACCATGGATCTTTCCATCATTGGCTCTCAAGGATTTAACCAAGATGACAAAAATGACTTAAAAAAACTGAAAGATACTAAAATCGAATACAGTTATCTTTTAGATGTAACCACCAATAATGGCCAAAAGGCCATTCGACTTTTTTCAACTCCCAAAAACATCTCAAAAGCACAGCTCTCATCAGGTCATTTCCCAAAAACCAAAAATGAAATTGCACTTGCTAAATCCTTTTCTAAGCAATATCACATAGGGGATACAATAAGCTTTTCAGATACAAGTAATTTATTGTCAACAAAAACCTATCAGATTACAGGTTTTATTCAATCATCTGAAATGTGGTCAACAAAAAATCTAGGTAGTTCAAGTAAAGGTTCTGGTGAACTTCAAGGCTACGGTATTATACCATCTGCTTCTTTCAAATTACCTTATCACAATATCGCACGTATTCAAATTAAATCATTAAATCAAAAGCCCTATTACTCTGATACTTACAAAGATAAAGTTACTTCTTTTAAATCAAAAATCAAGAAGAGATTATCTGATAATGGTGAGAAGCGTCAAAAACACGAAGTATCTGAAGCAAATGAAAAAATTAATAAGGCCAAGTCTCAATTATCAAAACAAGAAAAGACAATCAAACAATTACCAGAAAGTCCTCAGAAATCACAACTCACAAGTCAGTTAAATCAAGAAAAAGCTAAGATAAGTCGTCAAGAAACAAAAATAAGTCAAATCAAAGCAGCAACTTATTCTGTCTATAATCGCAAAACCTATCCTGGTAGTGACGGCTATACCGCCTATGATAGTTCAACAGAAAGTATCAGCGCTGTTGGAAATATTTTCCCAGTTGTCCTATATATTGTTGCGGCTTTAGTAACCTTAACGACTATGACACGTTTTGTAGATGAAGAAAGACAAACAGCTGGACTCTTTAAAGCTCTAGGTTATAGCAATAAACAAATCATACGTAAATTTATTATTTATGGTTTTATAACAAGTATGGCAGGAACCTTAGCTGGTGTCATCATTGGCCATATCTTCTTATCACCAATGATTAGTAATATTATTACTAATACATCAGTCATTGGAGAATCACACCGTTATTTCTATCTTTCATGGACTTTATTAGCACTTCTTTTTGCTTTTATTTCTGCTGTACTACCAACCTATTTGGTTGCACGCAAAGAACTAAGTGATGAAGCTGCACCATTATTATTAGCTAAACCACCTGTTGCTGGAGAAACAATACTTCTTGAAAAATGGCATTTTATCTGGAATAAACTAAGTTTCACTCAAAAAATAACTGCTCGGAATATCTTCAGATACAAACAAAGAATGTTTATGACTATTTTTGGTGTAGCGGGTTCAGTTGCACTCTTGTTTGCTGGTTTAGGTATTCAAACTTCCATCTCAGGTGTTTCAAAAACACAATTTCAAGACATTCTCAATTATCAACTAATTGTTTCTGAAAATCAAAATGCTACTAAATCTGAACAGGAAAAATTAAACAATGCTTTAGAAAGTTCAGATATTACCCATAAATTACCAATTGAAGTTAAAACTAGTAAAAATAAGATCTCAACTGTCAATGAAGAACAATCTATCACGATGTTTATTAGTGATCAAGATCAATTAAGTCCCTATATTAACTTAAGAGAACGACATGCTTCAAAAGCAATTTCACTTCCAAAAAATGGAATTGTCATTTCTGAAAAATTAGCTCAATTATACAAAGCTGATATTGGAGATACGATCAAGATAACATTGAATCACAAAAAAGTGACTGTTAAAATAGCAGCTATTACTGAAATGTATGCTGGGCATTTTATCTTCTTTTCAAAACAGTATTATGAAAACATTAGTCATCAAACATTTAAAGAAAATGCAAAGCTGGTTCAATTAAACTCTAAGAAGATTCGTGATATTAGTTACCAAGCAGCATCATTTAACAAGCTAAAAGCCGTTGCTGGAGTCTCACAAAATGCTTCATTGATAGCCCAATTAAATGCCGTTGCAAACTCACTTCAATCTGTCATGTTGATCCTCGTAATATTATCTGTTTTATTGGCAATCGTTATCCTATATAATTTAACTAATATTAATGTTGCAGAACGCATCAGAGAATTATCAACAATCAAAGTTCTTGGTTTTCATAATAAAGAAGTCACACTTTATATATATAGAGAAACCATTGTTTTATCTATTATTGGAATCATAGCAGGTTTAATATCTGGTATTGGGTTGCATGCACTTCTGCTCAATATGATTGGTTCAGATGTTATTATGTTTAATCCAAGTGTTCCCCTAAAAGTTTATATTATTCCAATCATAGCCATTTCTGCTATATTGATTTGTCTTGGTTTAGTTGTCAATCGCCATTTAAGAAAAGTCGATATGTTAGAAGCTTTAAAATCTGTTGATTAATTTATTTTGGAATTTTTACAGTTATTGATTGACAGACTATGGATAAAGTATTATATTAAGTATAGTTAACTATTTGATTAGGTGCAACTAATTTATAGTTATGATTATTTCCTATTCTGTTGTAAGTTTCAGACTACTTTGATGTGAGAAATACTGTTTTCCTTACATTTCTCTTTTCATTAATAAACTTATTATACTTTCTACCATTTTTCCAATGTAGTCTATCAATCTTACACAACAAAAAAGCCCCAAATGGGGCCTTTTTTGTTGTTATTCATTTGTTTCATCAATAAGATGTGAGTAAAGACTACTTAACTCTCCTAGATAAGATTTTTGTTCTTCAATAGAATCACTAATTTTATGTTGAATTTCGGTAAAAGCAACAATATTTTGATAAAGATTTATAAAGCGCTCAGCATTAGCTGATGAAGCAACGGTGACACCACTACCATGTTTAAAATCTAATACCCCATGACTTTCTAATAACTTTAAGCCTTTTCTTGCAGTCTCACGAGAAACAGAATATTCATCCCCAATTTTAGGGATAGGATTCAGTTTTTCATGCTCTTTAAATTGACCTTTGGCAATTTTTTTGGCAATCAATAATGCTAGTTGCTCATACTGTGTTATGGCATTTCTCTCTTCCAATAGTATCACCTAGTTTCTCTTTATGAATATTAGGTGAACATTATTTCAGTAGCTAATTATTGATTTGATTTAGCACTTTCAACTTGTGACTTAATTTTATCCGAAGCCTTGGTTGATTGTTCTGAAACAAATTCACCTGTTGCTTTTCCAGCGTCTGTTAAACGATCTTGAACGGTAACTGAACTTGCTTGATAATCTTCACGAGTCATAATGTCAACGACTTCAACATTCACTTCAACAACTTTCAAGTGTGTCAAATCTTTGACTTCTTCACTCACGACTTCTTTAATATTTTCGACAATTTCTAGGATGTCTTTACTGTATTCAACGATAATGCGTAAATCAACAGCAACTTCTTTTGTACCAACTTCAACATTGACACCTTCAGTAACATCATCGCTATTTACGACTTTATTTTTAAGTCCGGTAAAAGCACCACCAGTAACCCCAAGTAAGCCGTTTATTGACTCTAACGATTGTCCTACTATTTTTTCAATAACTTTGTCATCGTATGTGACTTGACCTTTTTTTACTTCTGTATTCGTTTTTTCTGACATATTAATTCTCATTTCTACGATCTCGATAAACAATTGCAAAACCAAGTCCTAACAAGAAACCTACTATTAAAAAGTAGATTTCTTTTGTTAAAACATATCCCAACAACCCTACAAGTGTCCCAATAAAAACTCTTATGGTCGCTATAACAAATAAGGTGAGGTTTCTATCATCAGGAATCTTTACCATTTATTAGTTTCTCCTAGATAACACGAGGTTCTTTGTCACCAGAATCTGTAGCATCTTTAACACCGTTTACAGCTTGGTTATATTTAGTTAATGTGTATTCACCAGCAGCTTTAGCTGAACTTGTTACACGTTCTTGAACTGAAACACTGTCAGCTTCATATTGTGCACGTGTTTTAATATCAACAACGTTAACATTTACTTCAACGACTTCTAAATCAGTCATTGTTTTAACTTCACTTTCTACAATGGCTTTAATATCTTTAAAGATTTTTGGAACATTTTTACGATATTCTGCAATGATATCTAAATCAACAGCGACTTGACGTTTACCAACTTCAACGTTGACACCATCTGTTTTTGAATCAGAATTAACGAGTTTACCTTTCATATTAGAAAAGAAACCTCCGTCAACACCAAGTAAACCATCAACACTATCAATTGCTAGTCCTACTATTTTTTCAATAACTTTGTCTTCGTAGGTTAATTCACCTTTAACATTTTCTACTACTGGAGCTGTTGTTTTTGTTTCTACCATAATAAATACCTCATTCTTTATTTTATGAATTTATCCAATCCCACTTTTATTTAAAGAGACGATCTAGATAACCTGTTTTTTTAAGATAAGATGCTAAATAAACACCTAATACAATGAAAATAATAACTAAGATTGTTTTGAAAAAGCCATATGTTACTAAGAATAATCCTAGTATTAAACCTAACAATCCACCAATAATTGGATAACGATATTGATTAAATAATGCTACAAAGTCCATAACTACCTCTATTCTACGCGGTTTGTAACCACACGCTCTTTTTCTTCAACATTTTTAACATTAACTGTATAGTCAACTTTTTTCGTAATACCAAAGAATTCATCTAAACCAGTTTTGATATCACGTTCCAGACCTTGAGTTTTTTCCACAACATTAATCCGCGGAAGCACAACACCTGAAACATCAACTTTAAATTTTTTCTTGTACATTTTGGCAGTAACAACAGGGGATTTCATAAATCCTTCTTCTTTAACAACTGTTTTTACAAAACCTTCAACTGCACTCTTCTTCAATTTTAATTTACCATTTTTTGAATCTTCAAGTTTAATTTCTGTATATTTTCTTGGGTAAAATAAAACTACGATAATTGCTACCAAAATAATAATAAAGAAAGCAACTGAGACCCAGAAAAAATAGGGTGAAAACATTTTTTCAGTGTGAGGACTCAAATTCAAGAAAGAAATAGAATCTTCTAGTTCCTTTGGAACATTAGCTAAACCAACATAATGCCCAGCCACCACTGCTAAAATGGTCATCAAGACTAAACCGATGATAATGTATAGTGTTTTTTTAAACTTATTCATAAATACCTACTTTCTAGTCTAGTGTCCAACACGACTTAATAAATAAGAAACGACAAGGACAACTATTACTGCTCCCAATATTGAAGGAATCAAAGCCATTCCTGCAAGTGATGGTCCCCAGGATCCTAAGAGAGCTTGTCCAATAACTGAACCAACTAGACCTGCAAGTATATTTGCAATCCAGCCCATTGAGCCACCTTTTTTAGTTATAGCTCCTGCTATTAACCCAATTAAGGCACCTACTAAAATTGTCCATAACATAATTTTTCCCCCTAAGATAAAACAACTTATTATACTTAGTTGAAATGTTGTCACTCTGAGGTCCGCTTATCTGAGTGTGTGTCTTATCAAGGAATAGTATTGTAAACAAACGAACCTTAAAGTGACAACATTTATTTATCTTTATGTTGTTATTATAACATGGATATTTTAAAATGCAAGTATTTTGACTTAGTGACTACACATTTTTTTATTGTGGTTGTTTTATGATATTTTACACTAAAAATAACACCTTTGCATAACATTTTCATCTCTTTTTCAATACTATTCAATTAATAACTACTTGTAAAATATAAGTGTGGTCACTTTAAACTTGTCTTTGTTTTCAAGAGTCACTCACTTAGAATAAATAAAAAAGATTCCTCATTGGAACCTTTTAATTTACTGGGACTATAATTTGTCCCTCTTTAATTTTTTGTTTTGCAGCTTCAATTACCTGTTTGGTATCAGATGATAATTGATTTCCTTTTAAATCAACACCTGATTCTTTAATTCCATAAGTCAATGTTTTGCCTGATGGAAACTGATTTTTTTTAGATTTATGGATGATATCAATAATAGCTGAGCCAACTTCTTTTATACTTGAAGCTAATATAAAGTTTGCTTTTTTATGATCTTTTGACAAGTATTGTCCCTCAGAAGATTGGTCACTATCACAGCCAATAACCCAGACTTTATTGCTCTCCAATCGTGTCTCATTTTCTGATTTCGCTTCATTAATAATACCTGCTCCACTTGCACCAGCAGCTTGGTAAATCACATCAATTCCTGAAGCATATTGAGTTGCCGCAATTGATTTCCCTTTTGCAGCATCTGAAAAAGAACCTAGGTAAGTAACTCTTACATTAATAGAAGAATTTATCGATTTAACACCAGCTAAGTACCCTTTTTCAAAGCGTTTTATGACAGCACTTTCCATGCCTCCAATAAAACCTACTTGATTCGTTTTTGTTGTTTTCGCTGCTGCAACTCCAGCTAAATAAGCCGCTTCATTATCAGCAAATCTTATACTAACACTATTTTTTTGAGCTGGAATAACATCATCAATGATAGCAAAATGCCTATCTTTGTGTTCTTTTGCTGCTTTTTCTATTGTATCATGAAAAGGAAAACCAATACCAAAAACTAAATTATAATGACTTGCAATTGCGGTATTAATACTTGTTGCAAATTCTGATTCATTTGAAGATTGAAAATAATCAAATTGACGACCTTTTTGATAGTGATTTCTTTTTGCCCATTTTTGTAGCCCTGTCCAAGCAGATTGGTTAAAAGATTTGTCATCTACTCCCGTCTGATTTGTTAGCATAGCAACTTTTACGTGATTTTCTTGATTGGTCTGGACTCTTTTTGAACAAGAACCTAATAAAATAGTTGAACAAACTAAGGCACTCAACACAGTGATTCGTTTTGTCATTAATGATAAACTCCTAAATATTAACTTTTTGTAAGTTCACCACTTTAAAAGATATAACTTACACATTATTATATCATAATTTAATTTAACTTTTAATTAAATATTCGTTTTTTAATCTTTGTCATCTTTTGCTATTATAAAAAAACAGAAAAAAAGGAAACAATTACGTGTTTCCTTTTTTTATTGTTTAGATATTTGCCCAAACACTTTCAAGAATATTTGTTTGATCACGGTCTGGTCCAACTGAGAAAGTCGAAATACGAACGCCAACTAATTCACCAACGCGACGAACATAGTTCTTAGCATTTTCAGGTAAATCTTCTAAGCGACGAACACCAGTGATATCCTCAGACCAACCTGGTAATTCTTCATAAATCGGTTTACAACGTTTTAATTGTTCAAGACTTGCTGGGTAATAATCAATTCTTTGACCATCTAAGTCATAAGCAACACAGATTTTCACTGTGTCAAGACCAGAAAGTACATCAATAGAATTGAGTGATAGATTAGTGATACCAGAGACACGACGACTATGGCGCATTACAACGGAATCAAACCAACCAACACGTCTTGGACGGCCTGTTGTTGTTCCATATTCATGACCAACCTCACGGATTTGATCACCAACTTCATCAAATAATTCAGTTGGAAATGGACCATCACCTACACGACTTGTGTATGCTTTGCAGACACCAACAACTTTGTTGATTTTTGATGGCCCTACACCTGAACCGATAGTAACTCCACCTGCAACAGGATTTGAAGACGTTACAAATGGGTAAGTTCCTTGATCTATATCAAGCATAACACCTTGTGCTCCTTCAAAAAGAACACGTTTGCCATTATCTAGAGCATCATTTAAAATAACCGATGTGTCAGTAACATATTTCTTAATTTCTTGGCCATAAGCATAATACTCTTCAAAAATATCATCAAAGTTAAGTGCCTGACTATCATACATTTTTTCAAAAAGACGGTTTTTCTCAGCTAAATTAGCTTTTAAACGGTCTGCGAAAATATCTTTGTCGAGTAAATCAGCGATACGAATACCAACACGCGCGGCTTTATCCATATAGGCTGGACCAATACCTTTGATTGTTGTTCCAATTTTATTATCACCTTTGGCATCTTCTTGCAATTGGTCTAATTTAATATGATAAGGCAAGATAACATGTGCACGGTCTGAAATTCGTAGACTGTCTGTTGTAACACCTTCTTTATGAAGATAGGCTAATTCTTCAACTAATGATTTTGGATTAACAACTACACCATTACCAATAACTGAAATTTTTTCAGGGAAAAAGATACCAGATGGAATAAGGTGTAATTTAAACTTCTTTCCATCAATAACAATGGTATGTCCTGCATTATCTCCACCTTGATAACGAGCAATCACTCCTGCATCTGCAGATAAAAAATCAGTGATTTTCCCTTTACCTTCATCACCCCATTGGGTTCCTACGACTACTACTGATGTCATAATTAAGCTCCCATGAACTTCTCAACACAAAACAAATCAGCCTACCCTCCTTTGTATCACATAAGTGCAGACTTTTTCTTTTTTTGTGGAAGTTTCATTCCTTTCAAACGTCACGGCAGGAGTCTCACCTGCTAGTTTCTCTTACACCTTATTATATCAAAAACAGAAAGATATTGCTATATTCAAACTAATTTCTAAGAAAAAATATAATTTTTATAAAAATTATCATGAATATAGTGTAAAAAACGAACATTAAAGATAAATGACAGTCGCTAGAGATATTATAGAATCATCAGCTTAGCATTCATCCTTTTAAAATACAGTCTTTTCTTTGTGATTTTTATTTTTTAAGGTAAAATATGGTTAAGTTAACTGTTCAAGTTAGTGGTTAATATAGAATAGGAAGTGATGATATTGTCTCGAAAATCCAATCGCGGCTTACATCGATTAGTAAATATTCCCTGGTGGGCTTGGTTAGTCATTTTTATTACCATAGGTTCCATTGATGATTTTAGTAAATATGTACTCCCTTTGCTTATTTTTTCAGGAGTCGGTTATGTCGTTTATCGTATTTCAAAGAGGCAAACAAAGCTATCTCATTCTGAAACCGAAAAACGTATC
Organism: Streptococcus urinalis 2285-97; assembly: GCF_000188055.2. Lineage (NCBI taxonomy): Bacteria > Bacillati > Bacillota > Bacilli > Lactobacillales > Streptococcaceae > Streptococcus > Streptococcus urinalis. The sequence goes on from NZ_AEUZ02000001.1 coordinate 1,956,231, forward strand.
CAAGACTTAAAAAATAAAATTCAGCTAGCAGACAATCAAGTGAAACTACTGAAAAATTACAAAGTAGAGCATAAAACAAAACAGTATGCTTTACTAGCAGAAAAAGTATTACCGCAGATTAATGAAATCAAATCAGATGCTAAACAATTAAAAGGCCATCTAGAAACACCAACCTATAATCGAATAACCAAAAAAGCAACTGATTTCCAATCTGAGATTATCAATCAATTAGAACTACTAGGAGCCGATGCTCTTAATAACCCTTTAACAGAACAAGAAGAATTAGTTTTCTCAATTGCACCTGAACTTATTGAAAGCTTTCAAAACATACAGCAAGATCATAAGACAATCTTAACAAAAATAGATGAATCTGATTTACCCAATAAAGCTGAACTAAAAGCACTTCATCAATCAGAAATGAATCATTTTTCTGATATCTTAAAAGGGTACTTAGAGATAAAACAATCTCCCAAAGACTATTATCAAGCTTCCGAACGTCTAAATGCAGCAAAAAATGCTATTACTCAATTTGATGTAAATCTTGATGAGACTTTAAGAGAGTTAAACGAAAGAGGCTTGAAAGATTTCGAAATCAGTCTAAGAATGATGACAGCGAATCATCCCAAAGAAGACAATCCTCAAAATAATGAGTAGAAAGGTAAGAAAATGAGTGACCAGTTTCAATTTGATATTGATAAAATAGCTAGTAGTACCTTATCCAAAACGGACCCAACAACTGAAATAATAACTGAAGATAGTAATGACAACCCAAAAGCCATTTCATTTTTTGATAGACTAACACCCGAACAACAAAGTGCAATCAAAGAAAGAATACCTGCTCTTGTTGATCAATTCCTAGATGATCAAAATAGTCTATTGGATTTTGGTCAAGCAGCTGTTGAGGAAGTTAATACTACTGTCAATCATATATTAGCCGAACAAAAGAAAATTCAAATTCCACAAGTAGATGACCTTTTAAAAAACACAAACAAAGAACTTCATGGTTTTATCGCTAAATATAAAAATGCTAGCCCAGCAGAATTAGAGAAAAAACCAAATCTCATTCAAAAATTATTTAAGCAGAGTAAAGCAAGTCTGCAAGAGTTTTATTTTGATTCCCAGTCCATTGAACAAAAAATGGACGGCATGGCAGCTACTATTGTCAAGCAAGAAGAGACTTTAGCTCGAAATATCGTTTCTGCAGAAATGTTAATCGAGGATAATACACAATCAATTGAGAATTTAGTTGGTGTCATTGCATTTTTAGAAGCTGCACAAATAGAAAGTGCTAAGCAAGCCCAAGAAATTCAAACTCAAATGTCTCATTTGGACACGACCAGTGCTGATTATCAAATTAAAAGTAATCAATTGGCTAGAGTAACTGAAGTGGTCAATACACTTGAACAACAACATACAGAGTACGTGTCTAGGCTTTACGTTGCTTGGGCAACAACACCACAAATGCGCAATTTAGTAAAAGTCTCTTCAGATATGAGACAAAAACTTGGTATGTTAAGACGGAACACCATTCCTACCATGAAGCTTTCTATTGCACAACTAGGTATGCTACAACAATCTGTTCGATCTGGGATGACAGCTGATGCTATTACAAATGCTAATAATGCTGCCTTACAGATGTTAGCCGAAACCAGCAAAGAAGCTATTCCAGCTATTGAACAATCAGCTCAAAATCCAACACTTTCTATTCAATCTGTCACATCTCTCGCAGAGAGCTTAGTTGCTCAAAATGAAGGGATTATTGATGCTATTAATCAAGGTCGCACCAAACGAAATCAACTGGAAAATAGCATTATCACATCCACACAAACAATAAATGATTCGACAAAATTAAGAGATCAAACAATTATTAAAGCAATTTTGTCTCAAGCTAAAGAGACACAAGAATCTATTGGAGACAAAGCAAATGAATAACCAGCTTAAAGACTATCTAATCCTCATTTAGATGGTCTTTTTTATTGACTGTCACAAGAACAAAATCAAAAAAAGTGGGCCTCTTTATGCTATAATAAAGATTATGGATAAACTCATTAAATCAATTTCTGAATCTGGCTCTTTTAGAGCTTTTGTTTTGGACAGTACAGAAACTGTCAAGATAGCTCAAGAAAAGCATCACACATTATCATCATCTACAGTAGCACTTGGTCGTACACTCATTGCTAATCAAATTCTTGCTGCTAATCAAAAAGGAGACAGCAAAGTTACAGTTAAGGTAATCGGTGACTCCTCATTTGGCCATATCATCAGTGTTTCTGATACAAAAGGTCATGTCAAAGGTTATATTCAAAATACTGGAGTAGATATTAAAAAAACAGCAACTGGTGAAGTCTTAGTTGGACCATTTATGGGTAATGGCCATTTTGTTACTATAATTGATTACGGTACTGGCAATCCTTATACCTCAACTACTCCGCTTATCTCTGGTGAGATTGGTGAAGACTTAGCTTATTATCTAACTGAAAGCGAACAAACACCATCAGCTGTTGGCTTAAATGTGCTATTAGATGAGAAAGATCAGGTTAAAGTTGCAGGAGGCTTTATGCTTCAAGTTCTTCCTGGAGCTAGTGATAACGAAATTGCTCGCTATGAAAAGAGGATTCAAGAAATGCCTTCTATTTCAAGCCTTTTAGATTCTGAAAATCATATTGATGCCTTATTAGCTGCTATCTATGGTGATGAGCCTTATAAAAAATTAGCAGAAGAGCCACTTTCGTTTTCATGTGATTGCTCACGTCAACGTTTTGAATCAGCACTCATAACCTTACCAAAACAAGATCTTATAGATATGAAAACTGAAGATCATGGTGCTGAAATCACTTGCCAATTCTGTGGCACAAAATATTATTTTAACGAAAACGATCTTGAAACTCTAATCAATAACAAGGTTTAAGTCATCACCTACCATTTAACAACAAACGAAATAGTGTTAAAGAACACTCAAATTACTTCATCCAAAAAAATCATTAAATTATTGTCATCCATTACTTTCATAGCTGGCATCATATGAGTAAAGAAGAACTGATTAAAGGGCTAAAACAATGGAGCAGTTTACATGTTCCTATTTTGGATGATGTTCAATAAATCTTTGCACAACTATGATAAAAAAAGGAGAAACATGTTGATTGTACTAGCCGGAACTATTGGAGCTGGAAAAAGCTCACTCGCTGCTGCTCTTGGAGAGCATTTAGGAACTGAAGTCTTTTATGAAGCAGTTGATAATAACCCTGTCTTAGATTTGTATTATCAAGATCCTAAAAAGTATGCTTTTTTACTTCAAATCTTTTTCTTAAATAAACGCTTTAAATCTATTAAAGAAGCTTATAAAGCAGACAATAATATCTTGGATCGATCTATTTTTGAAGATGAATTATTTTTAAAATTGAATTACAAGAATGGAAATGTTACCAAAGCTGAACTTGATATTTATCAAGAATTACTTGCAAATATGTTGGAAGAGCTTGAAGGCATGCCTAAAAAGCGTCCTGATCTTTTAATCTACATCGATGTTTCATTTGAAAAAATGATAGAACGTATTGAAATGCGTGGCAGAAGCTATGAACAAATCGAAGGTAACCCTGATTTATATACTTACTATAAACAGGTTCACGGAGAATATCCTGAATGGTATGAAAACTACGATGTTTCTCCCAAAATGACCATTGACGGTAATCATTTAGATTTTGTTCAAAATTCAAATGATTTAGATCAAGTTTTACAGATGATTGATGAACAGTTAAAAGAACTAGATCTCATCAAATAAAAAAGTTAAGCCAAGCAACTTAACTTTTTTTATTAACTTAATACTAAAGCGTCATCTGTTAGTTTTTGACCACTATTTTGTTGGAAGAGAGACATTAACTGTTGTACCGTTAATTGTTTTTTCGCCTCACCTTTAACATCAACAACAATTTTCCCTTGGTGTAACATCACAAGTCGATTGCCATAGGCGATGGCATTTTCCATATTATGTGTAATCATTAAAGTTGTTAAGTGGTGTGTCTCTACAATTTTTTGTGTTAAATCCATAACCATTGCACTTATTTTAGGATCTAATGCCGCAGTATGTTCATCAAGAAGTAATACTTTGGGCTTTTCCAACGATGCCATAAGTAGTGTTAGAGCTTGTCTTTGACCACCAGATAAAAATTGTGTATCAACTTTCATCCTATTTTCAAGATTGAGTCCTAGTTCTTTAAGAGATTTTTTTAATATTCCTCGTTCAGCATCTTTAACACCCCAGCCTAAGCCTCTTGATTTGCCACGGCGATAAGCAATGGCCATATTTTCCTCAATGCTCAAGCGCGAAGCTGTTCCCATTTTAGGATCTTGGAAAACACGACTAATATCTTTTGCTCTTTTTGCAGATGATAAATTTTTTATGGATTTTCCATCAAGTAATATATCACCTTGATCAACCTTTAGAGTTCCTGCAAGTGTGTTCATCAAGGTTGATTTCCCAGCTCCATTACCACCAATAATAGAGATGAAATCACCCTCTTCTACATCTAAACTGAGACCTTTGAGAACATGATTTTCATTAACAGTTCCTGTTTCAAAAATTTTGTGAATATCTTTAATCGATAATATTGTTGTCATAACTAACCCCTATCCTAAATTCGGCTTGCGTATATGTAATTTCTTTTGAAGTTCTGGAATAAACAGAACAGTCGCCAAAAGAATAGCTGAGAATAATTTAACCAAATCAGCATCCATACCTGGAATAGCCAGAATAGCTAAAATAATGAGACGATAAACAATTGATCCAAGAACAATAGATACCAAACGCCAACCAATGCTTAAATTTCTGATGATAACTTCAGCAATAATGATAGAAGCTAATCCAATAACAATAGTCCCAACACCAGAATTAATATCTGCATAACCATTATTTTGACACAGAAGAGCTCCACATAAAGAAATCAATCCATTTGAAAGCATATAACCTAGAATCTTCATATTATCCGTTTTAATACCATTTGACTCACTCATTGGAATATTATCTCCAGTTGATCGAAGAGCCAGTCCAATTTGTGTTTTGAGTAATAAGGTCAAAAGTAAGATTACAACAATCGCAAATGCACATCCAATGATTAAAACAGAGGCTACTTTTGTAAAGCCCATATCATATAGCTCTGTTACCAAGGTTTTTTGTCTCAGTAAAGCAACATTTGCTTTGCCAAGAACTTTTAAGTTAACAGAGTATAGGCCAGTCAAGGTTACAATCCCAGTTAATAAAGCTGGTATTTTTAATTTTGTATGAATAAGTCCAGATACTAGACCTGCTAGAAGTCCCCCTACAAAAGATAGAAATGTCGCCATCAATGGGCCATGTCCTGAAACAATACTTGTCGCACAAATAGCTGCACCAAGTGGGTATGCTCCTTCTGCTGTTAAGTCCGCAATATCTAATATTCTAAAAGTAATATAAACACCAATAGCCATTATTGACCAAAGTAAGCCTTGAGAAAGGCTTGATAATATGAGCTCCATGATTTCTCCTTTTATTTATCTGATAGATTTGAAACATCAATGCCTAATTTTGATGCCATCTCTTTATTGACGTGAAGACTAACTGTTTTAGGATATTCAACTGAAAGTTTTGCTGGATCAGCACCTTTTAGGATTTTTACAGCCATTTTTCCAACTTGTTTCCCAAGTTCTTTATAATTTGTTCCATATGTCAATAAGCCTCCTGCATCAACCATATCAGTTGACCCACCAATAACTGGAACTTTATTTTGAACGGATAATTGACCAATCATTGTCATTGTTGATGCAACAGTATTATCCGTTGGTACAAAGACGGCATCTGTTTCTTTCATTAAGCTATTTGCAGCATCTTGAACATCATTTGTACTTGAAATCCCTTTTTTAACAACTTCATAGCCTGCTTTTTTCAATAATGATTCTGCTTTCTTAACTTGAACTTCTGAGTTACGTTCACTTGTTGTATATAAAATACCTACTTTTTTAGCTTTTGGTAAGGCTTCACCTAATAATTTAACTTGTTTCCCAATTGGAGCCTGGTCACTTGTTCCTGTTAAATTGCCACCAGGTTTTTTTATCGAATTTACTAAATCTGCAGATAATGGGTCAGTTACTGCTGTAAAGACAATGGGCTTTTCAGAGGTTGCTGTTGCCAGTGCTTGGGCAGCTGGTGTCGCAATAGCTAAGATTAAATCATTATCTTTAGCCAATTGCTCTGAGATAGTCTGTAAATTAGATTGATCCCCTTGTGCATTTTGATAATCTAGTTTTAAGTTTTTTCCTTCTTTGTAACCTTCTGCTTTTAATTCTTCTTCAAACCCTTTACGTGCAGCTGATAAAGAAACATGTTCCATATATTGAAGAATACCGACTTTAACAGTCTTTTTACTTTCACTAATGGAATTTGAACTAGAGTCTGTATTTGAACGACAAGCAACAAGAGTTAAGCTTGCAAGTGAAACTACCAATAGTTTTGTTAATTTTTTCATTTCATTTCCTCTTTATCTTTTATTAATCCGCAAATGACTTGATGGTTTCTGGCTTAATATTTAAAACCTTTGCCATGTCTTCATTTACTGCGATGGTTGTTTTTTTAGGTTTCCCAACCTTAACTTCTGCTGGATTTTTACCTTTTAAGATGCTGACAGCTTGTTTTCCTGCTTGCTTTCCAATAGCATGATAATTGACTCCAGAAGTAAATAAAACTGCATTTAAGTAAGCTTCATCACTACCAATTGAAGGAATCTTAGCATCTTTTAAAATATCTCCAATCGTAGTTGCAGTAGATGCTACTGTGTTATCCGTTGGAAGGTAAACGGCATCAACTTGTTTAGCTAAACTGGTCATCACCTGTTGAACATCATTTGTACTTGTTACCGTTTTTTCAACAACCTTAATACCCTTTTTCTCAAGAGCTTCCTTAGCCTGCTTTGCTTGTGCTTCAGAATTTACTTCACTTGAATTATAGAAGATACCAACAGTTTTTGCTTTTGGAGCTACTTTTGTTAACAAATTTATTTGATCACTAACATTTGTCGCATCAATCGTTCCAGTCATATTACCACCCGGTTTTGAAAGTGAATCAACAAGGTTAGCTGCAACAGGATCTGTAACTGCCGTAAAAACTTCCGGTGTCTCTTGATCCGCATTTAAGAGTGCTTGAGCGGCAGGTGTAGCAATGGCAAAGTTTAAATCGTTTTTCCCAGCTAATTGGTCAACCATTGTTTGTAAATTGGACTGATCTCCCTGTGCATTTTTGATGGTTAATTTAAGATTTTTTCCTTTCTTATAGCCTCCCTCACTTAAACCTTCAATGAATCCTTTTCTAGCTTCATCCAGTGCAGAATGTTCTGCATATTGAATAATCCCAACTTTAACAGTTTTTGATGTCTTGTTTGTTTCTTGCCTACAGGCTGTCAGTGCAACTAATGAAATAACTGCTAAGATAATAACATTAAACCTTTTAAACCCCATTATTTTCTCCTTCAATTTCTCACAAAAATAAGACCATTTAGAATATCTAAATGGTCTTAAACAATTATTTTGTATCACAAAATACAATATATATATGGTAACCACCTAGATATTTTTATCTACGTGGCGTACAACTCAAATAGCCTTTAGCCTCATAGATACAAACTTAACGTTTTACGTGTTTGCATCCATGATACTTCATGTCTACAAACACTATCTAAAGAAGCTAAAGTAATAACGCTTATTGGTTATTTGAGCCGTACTATGGTTTACCATAATTGTACCTCCTGATTTCTTTCATCTGATTTTTCTAAAATTATAATGGTTTTTGGAGGCGATGTCAAGGTGATTTGATTAATTTTTTGTTTTTTCTAAAATTTCTATATTATATACACAATTTAATAAAATCTTTTAAAAAGGTAACTCTTGGTCATCAAGAACCAAATCGGCTAAATCACTGATATTATTATTTTCACGCATTGCTCTTTGAGTACGTGATTCTAATAATTGAAAAGAATGGCAAAGGACTTCTGAAATATAATGTGTCTGATTTTCTTTTTCATATTTTCGTGTCCTTAATTCTCCATCGCATGATAAAAGGCTACCTTTATTTGCATATGAGACTAAAGTTTCCGCTAACTTACCCCAAACAACAAGATTGATAAAATCAGTCTCTTTTTCACCAGTTTTTGTTTTATATCTTCTATTGACTGCAATTGTCGCACGACAAAATGATTTGTCATTTGTCGTTTTAATTAGCTCAGGTTGAGCTGTTAGTCGTCCAATTAATATGGTATTCACTTGATACATTTTTTTCGAATTAACTAGTAAGGAGGTAAAAATATGGACATCAAAATGCAAGACCGTGGAAAAACCATGATTAATAAAGTTGGAGAATTATTAACAGAGAGGAAACAAATCAAAATAATGAAAATCTATTCTGGTTATGTGACAATAATAACCAGAGACTGTGAATGCGACGAATTTTTTCTATCACTCTGCAATTACATCTACGTTGGCTATTCGCCAGAGTATGATCTGTATTTGTATATTTAAAGTCTATTTAAACAGCAATTATTCATATTTGCCATTTAAACGGACGTAACCTTTGTATGAATAAATGTCATCATTTAGTTCAAAATCAAATCTAATTTTGACCATCTCTTTGCAATTAGCAGCATCCAGTATAAAAAATGTGTCACCAGTAGCTCGCATGGTTGCACGAATGTCATCTGTAAGAAATGTTAGTGGTTCTTTTAACGCAGACAACTCGTGGAAATCTCTCTCGAATTGTCTATAATTACGACTGAAATAATCAAAATCTGGAAAATTATCGAATTTTTTTAAGTAGTTCATAGACTTATTATAACAAAAAAAGACCCTCGAAATTAATCGAGGGTTTACTTTTTATTTAATTGTTCCGTAAATGTCTCCACCTTCGATTTTTGAAGCGACATAGCACTGCTTGCCGTTTCGTTCGAATGAAATCCAGTAAAATCCATCAGCATTCGCAGAACCTGTTATTTCAACTACTTCACCTTTGTTGAGACGACCTAAGATATTACCATTTGTACTTGCGGCGTCTCGGATATTTAGGTTAACAATAGCTGTAAATTGTTTTTTAACTGCGATATCATTTCCTTTTACGAGTTTTGCAAGTCCTTCTTCAAACTCTTCTTTTAAATCAGTAACAGCATTTTTTAATCGTGAATTTGTTGTATCAGTACCAAGTCCAGCAAATAAACGGCGATAGCTTGGTGCTTTTGTAGAGAATGTCTTCATTGGTATATTCTCATCAGTTCCTTCCTTGTACCACTCAGACACATATTTAACTTCTTCTTGATTGTGAAGGCCTGTGACCGTGTTAGTCAATGAATTATAAAGATATACTGCACCTTTTGCAAATTCACCGTCACCTTCTTTTATACTAAAAATAAAGCTTCCAAACATTTTATTTCTCCTTTTTTTCTTAGTTTTAGTGGTTATTTCCATTTTGGAAGTGACCGCTTTTTCATCTGGAAACATACGATACCAGCCAATCATCCAACCGATTGTATATCCAGTTTGTGCATCTATTAAAGCAGTACCACGCCAAATTCGTGACTTACGACGTGCTGGACCACCTATGTATAACGAGTCGTAATTTCCATCAACATTAGTTTCCATTGTCTCTAGTGTGTTACCGTCACAATCCACAACTACTATTCCAGTATGTCCAAATACGTGTCCATTAGCTTGAATAACAAACACGTAGCCACGCTTAGGAAGACCTGCGGCAAATACTTCAAAACCATTTGAAGATGCCTTAGAAAGCAAATCTATGGCATTTGTGTAAGACATATTTTTACCAGTAAATGTTCTTGCTGCTAAATCAGGAAAAACGACACACTGAGAACCATATGGATTCGTGTTGACGCTGAGTCGCTGACCTGATTTTGTCAGCGCCCAATTTGCGACATCTTGATTTGTTGCCATACATGCCCCCTATCCAAATGTTTCGTCAGTATTGATTCCTTGAGATTGATTATTTACATTTAATTGTGCTGATGCCTTAGCTTGACCTAGTTGATCAGCTTGAGCTTTGTTAGCCAACTTTTGATTTTGCATGATTTTTGTAGCTGTTTTTGCTTCATGAGTAAAATCATTATTTTTCCACCATGCAGCTAATGCAGTTGCTGTCGTAAAAACAAAAGAGATGAACTGGGTCATCTCTTCGTCTGAAAATGGTAACGTATTTTTTCCGGCCATAACAAGACCTTGGTTAATTAATGCGAGTACTAAAACGATAGTTCGTGTTAATGTTCCATTATCAATTTTTTTCATATTAGTAATCCTTTCTATTTTCAAGCACAGTAATTCGAGTTTCATGGTTATCAAGTCGACTGTCGTGATCTACAACTTCTTTTTTGACTTCGTCTGATTGTTGTTTAGTCAAATCAAGGGTAATATTCAAAAGTTTTATCTGTTCGGTTAAAGGCTCGACTGTATCTCTCAACGCTTTGTTGTTTTGGTCATTAATCTTTTTGGCCATCCGGTTATCAGGCTCAACTACCAAATATTTGTAAATTGCGATTAAAAATCCAAAAATGACTGTAATTGAGGCAACAACACTTGCAAAATCTGCCAAATTATCAAAAAAGATATCCATAGGCTACACCTCAGTATCTGTAACCTTTTGACTCAATAATTCCAAAACACAGTCCCTTAAATTAAACAATTTTGGTACTTCCTCAAAAGTACAGATTCCATTTGCAACTCGACGATACCATACGTCAACAATTAAATAATCTTTAGTAAATTTCATAGTAATTTCTCCTTTTTTAAACATAAAAAATAGTGTAACGATTGTATTTAAAGCATGTTCCATTAAACTGTACCTGAAGTCATCAATGTCGAAGTAACCAATTCTGTTAATTCGACAACAGCTTTGTCGACTTTAGCCTGCATATCAATTGTTGCTTGTGTCATCTTAGCTATTGATGCATCAGCCTCTGTTATTTTTTTTGCTAAAGCTTCTTTATCAGCTTTAAGCAATTCAATGTCTTTAACAGACTCTAAAATTGCAAAATCAACAACATTTTCTTTTGCGAATGTATCAAGTACCAATTTGATTAGTTCTTGATTATCTTTTTCTACGTAATCACCAATTAAAATTTGAGGTAAGTATGTTCCATCGTCAGCTTGCAGACGTACATCAGTTTTGACAACAACGCCATCCTGATAAATACCATAAGGTTTTCCGATTACAGTCCATTGCTTCATTCTAGTCACCTTCCTTTTCTTCTCTCAATTGATTAATTTCTGATTGCAAATGCTTTACTTGTGCTTCCAATGTTGCTTTATCAAGTGCAAGCTGTGCAATTTGTAAAGCTAAATTTGATTTGATTTGTTCGTCCATTATATTTCTCCTTCTATGAGATAACTGCTGCCCATGAGCCTACATTACCGATTCGATTAGCTATGTCTTTTAGTATATAACCCAAACGTTGGCCTTTAATATACATTTCATTAATGTACATTTCATCAACAGGATTCAGAGATGTTCCAATCATTGCTTTATACGTATCCTGATATGTCGTATTTGGTCTAAAAACATACTGGTTATTCAAACCATTAATATTTTCAAATACCCAGCCTCTATCACTAGAATTCGCTGAATGCGCAATTTTTAAAATATCTGATGAAATTTCAATTCTGTCTACAACGCTGTCACCAGTTCCACTTCCACCAGCGTAGATATTGATGCCAGTAAAACCACCATCTAAATTATTTTCCGTTCGCAATCGATTAGTGCCAATTGATGTAATAGCAGCTGTCAAATTTGATTTTGTGCCGGAACCAATAATTCTATAATTGTTGTCATTGGGTTGAGTACCAGTACTGAATTTAATAAATTGATTTGGTAAATCAGCAGTTACTCTTCTGATTGCTGGGTTATCATTGTACATTTCTGTTGTACCATTATTCAAATCAATCGACATCGCACCATTTAATGCGGTTAAAACGCCACCTTTAATAAGACCTCCAGAAATCTGACCTGAAGTAATGTTACTCGCATTTAAATTAATTACTGATATTTTATTTGCATCAATGGTACCACCTATAATTTTATCAGCTGTCAAATCCTTAATCATTGCATTAGTAATAATACCGTTGTCAATTAATGTCTGACCGGTGATTTTAACATACTTACCATCAATTTTTACTGTGCCATCGGTTAGATTGATTTGACTAAGGATTGAACCATTTGATGTTAAGTTTTTAACCGCCCAGCTATTGGATGTTTGGGTAACTGTCGTTTGAATTGATGATATTTGATCGTCAAGTTCTTTTTTAGATTTGCTAAATGCTGATGATATTGTTCCTGTTTCTAACTTAACATTATCAAGCGCTAATATTGCATTTGATGAAAAACCATAACCGTAGATTAAAAATGAAAATGTCTTACTAAAATCACAGTTATCCTTGTTAAACGGAACTTTAACAGAGTATCTGTTCCAAGATCCAGAAGTTATTAAGTTGACTGTAAATTGCCCGGCGTGGAAATTCGCTGTACCAGTCAATTTGTTAACATAATAAAAACCACCAAATAATTTAGCACCGGATAGATCAGCATATGCATCAAACGAAAGAATAAAATCATCTGTTGAATCAGGAAAATCTGACATTATTGTTTTTCCTATTGATTGATTTATTGCTTTCCAATTCCTTGATCCGTCAGATTCATTGAAAATTACAACATTATTTCGACCGGCAAACGAACCACTATATGAATGAAAAGATGTTACTGGATTCGGAATTCCACCATTATAAGTCGACCAATATTTAGGACCTTGTGAATAAGTAACTCCACCAACAGTAAAAGATGTTTTATTTTCTAATAATTCAAAATCAGCATTTAACAACAGATTATTTCCACCAACAGATAGATTTTGAACTGTTGTTACAAGTCCATCAGCAGTCTGTGTGACTGTCGATAACCTACCGTCAATACTGCTTACTGACGATTGGATAGAGTCTACTCTTTGAATTGTAGTCGTTAAAGATATTCCCTGCTGACCAATTTGTTGAGTGTGACTATCTACTGTATCTTTTACTGTGTTGTATTTGATAGTTAATCCATCTGTGACAGCTTTGAGGTCTTCGGGAGCTTGAGACCACTCTGTGTTAAGATTGCCAGCGTATAAAGCAGGTAAAGCGATAGACACGCTGTTAACACTATCCCAATTCCTTCCGACAATTACTTCCTTTGGAATTTTTTCCGTATCGTCTTTTGGAGCTCTGAGAGTCCATTTTATCCAATATCGTTTCCACTCATTCGTTAATGAGATATTTATGGACCCATCAGAACCGGTAGGTCTATCATTTACAACCCCTTGGGACGAAACCGATTTTATTGTCGTGTTAGGTGCGTAAAAATAACAAGTCACATTATGACTGACAGCCGTTGATTTTGCGTAAAAAGAAACAATATACTCTAATTCGTCAGGAACAATGCTCATTTTTTGTCTAAAAGCATCTTTGTAGCTACCAGATTGACCCAACGCTGAAACAACAGAACCACCCATGTATGTCTCTGAAGTCTTATTTGCTGATGTATAAGGTATATTGTCCATTGATTTTGTATTAACCAATAGGTTACGATTGCCTGAAAAAATCCCATCAACTAATCCTTCAACTCTCGTTATCTCACGACTAAAACTATCTGATGTCTCTTTGACTTTGTTATCCGTAATGACAGTTGCTTTGCTAGTAATGAGTGACTCGATATTAGTCTGAGATAATCGTGTACTAATCTCGTTAGCATTCTGCGTGATAGTCGTCTCAGCGCTAGACATTCGACCTGATAAGTTATTTACTGTTAACTGACTTGCTTTTGTGGCAATATCATTTTTATTTTGAGTAACTTGTGTTTGTAGACTGCTGATCGTTCCATCGACAGATTGTTTATTTTCTGCAATGTGGGCTGTATTCTGATCGATAGTCTGCTTGTAGTTAGTTAATGTCTGAGTAATCTCATTATCTTTGTTAACTAATGCAGTGTAATCAGTTTGTAGACCTTTTACAGTTCCATCAATTTGAGTTAGTTGTTGAGATGTTGCAGAGTAATGTTCGCCTTCTGTTTTAGACAAAGCGGACATCTGATCAGTTAATTTTTTAGACTCACTAACTATGTTAGACAAGGCAACACTCGCGGTATCCTTAGCAGCATCAGCTGTTGATTTAACTTGACTTATTAGCTCATCTTGACTGACATTTTTTGCAACAATTGCATTATATTGTTCTTCGTCTAGCGCCCCGTCTTTACCTTGATATGTATACTTTATATCGATAGTATCAGGAACATTTTTATCAGTATATGATAGTGTTGTTTTTGACCAAAGCACCTCTCCCTGACCGACAGCTGGCCTGCTATCTGACCAATTTACAGGTTGGGTTGATATTGATGTTGTCTTGCCATATGTGACTTTTCCTGACTCAATGCCATTCCCTTTTTCGCCGTCACTAACATTGATAAATGTTAACTCTTTGCTAAATGTAATTGCATCAGTGACATCAACCTCAAGCCTCAAATTTAACTTGCCATCTGTCAGCATGTCAGGCTTTATTGTCACTTCTAAGCCATTTGATAATAGTTGAGTGCCATTGTACCATCTTTGACCAATGACAGCAGCATCCAATCCATTCTTTTTAAAATTGAATGATACTATTGATGCCCCAGTGTTGTTTTTAAAAACTTGTCCGGCAGTTGTATTAAATGTAATATCATAACTTGCAGGTGTCTCAATACTTTCTTGTAAAGCAAGACCTTGAGCAGAAATTTTGGATGATAATCGTTTGAAATTAGCAAATGAGACTTCATTTTCCTCAGTTAGTAAATCCCATACAATTTTAACAACACGCAAAGTTCCCAAAAGCCCATATCTACCAACACCTTTATGATTCAAAATTACAGTATCTCCAATTTCAACATCAAAAGACCCTGCAACCTCAATGGTTTCTTTTGCATAACAATTGTTTTTTATCCATTTGTATGACTCAGACTCAAGTTTATCTAATGAATCAGTATCAAAATTTTGTTTCCAAACTAACCATTTGTCATTAGATAATACACGAGTTGTTTCTTCGGCAGCAATAACAGCATAAATTCTGCCATCTTTTTGTTCAAATTCAACTCTACCATCATTATTTCTCCAGGTTTTTCCGCTATTGCCTAACCTCAACCCATCTTTTCCTGTTGGTTCAATAGCTGTTCTTATAGTTGTTGAATCAACCGATCTGCTAATGTTGTTAGTGTTATCAATATTGAGTTCTAAATCTCTTCTATTTCTACCAACACCTTGAATTTTTTCACCATCATTTGCTTTATAGATATTTAGAATTAGTTTGTCAAACTCACCATTTCTTTTTTGTCTAATTTCAAATTGACACTCACCATCAAAGTTATTGATTAGAGAGATGAGTCTTTTGTATTTCATCTCTTCACCTGTATATTCAACAACTCTGCTGCTGCTTGCTAGTTCATTGACACCTATTTCAAAGTTAGCATATGGCAAAATCTCCATTGCTACTAAATGCTGTACAATAGTCCTTGATGGTTGTTTTTCATATGCTAAACAGTTCTCATTTAGCATTTCTAGATTGAAATAATCACCTAAAATGCTGATGGAATTGGTTTTGACATCTTCTTTGAATTTTACGATATTAAATCTATAAAATTTGCCTCTAAATCTAAATGCAAGATAGCCATTTTCTTTGATCCCCCACCATTCACCTGTTTCTTTTGAAAATTCAAACTCAACATAATGAGTTGCCTCTTCAAAATATGATGATAATGATGCCTTTTTAATTTTGATAGCATTTAACAATTGATTGTCAGCAGTTGCTGTTTCAATCATATTCTTATCATAAAAAGTAATCTGCACTATCTATACCTCTTTCTGTATTTGATGTTTACTGATGGCAATGATGTCAACCAGCTAGAATAATATAATTTCATCGTTGAGATACCAGGTGGCAACTTGATATATTCTGAACCCAATACAGTTTGTTCAGGCATTCCATCAACTGTCACTTTTCCTATCTCATTATCAAGTATGATTTTTGAAAATTTTGTATATCTATTTGGAACATCTCTAATACCAGGAACATGATGTTTTTGCCACATAAAATCAGATACAAACATATCAGTAACTTGTGATTTATTAGCATATTTGAGCAAGAATACACTTACTTTTGCGCTCTTTTTACCTTTTAAATAATCAGATTGATGATTTGAATAACCTCTCTCATAAAATGTAATGACATCATCATTTCTATACATTGCCATGTGTCCATTTGCATTCATAAATGGATTTTCTTTCAAAATATGACTAGCTAAAAATGTAGTTCTCTTTACAAAATCATATCCAACTGGGTTGTTAGGATTTGCAATCATACAATTGAACTCTGCGATGTTTGAGTTTGAACGTTTGATTGTCTCAACACCATATAGAAAATTGCCTGATGCATCAGAAACCATCACCTTGATTGCTGATTGTTGAGTTAGCATACCAGTATGGAAAACTTGTCTCCAATAAATTGTGTCAAATAATGTTCCTACCTCACCATTCAAATCAGCTTTTGCTGAAAATGTAAGTGATTGACCATTCAACCCATATCCTGCTGCTGTTCCTGGATTTGACAAATAAATCCAATCAACATCACTAGTTCCATTCGTCCTTTTAACAATACCCAATGTTCCTGTCTGTGATTGCATATTATCATTAGCAACACCAACACCCTGAGCACCTGTTGATAACATACCTTGAGCATTAAATGGTTTAAAATTGACCATCATTTCAGAATTTTGAACCTGAACTGTGTCAACTTCTTCAACATTACCAATTTCAAGGCTGCTGTTATCAACAGCAACCCCAACAAATCCATTTTCAGATGTGTTTGTCAATTCAATAATTGGTAATGCTAATGCTGAACCTTGATTGTCAAATTCAACAGTAACAATGTTATTTGATGTTGTTATCTTTTCAGATGGAATACTTTCATAAGATGTACTGTAGGCATAACCATCAAGAGTAACAAATGTAATATCGACATCTTGAAACCATGATATTTTATTTGATTCATCAAAAGGATCAATAACTTTTGCATAATAGAATAACTCAGGCTCATCAGAAAAAATCAACTCATGATAAGTATCAGACATTAAAATCTTTCTCAACTCACGTTTTTTCTGTTGCATTTCTCGACTACCTGATGTTTTCATCTTGACAGTCACCACAATTTCATGCTGATCTGCTCTGTCAATGTCAACCACTCTAAAAAATGATGACAAATCAACATTATTAAACTTAACTGTTAACTCACTCATGCAAATAATCCCTCAATCCTACCAATGTTTTCTTTAACTTCTTTTTGAACTTTGTAAGTCTCATTTTTCGTTGCTGTGGCAATAGTTTCACCGTTAACATCAATATGTGTTGGTTTCTCAACTGCTTTCTTAGCAATTTCCAGAGCTTTATTGATTAAGTTGTCATTTTTCTCTTTTTTAGCAGTAAGATCAGCCTTGATAGATTGCTCAGTGTTTGATTTAAGTTTAAGTTGACTTGACAATGTTCCGTTGCCTAAACCAATTAAGTCCTCTACATCAAACTTAAAGGATGACATCTCTTTTTGAACATAGGCTAGGCTATCTGTTACATCAGAAGTATTTTTCTCAATACCAACTGCAATACCTTGAGCGATATAACGGCCTATATTGTCCCTAAACAAGCGTGATGGTGAGTGAATTTTAGCCTTAGCTTGTGCTGCTCTCTCAGCTTGGGCAACTAGTGCATTAGCTGCAGCTGTTACTGCTCCAAGCGCTGAATACATACCTTGAGCCAAACCTTGGCCAATCATTGCACCAATACCACGCATAGCACCAACACCGCTCATTCCAGCAGAGTGCACTGCTGACATTAACGCATTCATTGCACTTGCAGCTGATCCAATGCCACCATTTATACCACTAGCTATATTTTGAGCTGTTTGTCTACCAATTCTAGTACCCTCAGCTTGCATCTGAGAGCCGACTGATCTAACAGTGCTCAAAATAGCCTGCATAGCTGATTGCACTGCACTCTGCATTGAAGTAAATGCGCTAGATACAAGTAAACAAGATGTCGCCACTTGATTAATCTGTGTAGCTGTCATATCTGCCATGGAACCAACTCTGATAAACGCTGTAGCAACTACGCTAAGTTGTGCTCCGAACATTAAAAATCCAGCAGATGCCATTGCTAACGCTGGTGTAATTGTCATAATTTGCATCTTCAACATTGCGATAGGTGCATTAACAACAGATAAACTTGATGCACTAGCAATAATCTGTGAAGAAAATGTACTAAAACCAGCAGATGCCGACATTAAAACAGAAGGTATTGTACTGATTGAAGCTTGTAACGTAGTAATAGCTGATGATATTCCAGTCATTCCAGCAAGAGCCATTGTTGAACTTGTTGCAAGCATTGTCATTCCTGTTGCTAATTGTGTCATGCTTGAGCCAACTATTGCCAAACCAGCTCCACTAGCTGAAATTTTACCTAAACCAACTGCAACTGCTGTAAGAGATGCAGCCATATCACCAAATCTTGTATTGGTAATCATAACAACACCTTGAGCAAGAGACTTAAATCCTGTTCCTGCTTTCAGTGCAGCATTTCCAATACTTGTGATGACACCAGAGACACTATTCAATACACTAACAAATGCTCCGCTTACAGCTTCTACGACTGTTGAAACAGCAGTTGCTAATTTTTGAAGCGCAGGTGCGCAGATGTTTAAAGCTACACCAAATGCAGCGACACCAGCTGATGCAACTAATAATCCAGCTCCTAATAACACGGTAGCTGCTCCTGCCAATGCAGCTCCAACTGCTAAAGCTGTCAATCCTACTCCAGCAATTAACAATCCAGCTCCTGCCATCAATGCACCAACTCCAACCGAAAGCAAACCCGCAGAAAGAGAAATAAGAGCAATTGATGCACTAAGTCCATAGGTTGCAATAGTTGGCAACTGAGTTGCTAGCAACGCTATTCCTGCAGATGCAATTGCAATACCTGCTCCTATCATTAAAATAGCACCACCAAAAGCTAGTATTCCAACTGCTCCAGCTGTCAGAGCAGGAGCTAGAGCAGTAGCACCTGCCGCTAATAAAGCAATTCCTGCAGCAAAAGCAACCATAGCTATTTGGGCACCAGTCCCAGCTGAAGATAATTGAGTAGCTGCTTGAACGAGCACATATACTCCAGTCGCAGCCAAAAGAAAACCAGCTCCAACCATTAACACTCCAGCTCCCATTTTCATTACTGATACAGCAGCAGCACTTGCGGTTGTTCCAACAGCTGTATTTCCTGCACTCATTGCTGCACTTGCTCCAGCATTTGCAGCTTGTGCAACGGTCAAGCCGAATATATTCGCTATTAACGAAACTAGTGTTTTACCAAAATCAAATGCTGATTTTAGGGTGGTAGCTATTTTGATACCTTTTTTTAAGGCAAATAAACCAGTATTAAATGCTAACACTCCAGCAACTAAATTTCTAAAAACTCCAGGATCAATCTTAGAAATCCAGTTAGCAACACTTTCAATCTTTCCTGAAATCTGAACAAATGCGTCGCCAACAGCCGTAGCGAAACTTGTTATTTGCTCTTTATTGCCAGTTATTGATGAAACAATATGACTAATCGCTTTGCCAACAGCTCCTAACGCTGACTGTAAAGCTGATACAGCTCCAGTCCCTTTAAAAATAGAAAAGAATTGTTGTAATTTGGATGTGGCAGAAGAAACTGTACTAGCTATCTTGTTAATAACAGATTCTATATTGATACCATCTAAGAAAGTTCCGAGACCGCTAGCTAACTTGTCAAAATTAACCTTATCAATTGCAGAAGATAAGGCGTTAATTGCTTTAATACCAAATGCATTTACTTTATCAAAAGCAGGCATCAACTTATTTGATAGACTTTCTTTTGCTCCATCAATTGCCTGATCAACAGTTTTGAACTCAGTAGCCATTTTTTGAAAAGCGTCTGAGTTACCTGCACGTTCCATTGCTGCAAAGAAATCTTCAGTTTTTACTTTTCCATCATTTACTGCTGAAACTAGTTCAGCTGTTGTCATGCCCATTTCTTTAGCAACAGCAGCCATACCAGCAGGGGCTTGTTCCATCATTATTTTAAAATCCATCCAAGCAACCTTTGGTTTAGCCGCCATCTGAGTAGCTTGCACAGATAAAGACTTCATAGCTTGGGCTGGATTTTCTGCTGATGCTGCAAGTCCACCAAAGGCTTTAACCAAGCTACCAACATTCTTGGTCCCAACAGCATCTAACTGAGCGTATGTACTAGCCATATCAGACGCTGAGTAAATCGTCTTGGTTGCAAAGTCTTGCATTTCGGTCTTAGCTGCTTTGATTACCTCAGGAGAGCGCCCAAAAGCCTGCAAGTTTCCCTCAAAGGTCTTCCATGCTTTGGCAGAACTATTCAGCTCAGAAGCCATGTCACGTATACCGTTATTAACAGTACTTATGCCAGCTGTTAAAGCCGAACTAATAATATTAGCTCCTAAAACCGACTTAAAAACAGACCCAACCTTTGAGCCTGCTCCTTCTAATTGTCCAAAAAGTGATTTTAACTTACTGACGCCAGACTGAGCGTCAGAACCGTCCAAATCAACTTTGATTGTTACTGATCCATCTGCCATATATACCCCCTTTCTCTAGTAGTCGAAATCATTTGGTAGTGCATACTCTTTCTTGAGTTGTTTCATGCCTTCCTTGTACTTCTTACTATCGCCTTTCTGTGGCTTGTAAGAACGTATTTTAAGCACCTCAGCAAACTTAGTGTCGCTAGGTAACCCATTAAGTAGGGCATTAAATTTCTTCCAGTGCAACGTATTCTGTGCGTCAATCAAATCAATACCGTAAGCCTGCATGAATGATGAGTAGATGTACTCAGCGTCATACTTCAAACTAAAAAGACGCTCTCCGTCCTCTGATTGACTTTTAGAGCGTATCTTGCTTTTGATTGGATTTCCTGCTAAGTCTAATACTGGTGCACTATCTTTAGCTGGAATTATTCTGATGTGTTCCTCAAAAATCAGCTTGAAAATAGCCGTAGCTTGTTCAGGGCTCAAAGCATCTGTGAAATCAACATCAGTAAAAATCTGAATAGCTAGATATGGTTTATAAATATCATCAAACTCATCATCATTGATAAGCTCCATAACTTTCAAAACCTTGTTAAAAGCAATATTCATATTGTACACATCATCACCAATGACTAGCTCATCTGTCAATTTCCTTGATAAATCAAGCATATTAGTCACCTAGATATTTTTTAAGCGCATCCCCGTTGTTATTTTTTTCCCACTCTGACATAATCCCATTTACAGCTTCAAGTAAGTAAATCATGCAGTCAATTGTTGTACCTTCTGAGAATTTATAAACTTTTTCAAATGCATTTTCATCAAAAATCTCAGTCCATGATAATTTAACTAAATCGTGCAATGATTCAAATGCTTGATTGTCATCATCATTTACAGTTTCTGATAGTTTAGCACCTTCAGACTCTAATTTTTTACCAACTTCCGTCATTTTCTTAATGCTTTTATCGTTAGCAAGAAATTCAAGTTTGAACTCCCCAAAATCGACTGGAATTACATTACTACGCTTTTTAATTACTACCATTTATTTATCTCCTACTAAAAATCAAAAATAAAAAAGGGGAGCAATAACTCCCCTAAGTTGCTTTATCCACCAACTACAGCGGACTGTTTAGGTACTGTGTTCCAGCTGATAGTACATTCAAAGGCTTCAAATTCAGCAGCCTCACCGCCACCGATCTTGATTTCAGACACTGTGGCAACTCCTGAATATTGAGTCATGCCGTCGGGGTCAACTACCTTAAACCACACCTTGCGTTGGTCTCCAGTCAAGAAACGCATATCAGCAATGATTTTTTGCGCTTCATCTTCTTTGATGTAGTCACCCTCAAAGCTGTAACCGTACTTAACAGATGTAACCACTGTCTCAGGTGTGCCGTCACCGTTGTAGTAAGCTATGTCGTCTGTTTCTTCGTCATTCTCAACTTCTGCAGTTGTGACACCATCTGCAAGCCATTTCCAAGCATCAGTTAATGGCTCAGTAGTTGGATTTTCTGCTGACCAAGGCGCTACATAGTGTTTGCGCTTGGCGTTTTTCATTTTAGGCATTTAATTTCCTCCATCTGTTTCAATTTTTGCTGTGATGTCCAGCATATAAACATAAAAGCCTTGGTCATCACGGTCATTAAGAAATGGCTGTGAGACTTCAAGGCCTCTGAATTGATATGAATTATTTTGACTAGGTAGCTCAAGGTTAAAATCAGCAAGAGCACTATTGACAGCCCACAAAATACCACTTGTTTTTTGATGATCAGTAGTTTTTATTGCTACTTCAAAAAACAAGCTGATATCCTGTTTACCGTTTAGATACTCTTTTTCAACCTTGCCACCAGGTAAAGGATAAAGAACTAAGCCTTCAGTCTCTGACAAGTAATCAAGTCTACAAATCAGAGGCAGGCCTAGTGTGTTGATGAAATCTCTTAGGACTTCTGAAAAATCATTATTGTTCATGCTTTAACTCCCATTGCTCTAAGTCCGACTTTACCCCAATCCTTGACATGTAGAGCGGTTGCTTTTTTATCCCACCTTTTACCAGTTCCAGGTGTTGTATAACGCTTAAAAGTAAAGCTCTTGTGTTTGTTGTAGCTAGAGCCGTAAAACTGAGCTCTTGCATAAGGTCCAGGATAACGCACACTATCACCGCTAGCTTGAGCACTACCTCTCAGGTTTCCTTCTTTGGCAGGTGTGAATGGCGCCATATCAAGTATCATTTGGTTAGCGATTGCTAATTTACCTCTTGCTAGCGCTTGTGATGATACTTTCTTTTCTATACCTTTAAGGTCAACTTTTACAGATACTGTTGCTCCCATTAGATACACTCCAACTCATAACAGAAAATTTTCCCATTATGTGGATAACTGACAGGGACAATAGTAGTCACTCTGTACTCCGTCTGTCCGTCATTGATAATGGCATTTTCAAAAGACTTATCTAGGACTATTGGGCAATATTGAGGATACACAAACAAAAGGCTAGGTTTAGCCTCTTTGCGGTTGTTCTGGGTGCCTTGCACTTGATACTGCCTATCAAACCTAACAGGACTAAGCGTGACTGGGCTCTCTAACATTACTTTTCCCCATGCGTCTTTTTCCTCTGTGGTTTTCTGGATAGTCACAGTATCGACCAAAAGTCGCTTATCAATACCTGTCATAACCTACCCCTCTAAAGCCAAATCCTGCTCCTTTCAGAGCGTTCAAAGCGTCAAGTGATAAATTATACCTAGCACTCTCTAAAGAGGTTTTAGAGGTGTCCTTGTAGCTCACTGAGGTACGCCCAAGCGATACACTAGCCACTGACTGCTTATCATCAGCCGTCAGGATACCGCTAGTGTCCAAATAGACTACTTGGAAAGCTACAGCCAATTTGACCGCTTGCTTTCTGTGCTCAATCTCTTTCTCAAAGTCTACAAAATCATAGAACCCATTAAGAAAGAGGTTGATAGACACCTCCGCTCTCTTTAGCAGTTTTTCAAAGTCATTGACTTCATCAAAGCCAAAATCCTTAAATTCATCTTTGGTTAAATAAGCGATAGTAACCACCTCCAATTAAAAAAGGCGGTGTTACTTATCCGCCTTTGTTGCTTTTTCTTCCTTGTCAACACGTTCAAAGAATGGGCTGAGTTCAGGGTGTGTAACTGCCCCCTTAGCGTTAAGTTCCTCAGCTTTCTTTACTTCCATGTCGTACTCAACATTTTCATCAAAATGTGTTTCTTTGCCATCAACGACAAAGACAACGTTTGATGTTGCTTTGAATTTAGCCATTTTTTATTATTCCTCCACTTCGTAGCCTTGGTTTTCAAAGGCTGAAATCATGATAGGGTCAGAGAGGGTGAAAGACACCCCGCCCTTGGTCAAGGTAACAGACTTTTTGACAGAAACTGTTTCCACCACTTCCTCTGTGGTTTCCTCAGTTACTTCTTGCTTTTCCACCACTTCCTCTGTGGTTTCCTCAGTTTTCTTTCTAGCCATTACTTAGCCTCCCTTATGCTGATTTGTGAACGTAGATAGCTTTTTTCTTGTTGTCAAGAACAAAAGCGTCATAACGGATACGACCCTCAACAAGTTTACCGTTAATTCCTGGTGGGTTGTCGTGGATTTTGTAATCTTCCAACTTAACAGGAGATGTAGTAGCCACTGGGTGAGCAATCACGAACTCTACATTTTGTGGCAAGCGTGATGTTGGTGTCAAGACAACTGGCAAGCCGTCAATCATACCTACTTGACCTTTGATAGTGATTTCTTGGCCAAGGTCAGAGTTCTTCACAAATGTTGGGTCAAGTTTGATAAGTTTGTAGAACTTAGGAGACACATGCAAGACACGACCAGCTACAGGAATAAAAGCGTCTGTAAGAGCTACCTGACCATCTAGGACAGCCTCATAAGCGTCATCTTTAGTAATAGCCGCTGTCTTAACATGTTCAGGAGCTGCACCTGCTACGATTGTTGCAAAGCGGTAGGTATCAACCTCAGGGATAACAACCTCTGACAGTTGACGTGCAAGAGCCTTACCAGCCTCCATAACACCATTAGTATCTTGTTCAGATTTCTTATCAATTGTAAATGTAAATGAACGGTCTTTGGTTAAAACCATAGTTTGAACTGTATTACCAAGTTCTTCTGCAGTACCATAGCGATTAACTCCTGATGTTGTGTAATCGTTCATTTTTGATGTTGGCACAGAATACACTTTTACAGTATCAACACCAGTAAAATCAAAATCCTGGTTGATAATTCCTGTTGAAAGTGCTTCTTTTGCAAAGCGCTCATCAACTTTAGTGTCAAATTTAGATGCGTAATTTACTACCATGTAATACTTCCTTCTTTCTCTTAAATACTGTCAAAGCCTGCAAACAAGGCTTTATCTTCTTCACTCAGGTTAGATCCTGAGTCTGCTGACGGATTTCCAATTGCGGTAATTTTTGGTGTTGGTTCTGTTTCGTTTTGGACTTGGAAAAGATATGGACTTGACTCTCTAAGGTTGTTGATTGTTTCTTCTAAAACAGGTTTACCATCTTCTCCTATTTCGATTTTGTCTAAGTCGATAAACTTCATCAAATCTTCTGAGTTGTAAGCTCCAACATCTTTAAGTGCTAAAGCTACCGCATTTGTTTTTTGAATTTGAGCAAGTTGCGTCTCGCTATCAGATTTGTAAGTATCAAATTGGCTCTTGATATCAGCTAATTGTTGTTTCAGCTCATCACTAGCACCTTCTTTGTCCTGCAAATCTTTAATAGTTTGAGTTTGTTGCTCAAGCTGTTGTTTCAATGTGTCGTTTTCTGCCTGTAACTCAGACTTAGCCTGTACTTTTGCATTTTCAATACCTGCACCGTACGCTTGCATGATATTATCCAGCACACTGTTATCTGTTATACCTGCGTCAACCAACATCTCACGTTTAAGGCTCATACCTTAACTCCTTTGTTTTACGTCACGAGGGACTGAGATACAGACACTTTTACGCCATATCCAGGGCAAAATAAAAAACCGTTCTAATGTACGGTTCAAGACATAGATATAAGATCACGCTCCTTTCAGTTTTCAGACGGTTTCAAGGTTGTAATCTCCTTTCTAAATTATTTCCAAAATTGCCAAAACGGCCTTTTATTGGTTAAATCATTCAAAACATAGTCTTGCAACTCAGCTAGAGCTTCAGAAAGTGCATGAGTCAGTTCTTGCTGATCAATTAATGCTTTACGTAAGCTTGTAAACTCTTTGTTAGTTGCTAGTGCGTTTCGAGACTGTACAATTTCAATATCAAGTATTTCTTTATTTAGAACTTTGTAGTTTTTATTTAAAATTTTGATTGTTTGTTCAAGCTCTAGCTTCTTTTTTAATCGTTTATTCATAACAACTCCTATTTTTGAGCATGAAAAAAGCACCTAGTTTTAACTAAGTGCTAATAACTTCAATTTGCTTAATACTACTTTCTGGATATGAGTGGTCTTCTATGACGATTTCATCATCACCATCTAAATCAACTCCATCATACCAATCAAGCACCTTTCCAATGACAGAGGTGCCATCAACTAATACTAGGCGGACTGTTTTATTTATATATTCCCATAATTTCATTGAGTACCTCCTTCTTTGTTATCGCTTGGCATTTTTGGCACTAGGTGAGTAGTTGCTTTGGAAATGTGGATAGTAAACTCAACTGTCTCTGTTGGATAAGCTCCATCTAGGTCTGAACGACTATATGCAACACCACTCTTAGTGTCAATCTTGATAATAGAGCTATACTGCCCTTTCTGACGCTTGACTATTGTACCGTCCAGGTAATTGTCATTGATAATCTTCTGGACAGTATCATTGTCTACCGTGATATAACCAGGTATTGGCTTGTTTTTACTCTTATTGCTTGAGACATAATCAGCATAGGCCTTGTGGTCTTTGGCGTGTCTATTTTGCTTATCCTGATTGATAACCAAAGATAGCTCGCCGTTGTTGATTTGCTCTTGCAGGTCAGACTTGAGTAATACTTGCCTGTACCCTCTAGTGTTATTATACCCCATTTTCTTAAATTCTGACAATGATTTTGGTGCTCTCCCCCCTAAAAGTTCCTTGGCTCGCTCATATTCCTTAGTCACTTTTTCCTGGCGTGCCCTAAGCTCAATATCTTTCTTAGCCTTGGTAAATGGGTCATCATAGTACTTCTCTCTGGCATAATCACGGTGTAGGAATGGGTTCTGTCTGAGATAGTCTCTCATAGATCCCTGTTGTATCCTTACTCTGTTCTTATACTTGTCTATCAGTTCTTGGTCTCCTAGCTTTTCTGCTACGTGGAGGAACTCTTTAGACTGCCTGATAGACCGCTCTAGGGCCCTCTGTTTAGCCTGTACGTTGGCATTTTCTATAGCCTGCTCAGGCGTTAGGTCTTTCAGCTCATCAGGCAAATCAGGCTTATAGTTAGCACCGACAACAAAAGGCGTGATTTCATGAGTACAGTTAATACCCAAGCAACCGCCAGCGGTTCCATATCCATAATCTGATAAGGCAAGGATACGCTCACCTTTTTCAGTTCTAGCAACTCCAGTAGTGACTATCTGATGTTGTAGAGGGGCGCACATTTCTCTTGCTGTAGATTTCTTTGAGTAGTAAAAGGTGTCTATACCCATTTCCTCAGCTGGAGCCATTCTAACCTCACGATAAACACGCCAAGCAGTTGACTTAATGACTTGCCTAGCGTAGGTGTCAGCTTTCCACCTCTTCCCTTGACTATCTGTAAAGCCATAAAAGCCTTTTTTAGCCCATTTCATGACAGTATCTGAAATAGCCTTGTCTGATGTTGCTAGACCTGTGACAACCTTTGCTGTGGCCTCTTCAATGATAGACTGATAAGCCCCCATCACGCTTTTTGGTAGCGTGGTATTGATAAGGTTATTTATGTCTCCAATTGTCTGATTGACATATGCTGCTAGATTTGTTTGAATGAGTGAGTTAGCCACAAAACTACCGCTACCAGTAGCCTCTAAAAGCTGCTGTTTGGTATCTTTGTAGATTTGGTAGCCCTCATTTTGGATAACATACCTAAGCTGTTCCTCAGCAATTCCTGAGCTGTCAGAAATGAGCTTGAGGTTATCCTCATTGAGTAGCCCCATCTCATTCATTTTCTCTAGTTGCCAAATGTATGGGTTATCATCAAGACTAGCAGAGCCACGCTCTTTGATACGGTCTATAACTTGGTCAAATAGATCCAGAGTAAGCTGATGATAGATGTCTGCAACCTGACTAGCGTCAAGCATAAGCTGCTCATCATTTAGTTTGATTGGTTTCTTCTTGTCATCAGCCATCTAATCACTCTCCATATACTCCTACATCAGCAGGACTACGCTCTCCGCTTGCCTCGTCAATGGCATTACCGCTGATTTCAGCTTTAATTTCCTTAGCTTTCTCAGTCGTTACGTTAAGCACCTTCTCAATAGCCATTACATCAGTACCAAAACCAGCGTTAACTACCTTAATCCAGTAGTCAAGCTCAGCATTTCGGTCAGTAAAGACACCGTCATCAAGGTTAATGCTGATAGCGTCCATGTCTGGTATATTGCCCTTGTAGAGTTGATAGGCCTTCCCAAGTTCTAACATGGAGATAATCAGCTCTTTTAGGGATTGCTCAACCAAGCTGACGATACTGTTACGCATTTGGTAAGTGTCAGAGTTCTCTGAGACAATCTCAGTAGCTGTCTTCATACTCTTACCGTCAAAGGTAAACATGCCAGCTGATACCCCTATCTGCATTTCAAAAAGCGCTAGACCCTCGTTGATAGCCTTGATATAGTCATCAGAGCGTATAGGAGTTGTAAGGTCTGTTATACCTATACCCTTGTCTATATCACCACTATCGAACTGCTCATAGACATTGTGCCCAGTTTCAAACTCACGCTTGACAGTGACCTTGTCACCGTCCTGATTGTACTCTGTCTTAATCATCTGAGTAGGAACAGCCACCCTACGCTGACCCATTTTTACCTCCCACATAAACTCATCATAGGTTGTATTAAGGAAGTCAATAGTAGTCTTAGCGTTATCAAAGATAGATAGACCAAGCGGACTATTAATATCTTTGTTATTCATTCCTGGTGTCTTTAAGTAGGTAAACAAGGGTCTGCTAAGACCGTTCAAGTCTACTATTTCCTCCAAGTCCTCATAGAGTTCTGACAAAGGTACTCTAGCTCCTACAATGTTCTGATTATCAGACTTGTAGAGCTCATTTGTCACAGTGTACCTGTCATCTTTTACCCATTCGTGCAATTCAATTAGCGTGTAACACTTGTGCTTATTACCTTCTGATTTGATTGTTTTAGTAACAATAGCAGCACTAGAAACATCTTGGGTATTTGACTGGAGAGGCAAAAAGACGGGAGCTTGAATAAATGCTATCCTTACCTTGTCATTGTCAACATATGGCCTCATGGCAAGTCCTCCAAGAGCTAAACAGCTCTCTAGGTAGCGTTCAAAATTCTTAATAAAGCGATCATTTTGTAGTTGTTTCTGGATAAACTCATTAGCTCTTTCATCATCTACCTTGATTTCAGCCTGTTCGTTAAATACCAGGCTTGCAATCTTCTTAGATGCTGTTCTGCCTATTGGTAAATGGTTAAAATCTCGCTTTTGTTTTGTGCCGTTGCTATCTTTATACTCAATCTGTGGATAACGACCAGCATAGTATTTGAGGTTTTCCCTGATACGGTCATACTCAGCAACTGAGACTGCTATTTTAGGGTGGTCAGTAATGTTTGTTAAGTTTTGTGTGGTCATCACATACTTGCTCCTTGTAAAGAAATTCTTGATAGTCTGTACTATTCCCATTGTTAGCTCCTTTAGGCTTTCAAATCTAGCTCCCTAGCATTGTCTAAGACAAAATACTTGAACTCATCTACCGTGTGGTCATCTTCCTTGATAACTTTAGGATCATCAGAGTTAATAGTCTTGTCATCATAGCGGTACATCTTGTGCTCCTCGACAAACACCTTATTAGCAGGAATGTCAAGGTAGTAAAAGCGCCCCTCTGCTAGCAAGCTGATAACCATGTCAATCATAGTCTGGTTTTTCTTTTTGGCTACTGGGTGCCAACGTTCGCCATAGTCCTTAAAGTATTGATTTCTCAAAGCACCCTCAGCACTATCAATAGTCATCTTGAGCTTTGGCACTCTGTACTGTTTCATGACCTTGTCAATAAAGTCATGTATCATCACAGACAACTCACTAGGTGCTTTCTTGATTGTCTTGCCAGCTGGAGAATAGTAGAACGTATCAAGCAAAATAACATTCCCCTTGGCAGTCAATCCATAAGCTCCACAGGCTGTCGCTGACTGCTGGTGTCCAGTATCTAGGGCAAATGATATACCGATAAGCCTATCGTCCTCAGGGAGGCTCTCAAGTGGCTTAAAATAGCTCATGTTATAAACATGATTACCAAGCCCTATGACTTCTCCTAGATACATCCAACGGTAATAGTCAGGATCAGTTTCCTTGTATCTTTCTATCTTCTCTTTCATCTGCCTAGACAAAAAACCTAGCTTGTCGTCAAGATAGGTGCTGTGATGTATCATGTAGGTTGGGTCACTAGCTTTCTCAGCTACCCATTCATTTATCCAGTCGTAGGGATTTCTAGGTGGGTTGTAAGTGAAATAAACCTTGACCTGTTTGCCATTTGGCAACTCTTGACGGATAAAAGTATCCTCAACTATGTCAATGTCCTCACGCCCTGCAAACTCTGCTAATTCCTCAAACCAAA
This sequence comes from Streptococcus urinalis 2285-97, assembly GCF_000188055.2. Taxonomy (NCBI): domain Bacteria; kingdom Bacillati; phylum Bacillota; class Bacilli; order Lactobacillales; family Streptococcaceae; genus Streptococcus; species Streptococcus urinalis. Next base: position 1,986,648 of record NZ_AEUZ02000001.1, read on the forward strand.
CAGACATAACATAGCCCTTTGCTATCTTCTGTGATTTGAGTTTCATTGGGTCATCTACACCATAAAAGTAAAAGGCTGTACCTGTCTTTTTGTGGGTAATCTGTAGCGGTGACTTACCAAATTTGAACTGATTTGCTAGTCCCATTTCATAGATGGCCCATCTTATCTGCTCATAAACAGACATTCTCAGGTACTTACCAACTTTCCGTAGAACTACCACATTACCTAGAGGGTCACTAATAAAGTCATTTACTAGGTCAATGGATACCACAGAGGACTTAGTAGAGGCACGCCCACCCTTTAACACTATATGGCTCTTGAGAGTATATAGGACTTCATCAAATACTGGATTAATCAGCTTTGCTAGGTTCAGTATCGCCATTGTACTCACTCCTATCAAATGTAAATCCAGTAATGACCGTGTCATTTTCATCATCAGAGCCTAACTGTGCCTTGAGGTTGTCAATTTCAAGTCTTAATTTCTCGTCAGCAAGCTCTAAATCATGAAACGCCATATTATTCATGCCGTCTAATGCTGAAAGAAAGGCGTTAGAGTTTGCTTGTCTAACGCCATCTTGTTCAATGCTAGCTCTAGCCTTATTCTTTAGCCATTCATACTCATTAAAAGCCTGTTCTCGTGACCATAAAGACATGTTTGAGAACTGTTTTAGTAGTTCTCTATACCTTGACAAAACCTTTACATTTTGCAAGAGGACAGCAGCCTTAGTGTCAACGCTACTGTCTAGCCATTTTTTAGATGATGGATACGCCTTTCTATACGCCTGTCTTTGAGATAGCCCTGAGATTATCCCTTGGACAAACAATTCTTGTTTTGGGGTTAATTTATCCACTCATGGACTACCTCCTTTCTGACAAAAGAAAAGGTAAGACACTTCATAGGTGCCTTACCCTTATTTCTTGATACTATCATTCTAGCAGATTTTAGACTTCATGCCTGTACCGTTACTATCATTTACTATCAATTCTGAAAGTATAACATCAAGTTCCTTTACTGCCTGTTTCTTTAAACGGTAGTAAGTAGGAGAACTCATGCCACCCATGCTGTCACAGATGTCATCAACGTACATCTTGTTGATGTAGGTCATTCTCAAGATAGTCCTATGCTTCGGATTTTTCAGCTTGTTAATCAATCTACCAAGTTCAAGTTTCCTGTTAATAACTTCATTGGTATCTTGCTCTATCGCTTCTTTCATCACAATAAGCTGAGTATAGACATCATCAACTTGTCTAGCTGGACCGCCTTTGACTTTGTCCGTATTCCACTTAGGACTTGAGAGTAGTCCAGCCTCAAGTTCATTGATTTCATCTATACGACTTTGAATATCTAAATCTAGGTTTTGCAGCTCATCAAGTAATTCTTTGGCTCTATTCACTCTCTATCTCCCTTATGATATAATATTAGTAACGAAAATATTAACCAGGGAGTCAGCTATTGCTGGCTTTTTTAGTATCTTAGGAAAATCTGGTATGTTTCTTATCAACCTCCATTACCAGTTGTTTCTGCAATTCTAGCTGTTTTCTTAGCTAGTTCTTCATGACACCTATCAATTTGCTTTTGCAATCCTGTTATTTGTTGTCTATACTCATTACTTGCGAAACGATAACCAGTGTAGATACCAGCAGCAAAAACAATAAATACTATACTAAAAGCAATAATATTTTTTCTCATTTCAATCCTTTCTAAATAACTAAGTATTGTACCTCATGGCAATCTACTTCAAATATGTAAGTAACATGATCAAGCAATTTGTCATGCCTACGATTAATCAATCTAAAATTAGTAGAACGATAAGGTTTCCCATCAGATTTGTTGATTAATACCATGTCATATTTTCTTCTAGCTAAGATAGCCGCTTGTGCCTCACTAGCTTCGAATGCATCTAATGTTATAGAAACTGTTAAAGTTTTCATGAGACTAACTCCTTTTTTACTTTATAAAGTCGTTGACCTTGATATTTTCTTCTTAATTGATCATGACATTTAGAAGCTTCTTTTTCTGAATTAAACTCATGAATTTCATCCAGCATATTGTCGAAATAAACTAAAATTTTATAACTCATTTACTCTCCTTTTTATACATTTTGAATGTATATTTTTAATGGTTACATGGTTACACCACTTTTTCAAAAAAATTTTTATAAAAAATAAGAATAGCGTTATATCAACGTTTATATCACTTGCTATTTTTACTTACTTAAATATTTATAAAATGATGTAACCTTAGTTGCTAACAGCTTATAAAACCAGTAATATCAAGGCTTTAGCGCGTCTACACCACTTTTTTAGAAATTGTTAATAAAATACGCCTTAAACCATTGATATAACTGACTTTCACCAACGTCTACATCAAACTGTAGACTTTATGTAGACTTGTGTAGACTTTTATCAATTATATCTACATCAATACACATTATGTCTACATCATTCATTTTGTGTATTTTTTCTAAAGTAAGCTCTTGTTGACCTATTATTTACTTTTCTTATTTTGTACTCCCAATCAGAATGATTGTCCATTATCAGCTTAATCTTCCTGGCCAATTTATCGCCCCTCGCAACATCAACATCGAACACATTTTTTAAAATTTGTTTTGATGACACATAAGACTGCAGATTGATACCTTCATACTTATTTCCGATTTCATCACGATATGTTCCGCCATTGAAGTAAGAGAAAGTATATTGATGCTGCTGAACAATTGTAAAGTTATCCCATTCTTCAGGAACTAGCATATCAAGATATTCGTAGATTTGTGATTCTGCTTCATCTTTATATGTAAATCTTTCTTTATAAACAGCAAGCTCTTCTTCAAAATCATCATCAAATGTTAAAGTATAACCTCTTTTATATATTGCTACAGCCTCTCCCCAAAGCTGCATCACATCTTGATCAGTCATATCGAATGGTTTTACGAACTGATTGTCAGCATCGACTAATATCGGTAAAAAACGTCTCTCACCTGTTTTATCACCTAAATACTCTATCTTATTGCTGGTCCTTGCTATCACGAAATTTTTTGGATATTTTTCAGCCCTCCGACCGTATGATCTGCGGAAAGTCAAATCTGTTTTTGTAACAAATGCTTTTAGTTCATCAAATGTTGTTTTTCTCGATGCAACCATCTCGTCATCATTGACAATTAATGATTTCAACATAATTTCATAATTGTCTTTATCCATGAAATCCTTGGCTGAATCTGTATACCACTCGCCTGCAATCTTTTGCAGAAAAGTGGTCTTACCTGCACCTTGGCCACCGACCAAATCCAACGTGTAGTCAAACTTAATGAATGGATTAAAGACTTTACTCACTGCGCCTACAAAAAACATAATGGCTATTTGCCTTACATAGACACTATCTTCAGCACCTAACCATGTTTGAAACACTTGAGCCAATCTCTCTTTATGGTCCCAAGACTCAAAAGCTGTTTCCATGTATTCTTGGACTGGATTATAAGTCTTCTCTGCAAAGAATGCCTCAATTCCATCTCTCAAAGCACCTGCTTTGAAAACAACCTTAAAGTGATTTTCTAAATAAACACTAAGATATGATTCAAAGGCGGATGGCAACTGGCCTTTTTTAAGTTTTATAGCATCCAATTTGACATCAGCAACAATTTCATGCTCACCAGTAAATTCATTGTGCCTCAAAAAATCATTTAATCTGCTATCACTCTTCATGGCCAAAAGAACGTTTCTAGGACTATCTGCAATAATTGATTCAATTTCTATCTGATCACCATTTTCATCCAAAACTTTCTTCTTACGTCTAGAAAATTGTTTAACTGTGATATTCACAACATCACCAATGACGGCCACCTCCTCTCATATCTTTACTAATCATACTCTCGACTGTTCTTTTTAATTCAATATCACTTAATGGATCCGTTGAGTTATTATTTGCAAGCTCTGATAGCTGCATCACATATTCAGCTTCAACACCTCTACTTAGTAGACTGCCTACAAATTTTGCTAATGTATCATTTCGACTTCCTTGGTCCCCAAATCCAAGTACAATCATTTCAAATAGTTCAGTTGTCCTATTCCTTTTTCCAGAACTGTAATTTTGATATCTGATATCATCTAATTCACTTTTTTTCGACTTTTTCAGATACTCTTGTTTTATAGCCATAACTAGTGCACGACTTGCAGTAACCATGGTTCCACCAGCTCTGGATTTTTCTTTGTCCCATCGATAAACACCTTTTTTTGTTTTTGATGGAGCAACCAGGACATAATTGTTTGGATGAGCTTTTATATCGACTCCTGGAAGAAATGCAATCATTTGTGTCATACTGATATCTTGATGCTTAAAGTAAAATATATGTTTTCCACCGCTTGCTGTTATTGCCTGCAATGTTGGAGTAATCAAGTTTAGATTCTCCCATTTAGCTAGACTTTCATACCCGTTGTCTTTACCATGCACGTCGATATCGATAACAAAGAATTTATCAGTTTTCAGTGCAATATTCGCAGTTGGATTATCTGTCCAGAACTGATTGATTTCTTCAGCAGTCATTGCAGGCTTATCTGCAAATTTGATCATTGGTTTTTTACTTATAGGACTAATCGGGATTACAGAAAAGCCCTTTGCTTGATACCCCAAAGCGTATTCTTTCATCCCCATAACTTACTCCTTAAAATGGCATATCATCATCAGAAATATCAGCTGGATTACTATTATCGAACGGGTCATTATTATTTTGGTTACGACTTTCCAGCATTTTGAAATTATCTGCAACTACTTCAGTCACATAGACACGTTGACCTTGTTGATTTTCATAGTTACGAGTCTGAATGCGACCTGTAATACCGATTAAAGCACCTTTTTTCGCCCAGTTTGCTAAATTTTCAGCAGGTTGGCGCCAGATAACACAATTAATAAAATCTGCTTCACGTTCGCCGTTTTGACTTTTGAATGTACGATTAACAGCAAGTGTGAAAGTAGCTGTAGCTACTTGATTAGGTGTATATCTCAGTTCAGCATCTTTAGTCATTCGACCAACTAACACTACATTATTTATCATTTTCTTTACTCCTTTCACCAACTAAAAATCCAATTAATAGCCAGATAACAGCCATTCCAATTTCTTTAAATAATTCTGTCATTATTCAATACCTTTCTTTTTCTTAGTTTCTGCAATTAAATCCTGGGCTTCTTTTAGGCGCTCTACAGGTATCTGTTCTATCTTTGGAACACCAAGTTGGCCAATATACCACTTACCAACTGTGATAACTGGTCCACCTGTCGCTTCAGCAATAGCTTTAATTTCCGCTCTAATTTGTTTAGCTTGATTTGTTGTAATAAACTTCTGTTTGCTATTTTGTTGTGGTTTGCTTTGCTGTTGATTTTGTTGAGCTGGTTTCTGATTAGGTACTTTTGTCTGCTTATTCTGATTATTATTTTGATTGTGATACTCATTTGTATCAGCATCCTTATTGTCATCAATTGCTAGTAAACCATTTAACGCATACTTCCTTGCATAACTAGATGCTGCACCTGTAATCTGACTGCCATCCATACCCTTTTTAGTATCATCTTCCCTTGCATATGCTTGGTTCATAATACATTCTCCTAGTGCATAAAGTGTTGCAGTAGCTTCAACATAATACCGTTCACCAATTTGAACAATTTTATCAGTCATAATCAGTGATGCATCATACTTAATAAGCAATGGTTTTACTGCTTCCAAGATATCTTCGGCGCTTCGGTAGTTATATTTTCCAAATGAATTATATTGTCCCTTTGGAGCAACTAATTCTGCCTGAATACACCTCAGAACAATAAAGATTCCAGATTCTTTACTTTCTGCCATATTAGTCCCCTTATTGTCTATTTATTGATGATAGAACATCATGAATTCTATCGATAACAGAAACTTCTTTAATTACTTCAACTTCACTACCATTTGGATGTGTCAAAGTATATTCAGCGTTTACTTTGATGATTTCACAATCAAGTAATTTTGCTAAATTTTTAATTCGTTTCTTGTTATTCAAGTAATTTTCATATGGAATAAATAGCGCACAATTTAACTCATTAACATAGGTACCATCAATAGATAAAACTCCCTCTTTATTTCCAAATTTTGATAAAAAATAACCACGTTGGTTTTCACGTAAGACGATAAATTCATTTGTCTGTTTCATTTTGTTTTCTCCTAAAAATAAAATTCTATAACATGAACATCATGTTGTTGACGACTTCCTGTTATCCGCCACAAAAGTTGGCGGTAGTCATCATAGTCACCATCATTAGCATTAGATGGATCTAATACGATAATTGTTTCAAACCTATGTTGAAGCCCATCAACTCCAACACCTAAAACTTGAGCAGTGGCCACAATGTTAGTTTTTTCAAAATCTTCCTTTTTCTGACCAGTCCATATACCTATCTCAGGATGCCTCTCATGGATAACTTCAACAATTTGTTTTGATTTGCTAACTATCAATGTTTTATCTTTTTTATCCAGGTATTCATCAATTTTTAAAAGCATTGGACTATCAACATTTACTGCCTTGATCTTTGGAAAATCAACTTCAAATCCTGTTTGAGAAAGATACCTTTCAAAAGTCTTCTTACCGAAAGATTGTTTTGACATTGCAAATTTTCCATTCTTGCCAACAATATTAAATGTATTAAGCATTTTAAGCTCTTTAGGATTTGCAGGCATTAGCCAAACTGGTTCAATATTGATTTCAAAACCATTATTTTCTTCAGCTCCCTCAATTTCTTCAATGGTTTCCCACCTCATGAAATTAGGAAGTTTCGACACATAGGACTCATAATCTCGGAAATCTATCCATTTTTCTTTTGAATAAGAATAACGATCATATGTCATTTTTCCATGTTGCTTTTGCCAATCAAACTTATTATTTGGTTCTGCTTTACCAAATACTGTTTTTTCAAGTGGATAAAAGTTTTGCCCCTTCTTACGGATAGGTGTTGCTGATAGACCTATTGTGTAATTACGTTTTACTTTTTTATAAGCTTTGTAGTTTGACTCACTTGAAATATTTTGCCATTCATCCAATATAAGGACATCACAGCTAATCATTTCACCTGCAGATATTAAGTTTTGTAGCTTTTTGTCAGTGATAGTTGTCACTTCAACATCTTTATCAAACTCTAATATTGGAAGAGTCTGAATCCATCCTTTCAAGATATTAAGTCTGTTATTGACAATCAGGATCTTTTTAGCACCTTTGTCTTTAGCAATCGACAAGGCACATATTGTCTTTCCTCTACCACCAAGTGCTTCTAGGAATATACCAGGGCAACTCCCCCTACTCTTTTCAACAGCCTTAGACTGCCATTCCCTCAATTGTAGCCTTGCCAATATCTATGATTACCTCCTCAATATCATTTCGCTGTGCGTAAAATAATCCCATTCGAGCAGCAGCTCTTACATCCTGATGGTGACTTTTATCAAATGTCCATAGACCAAGCTTTTTTAACAAGTCATCCGGTATGTCTGATTTATAGCCAGCATTTCTTTGTAATATTACATCAGGATAACAAAGTTCAATTGCTGCTATTGTTTTGACTACAGAATTGTCTCTTGAATGATCATTTTCTCTGACTTCAAACTTTTCACAAACAACAACATCGTATTGAATAACTTTTCCAATTTCTTTAAACCAAGACTTGAAATTCTCTGCGCCATATGGAATTATCCAATAGTTAACCAACTGGGCGTTATCTAGTAATACAACCCCTGTTGTACTATTAACCACTTCGTTAGATGACGGGTCAATTGCGAGTATTCTCATTTGATCACCAATTTTTCAGTTCTGATTAACTCTGCGCCTTTGACTTTCTTACCTGATTTAAGTATTTCCTTTAATAAAGTCTTATCAGGTTTTAAGTCAATCTTTTTAGCAAAGTATTTTTTAGGAAGAAGATCTTCATCAACCTTTACTGATTCAGGATTTTTTTGAATTTTAAGTGTGAATAACCCGCTTTTGACTTCTTCTTGATTAGTCATTTTCATTGCATCAAAAACATTATCTTTAAGCCATTGCGCCTTTTTCTTAGCAGCGTCTTTTTTAGCTTTAAATTTCTTTTCAGCTTCTTCAAACATTTTTGCTTCAGCTTCAACCATTTCAATTACTGATGCATATCCCTCAACTTTATTATTAAAGTCTTCTGTCCAATCGATAGCATCAAGTGTATCTTTCTTAGTTTCATCATCAATATCCATTTCGTAGATATTAAGAAATTCACCGACAATTTCATGTAGTTTTGCCATCTTCATCACTCCATTCTTTATTTAATAAGTCACGGTCTATTTGATCTAATTCTTTGAGACTGTACTCAATATGTGATTGCTTAATAAATCCTGTTTCCATTAGGATGTCTAATAAGTTCGCTTTAGCACTAAGTAAATAAACGTGTTCGACTAATTGATTACTTTTTTTGTCGTTCATTTCACACCTCTCATGCGAGCTATAAATTCGTCGTATTGTTTCGCATTAGCTCTCCATCCATTGTGTTCAATAGTCCATTTTGATTCATGTTTAGGTTCTTCCTTTGCGAAGATTAGTTTTTTTAGTAGTTTAATCATGATGCTGCTCCTTGAATTATTTGCAATGTATTATAGAATGAATGCCCCATCGGTATAACTAATTCATCTGGATCAACAACTTCTCCTTTTTCATTTAGCACAACAATAACCGGGTCCCATTGCTTGTTTTTTCTTTTCATGGTATAATTCCTCTAATATGATTTAGCTAAGTCACTGTTCCTACAGTGGCTTTTTTGTGTTTAACAATTTCATTCTTGTCAACTCATTTCTTATCGAATTTTGAAATCTTCGATCACTCGTGCGATAAATTTGTTAGCTTGCGAATTTTTAAGCTTGCCATTTAGAATATTAGTAACATCTTGACGAGGCATGCTATACTGCACAGCAAGCGTAGTCATCGTAAGGTTATTTTCTTCTAAATAATCAAGTATTTTCTTTCGACCACCATCAGTATTTGGCATATTTTTTCTCCTTCCTTAAAATTGTAAGAAAGAAAGTTAGTAAATTTTGTTGTTTTTTATTGACACTTTACACTATATGGGTTAAAATGTAGGCATAAGAAAAACACAGTTATAACCTTTATAACTCTTTTATATTGCGCAGTTCCCCAACTACTTTTAAAAGATTTTGTAAAATGTTTAACTTCGTTTTTTACTAACTAACTATCTTACAAAAACTATTTTACACCAAATTTGGTAAAAGTCAAATATTTTTACGCCAAATTTTCTAAAATATTTTTTGTCATGCTTTGAAAGGTTGATGTATCAATGTTTTCTACATTTGAAAGAATTAAAGAATTGACAAAAAAACAAGGTAAATCGCTTGGACAAGTGGAAGAAGATTTGAATTATGGTAGAAATACACTATATAAGATAAAAACTTCTACGCCAAATGCTGAACGTGTTTCTGAAATTGCCAACTATTTCCAAGTATCAACAGATTACTTGCTTGGCCGAACTGATAATCCAGCTATTGCAAAAGATGACCAAGAATATACTTCTAATGACTTACGACAAATGGCCGAAAATGCAAAAACATTTGACGGAAAGCCACTTACTGAATCAGATATTGAAGCAATACAAAACATAATAGAAATTTACTTGAAGGGAAGATAGTCTATGACTATTGAGGAGCTATTGGACTCCTACGGCGTTGAACTCGCCTATTTCGACAATGAATTGTGGCCACGCCCTGGAATATATATTGATGAAATAAAAGTAGTCTTTGTAAATAAAGCACTATCAGATGAATCTAAAAAGAAAGTTATCTTTCATGAACTTGGACATATTGACCACGACTCCAGTCAATATGAACGTAGACATGAAGAGTTTGAATTGCAGGCAAATAGACATATGATTCGGTGTTTACTTGAAGACGAATTTGACAAAGTAGAAGATAAACATGAGTTTAATTACTTATCTTTTATGAAAAGACACAATTTAAAAACCACAACTGATGAAGTCATGGTTATTAGTGAGTATTATAATCTGCTTGATGCAGTATAATCAATGGTATTGCACTGATTGTGGAACAAGTTTTGAATCTTAATAATTCAATTACATTATTAAGTTAGAAATATAAAAATTCCAAATAAAGTAAGCTAATTAGGTTATAAAAAGGAAAAGTTATATGGCGATCTCAATAAAAAGTATAAAACTTCAAAATTTCAGGGGTTTTGAAGACTTACATCTTAATTTAAATAAATATGTAACTTGTATTTCTGGTCATAACGGAACTGGAAAATCTACTATACTTGCAGCTCTTAGTAATACTGGAGAATACAAAAAAGATAAAACTTTAAATAATAAACCTTTTAGGGGTGAATTTGAAAAAATCATTCTTGGTGATCCAAATTATGATAAGAAAATAAATTCTGAAATTAATATTGAATTTGAAAATCTTTTTGAAGATGGTCATAAAATCAACAGTGTAAAATATAGAACTGCAATACAAAATAAAAAAGCAGTTTTACCACATTATAGAGCCCTTTCGCCAAAAGATATTAATGAATTAAAAGATATTATTGATTTAAAAGATATAGATGTTAAATATAATGAATTACCATGGAAGTTATACAGAAATACTGGAAAACTAAAACATCCGAGGTTTAGACTTATCCCTAAAAAAGATAAAAATAGAGATCATGAAAGAAAAATAGAGTGGCCAACTTTTTACTTAGGACTTTCTAGATTATATCCACTTGGAGAAGTTGAGGAGAATTTACTAATTAAAGATTTAAACAGTGGTTATGAAGATGAAATTTCAAAAATTCATAAAGATATTATGACTTCATCAGATGAATACGAAGCTGTACAAGTAACAAACCTAAATGGGATGAAAACAGGTGTACTTGTCAACACAACTACATATCCCGGAACAGCTAATTCAGCTGGTCAGGATAATTTGGGCCAAATTCTCTCTGCTGTTTTTTCATTTGAAAAATTGAAAAGTAATAAAGAAAATACAGGGTATAAGGGAGGGTTATTATTAATTGATGAAATAGATGCTACACTTCATCCCGCTGCCCAGAATAAACTTTTAAATTTTCTATTAGAAAAATCACTCGAACTAGATTTACAAATAGTTTTCACAACACATAGCTTGTCATTATTAGAATATATTAATGATACTTCAAATGACAAAGTTACTATTAATTATTTAACAAAACATACTGGTCAAATTAATGTTGTAGAAAATCCTAAAAATGATTATTTAAGACGTGATTTAATATTAAAACTCGGTCAGCCGATTAAGCAATCCATTTCAGTTTTAACGGAAGATGATACGGCAAGGTGGTATCTAGCTCATTTACTTAATTATTACGTTCAGAAGCGACCAAATACAAAACTTCAAATTGACACATTAAAAATGGTTGATTGTCATATTGGATGGAGCAGTATTGTAAGTCTTGTAAAAAATGATTTTGATTACTTCAAAAATTATTTAATTATTTTTGATACAGATTTAAATAATGATGATAACTATAGAAATTTAGAAAAAAGTTTCCGCGGTACCCCTTTTAAAATAGATGAAAATTACTATGTCTTACCAGCGCCAAAATCTCTAAAAAATTACAATATTGAAAAAATAATGTGGGAATATATATCTAATTTAGAAGCTGACCATTTATTCTTCAAATCAGATTTTGCATTAAAATTTCCTATACATAAAGGTATGGTATTAGAAAACGGTCCATTTTCTGGAGATTTCGACGAATATACTAATGAATCAAAAAAAATAAAAGAATGGTTTAAAAATTATAGGTGGATTTGTGATGAAGCAATTTATTACTACTTTTCAGATAATGAAGAAGTTATTTTACCTTTCGCTTCAAAAATTGAAAAATTTTACAGAAAATCAATAATATAATAATTCTGGCCATAATTAATTAAATGTTATATCATAAGTGAAAGGAGGTAAGCCAATTGAAAAATATAAGCCCGTTGAGATACCCTGGAGGTAAGTCTCAAGTTTATGATTTTGTTAAAGAACTTGTTAACCTTAATGAAACAACTACATATATTGAGCCTTATATGGGTGGTATGGGAATTGCTTTAAGGCTACTTGTCAATCAAGATGTAAAGCAAATTATGGTTAATGATTATGATAAATCGATATATGCTTTCTGGTACTCAGTATTAAATCATACAGATCAACTTATTAATAAAATAGAATCGACTCCGATTACAATTGAAGTATGGAAAAAACAAAGAGAGATTCAACAGAACAAAGATACAATCCATGATTTATTAACACTTGGTTTCTCAACATTATTCCTTAATAGAACAAACCGTTCTGGAATAATCAAAGCTGGTGTTATTGGTGGCTTAAAACAAGATGGAAACTATAAATTAGATTGCCGTTTCAACAAAGAAAAAACCATAAAGAAAATAAAATTAATAGCCTCTTATAAAAAACAAATTAAACTTTATAATATGGATGCTGAAAAGTTCATTCGTTTAAATATCACCAAAACAAAAAAATCTTTCACTTTTTTTGACCCTCCGTACTACTCAAAAGGTCCAGGACTATATACAAACTTTTACAATCATCAAAATCATCTAAGTTTATCCAACACAATTAAGAATTATATGTCAAATAAAAATTGGATTCTCACGTATGATTTATCTGAAGAAATTTTTCAAATGTATAAAGAATTTAAGTATGAAAAATATTACCTGAACTATTCAGTAACAAAACCAAGTAAAGGAATAGAGTATATTTTCTACTCTAATGGATTAACAGTCCCAGAAAATACAATAAATATAAAAAAAGCAAATTAAAAAAGACCTACACAGCGCCGGCAAGCAAACGTGTAGGTCAAGTTGGCAATAGTAAAAACCTTACTTTTCGTAGGTCTTTTTACTATTGCCATTTTAACATAAAAGCGAGGTATAAATCAAATGGCAAAAGTAGCTATATACGCTAGAGTATCAACGTTAAACCAAGCAGATGAAGGATACTCTATTCAAGGACAGGTTGAAAGTTTAACGAAATACTGCGAGGCTATGAGTTGGACTATACACGACACTTATATTGATGCTGGTTTTTCAGGCGGCAAACTCGAACGACCAGAAATAAATAGACTGATCAATGATGTTAAACTTAAAAAATTTGATACTGTGCTAGTTTATAAATTAGATCGTTTATCCAGGAATGTTAAGGATACATTGTTCTTAGTGAAAGAAATTTTTACTGATAATGATATCCATTTTGTGAGTTTAAAGGAAAACATAGACACATCAAGTGCTATGGGTAGTCTATTTTTAACTTTACTTTCAGCAATTGCGGAATTTGAACGAGAGCAAATTAAAGAAAGAATGATGTTTGGTAAACTAGGCCGGGCAAAGTCTGGGAAGACGATGTCATGGACCACTAGTCCATATGGATATACTTATGATAAAGAACAAGGTAAATTAATTGCTATACCATCACAAGCGATTGTTGTAAAAAAACTTTTTGACTATTACATCAGTGGAATGTCCATAGCAAATATGTTAAGAAAAATGAACGCTGAAGAACAGATTGGAAGAACTGCAGAATGGTCTATAAATGCTATGAAAAATATTCTTCGAAATGAAGTTTACTATGGAATGGTTAAATATAGAGGTCAACTATTCAAAGGGGAACATGAACCATTTATTTCAAAAAAAACTTTTGAACTCGCACAAATTGAAAGAGAAAGAAGAAAACAATATTTTTCGAAAAAATTTAAAAATACAAGTCCGTTCAAAGCTAAATACATGTTATCTGGCTTGCTTAGATGCGGTTGTTGTAGTCAACCACTTATTAGTAATGTTCAAAGAAAAAGTGCTAACGGTAGAACTAATATTTTTTATCAATGTAAAGAAAGGTACAATAAAGATTTATCTAAAAGATGTACTGAATCTGGCCGTTTTAGAAAAGAAATATTAGAAGAATTTGTAATCAATGAATTATCAAAAATAAAGATTAATAACAAATATGTTGAAAATTTTTCTAAAGATGAACCTAAAATTGATATCAACAATCTAAAAAAAGAAATTAATTCAATCGAGCAAAAACTAGAGAAAGTTTCAGAATTATACATTGATGGAATTGTTACTAGAGATATTTTAATAAAAAAGAGCGAGAAATTAATAAAACAAAAAGAGTTTGTTCAAAAACAAATTGATGAAATGGATACAGTTTCTGAGAAAGATAAAATGAATATAATTAAAAAGACCATCGATAGATGGAATCCTGAAAAAACATCTTATGAAGATACAACGCTGCTTGTCAGAAAGCTTGTTAAATACATTGTCGTCGATGAAGAAAGAATTGATATATTTTTGAATTTTTAAATGTATCAAGTGAACACTATTAATATGACTTTGTTATACATGTTTTTCCTCCCTATAGTATTATTCGAAAAAGGCAATAAAAAAAAGACTAAAATTAGTCTTTTTTAATGCCAATGTTTTGAGACATCAAATGCATCACCAACAATAGCATCCTCACTTAGTTCAATAATACCACGTTTTTGCGGAGCATTAGGTAAATCTAATTCTCTAGGAGAACACATCATACCAAAGCTGTCTTGGCCTCTTAGTTTACCCTGAAATATAAGTGCCCCACTAGGCATCATTGCACCAGGCAATGCGACAATTGTCTTTAATCCAACTTTAGCATTTGGAGCACCAGCAACAATTTGAACCGTTTTATCATTTCCTATTTTTACTTGACAGATATTAAGATGGTCACTATCTGGATGAGAAACTATATCAACAATCTGACCAACAACAAAAACAGGCTCTTGAGTTGCCTCTAATTTTTCACTAAACCCTTCTTTTTCAAATTCATTATTTAATAGATCAATATCAGACTGGCTTAAGAAAACTTGACCATTTCCACTGATAGAAATCAAGCTTGATACATCAAAAATATTCCAAGCAAGTGTTTTTTTATTTTCAATAGAATAAACACGTGCTATTTTACCTTTTCGTTCCACCTGACGCTTGATATCTTTGGTATCCTCAAGGATGACCATTAAAATATCACCGACTTGTTCTTTATTATATGCAAAAATCATTCTTTTTCCTTTTCTAAAATTGATCTAAAAATGCTGTTATTTCAGATTTTGTTTTTCGTAACTTACTCACAAAACGACCTAACTCTTTGCCATCTTCAATAACGACAAAACTTGGAATCCCAAAAATATCCCATTTTTGAGCAATTGCCATATAGTCATCACGATCTACACGAATAAAGGTTAAATCTTTATATTGTTCTTCGATTTCTGGTAAAGCTAGGTAAATATACTGACAGTCTGGACACCAATCTGCTGTAAAAAAGAGTACTTTTTTCCCATTTTCTTCTATGAGACTTGCTAACTCTTCGTAAGACTTTGGTGTTTGCATTACTTAACCTCCCTATAAGCTATTGCTTTATTTTTAAATGTAAATTCGTATTCTTTTCCATTAGACATAATAACGCCACCAGTTATCATTTCTTTATTTGAGGAATAGCTATTTAAAAAAAGCACCTCAATAGTTCCTAATTCTTCAAAAAAAGATCGGATTTGTGCCGTAACTTTGTTTCTCTTTTTCTGATTATATTCATCTTTAAGGGTTAGAGTTAGGAGAAAGCTTCCAGCTAAGCCAACTAGTGTTAAGCTTGTTCCTAGAATTTTCATTTTGTTTTTCATATTCTTCATTTTACCATAAAACGTGATAAAATAGAATGGAATAGTCATCAGCAGAATCAAATCTACTATGACATTGATGCGTTACTTTATAAGATAATTGGAGGAAAAAAATGGTAGAACTATTTGAAAAGATTAAAGCAGTGACAGAACTTGATGGAATTGCGGGTCACGAGCATGCTGTACGCCACTACTTGCGTCAAAAAATGGAACCTTTGGTAGATCGTGTTGAAACAGATGGTCTTGGTGGTATTTTTGGAATCAAAGAAAGTCAAGTTGAAAATGCACCACGTATCCTTGTGGCTGCCCATATGGACGAAGTTGGCTTCATGATTAGTGAAATTCTTGACAATGGTACTTTTAAAACTGTTGGTATTGGTGGATGGAATCCATTGGTAGTCAGCTCACAAAGATTTACCCTTTATACTCAAGATGGAAAAGCAATCCCTATTATATCTGGTTCTGTACCTCCTCATTTTTTAAGAGGTAATCAAAGCTCTCCTTCACTACCATCTGTCTCAGATATCATTTTTGATGGTGGCTTTACTAATAAAATGGAAGCAGAACAGTTTGGCATTCATCCAGGTGATATTATTGTTCCTGAATCAAAAGCTATTTTAACAGCAAATCAAAAAAATGTTATCTCAAAAGCCTGGGACAATCGTTACGGTGTGCTCATGATATCTGAGTTATTAGAAGGTGTCAAAAATCAATCTTTGAAAAATACCCTCATTGCAGGTGCCAATGTTCAAGAAGAAGTAGGGTTACGTGGAGCTCATGTTTCTACTACAAAATTTGATCCCGAACTTTTCTTTGCTGTTGACTGTTCTCCCGCAGGAGATGTCTATGGGGATCAAGGTAAAATAGGAGATGGTACTTTACTTCGTTTCTACGACCCCGGTCACATTATGTTAAAGGATATGAAAGACTTTCTATTAACAACTGCCGAAGAAGCTGGCATTAAATACCAATACTATTGTGCTAAAGGTGGAACAGATGCCGGAGCAGCTCACTTAAAAAATAGTGGTATTCCGTCAACTACTATTGGTGTTTGTGCTCGTTATATTCACTCTCATCAAACGCTTTATGCAATGGATGACTTCTTGGAAGCACAGGCATTCTTACAAGCAATTGTAAAAAAATTGGATCGAGCCACAGTTGACACAATTAAAGGATATTAAAATGAAAATTGGATTTATTGGTGTTGGAAAAATGGCTAGTGCCATTATAAATGCGATAAAAGAAACTGATACTAGTATTATTATTTCAGGTTCAAGCCTTGAAAGATCTATTGAAATTGCTAAAAAGCTTGGTGTAGACTACGCAAAATCTCATCAAGAATTAATAGATCAAGTTGATTTAGTAGTTCTGGGAGTTAAACCTCAAAAGTTTCCTTCTGTTTTAAATGGTCTTATTTTCAAGCAAGCAATCATGTCAATGGCTGCTGGTATCACTTTAGAAAAACTCCAACAATTAACTGATGACAAATTACCGCTTATTAGAATAATGCCTAATATGAATGCGATAATTAGAGAGAGCACTACAGCTATCACTTTTAATGAAAAGGCCTCCGACAAATGGAAAGGATACTGCCTTCAATTAACAAATCAATTTGGAAAAACTTATGAAATTGAGGAAAAAGACTTTGATACTTTTACAGCATTAGCTGGATCTAGTCCTGCCTTTATTTACCAATTTATAGAAGCTATGGCTAAAGCTGGTGTGAATAATGGTATTTCTAAAGATAAAGCATTAGAAATTGTAGAACAGACTGTGATGGCAAGTGCTCTCAACCTACAAGAAACTAATTCCAATCCTAATGACCTCATAGATGCAATTTGTAGTCCTGGTGGAACAACCATTGCAGGCTTAATGGATCTTGAAAAAAATCACTTTACTCACACAATCAGCTCTGCTATTGACCAAACAATAACTAAAGCCAAAAGACTTTGACAGTGTCAAAGTCTTTTTATCTTAATGTTACATTACATCAATAATACCAATGCTGCAAAGGCAACAAGATTATTAAGAAAATGAGCTGCCATAGCATTTTCAAGATGATCCGTTTTATAGTAAATAAGGGCGAAGACAGCACCCATACCAGCATAGATAATAAATGCACCTAAACTTGTTACACCATGTGCTAGTCCAAAAAGTATTGATCCTACCACTAGTCCTATTTTAAAATGATTTTTAAATAACATCTTTGGAATGATACCGCGAAACATAATTTCTTCCATAATGGGTGCCCCAAAAACAGCAAATAAAATCATATTTACTAGAGGGATACGTTGCGTTAAGTTCATCAGTGTATCCTGATTGTTCAATTGTTGATTACCTTCTAAAGACATCACCATCAAACCTAAGACATTGATAAGTCTAACCACGACAAAAGCAACTAATGCAATTAAAATCATCTTACCTATTGGTACCTTTTGTGTAAATGCTATCTTATTACGTCTAGCAATATAAATAAAAAGTGCAATGCAAAAGAGTTGGAGCAGATCAACTGCCACAGATTCAATTGGGGTTACATTCCCTTTTTTGGCGAGTAGTGCTGCTAATATAATTGGACCTTGATTTAGTACAAAAAGTCCAATTAACAATAGAATAATTAATGATTTTTCCTTAATAACTTTCCAAGTCATAAATCTAGTTTTTTCTCCCTTATTTATTAAGTGTTTAATTAAAAGTATAGGTTACTTAGCCTAAAATAGCAAGTAAACAAAAAAGCTTTAATAATAAAGCTTTTTTATTTTAATCGTTCGACATCTCTGGCAATCATTAACTCTTCATCAGTTGGGATTACAAGAACTTTTATCAATGAATCTGGTGTAGAGATTTCCCCATGATAACCAAAAACATTTTTTTCAGGGTCTAATTTCATACCAAACCATGACATTGCCTCAATGACATCTTGACGCATTAAGTATCCATTTTCTCCCATACCGGCAGTAAAGACAATTGCATCTGCACCATTTAGAACAGCTAGATATTGACCAATAAATTTCTTAATACGATCAATAAACATATTGTAAGCTAGTACCGCATCTTTATTTTTTGCTTGCAACCCGTCTTCAATATCTCTCATATCACTTGAAATTTCTGACACACCGCCAAGTCCAGATTTTTTATTAAGCATATCAATAACATCAGCAGCATCATTTAATTCATCATCATTAGCAATCAGATAAGGAATAATTGCTGGATCAATATCTCCAGATCGTGTTCCCATCATCGGTCCAGCAAGTGGTGTAAAGCCCATAGAAGTATCAACTGATTCACCATGGTAATTCGCTGTAATAGATACCCCATTACCAATATGTGCTGTGATTAATTTTAACTGATCAAGTGGTTTTCCTAATAATTTTGCAGCTTCTTGGGCTACATATTGATGACTTGTTCCGTGTGCTCCGTATTTACGCACCTTTAGTTCATTATAATATTTTCTTGGAATTGGATATAAATAAGTGTAATCTTTCATAGTCGTATGAAAAGCGGTATCAAAAACAGCAACACTAGTAACACCAGGTAACAATTCCATGAATGCACGAATTCCTGCAGCTGCACCAGGATTATGAAGTGGTGCGAGTGCCGATAGTTCTTCAATCAAGGCTAGCTCTTTTTCCCCAACAACTGTAGATTGGTTGAAATATTCTCCTCCAGCTACAATTCGATGACCAATCCCTGTGATTTCCTGGTAGGAATCAATAATATTAAGTCTTAGAAGATCATCTAATAAAACTTTTACAGCCTTTGTATGATCAGGAATATCAACTGTTTGTGATTCTGATTGACCATTAAATTTAACGGTAGACTTTGATTGATGGAGACCAATTCTTTCGATTAAGCCTTTTGCTAAAACTATTTCATCTGGCATTTGGTATAACTGCCATTTTAAACTTGAACTTCCTGCATTAATTGCAATTGTTTTTGACATATCTAACCTCTTCTTGTAAACGTTTACTTTTTTCAGTACGAGAATTATTATATCAAACTAAATTAAAAAAAGCACTATCCTTTTTAAGAATTTTTTTCAAATGTTAATATTTTTTCACTTTTAAAATAAGAAAAAAGGACACAATGCCCTTTTTTAAAAACGTTATTCCTATTTATTTTTTAAACGTTCTACATCTCGTGCGATAACAAGTTCTTCATCAGTTGGAATAACCATTACTTTTACACTTGAATCTTCAGTCGAAATAATACCTTCAGCACCAAATACATTTCTCTCTGGATCTAATGACATTCCAAACCATGTTAATCCTTCAATTACTGCCTCACGAAATGGTACTGAATTTTCACCAACACCTGCAGTAAAGACAATTGCATCAACGCCATTTAATACTGCAACATATTGACCAATGTATTTTTGAACTCGATCGACATACATATCAAATGCAAGTTTCGCTTTCTCATCACCAGCTTCTCTAGCATCAATAATATCACGCATATCACTAGAACGTTCAGAAATGCCCAATAGTCCAGATTCTCTATTAAAGATATGACGAATTGCTTCTGCATCACTCAATTCAGGTTCACGATCAATCAAGAAAGGGATAATAGCTGGATCAAGATCACCAGATCTTGTTCCCATCATAATACCGCCGAGTGGTGTTAATCCCATAGATGTATCCACAGATTTTCCACCTTTAACAGCTGTAATAGAGGCACCATTACCGATATGACAAGTTATGATTTTTAAATCTTTTGCAGGTTTATCTAGAAGTTTTGCTGCTTCTTGGGAAACATATTGATGACTTGTTCCATGTGCTCCGTATTTACGAACTTGGTAATCTTCGTAATATTTATTAGCAATTGGATAACGATAAGCAACTGCTGGCATTGTTGTGTGGAAAGCTGTATCAAAAACAGCCACACTTGTAATATCAGGTAAAATCTCTTTAAAAGCTTTAATACCAGCTACGTGTGCAGGATTATGTAATGGAGCTAGAGCACTGAGTTCATCAATTTTCTCAATTTCTTTATCACCAATTAGCGTTGACTCTTTAAAGTCTTCTCCTCCAGCCACGACACGATGACCAACACCTGTAATTTCATCAAATGATTTTATTATTTCAAAACGTAATAAATCACTCATTAATATTTCAACGGCTTTATGATGATCATCAATATCAAGTGTTTGAGATTCAGATTTCCCATCAAATTTTACTGTTGAAATAGAATCTTTTAAGCCTATTCTCTCAATTAGACCTTTTGCGATTACTTCTTCTTCTGGCATTTTATATAATTGCCATTTTAAACTTGAACTTCCTGCATTAATTGCAATTGTTTTTGACATATCTAACCTCGCTTATTTATTACACTAAAACACCCTAATTATATCAAATTTTCAGTCATTTAGCTTAGTCTTGATTCCATTTTCGGAAACTTTCCATAAAATAATTTAAACTTTCAGGATTTGTTATATCTGATAGTGGAAAAACAAATGTTTCTTTCAAACTTTTTTGCTGTTTTTGTAAAATATAGATTGACTTTGTCATATAACTATTTCCAAAAAGGTTTTCTGGTAGAGCAATAACTGCCTGTATAGAGGCATATCCTTTTAACCAGCTTTTTAATAAATCACTTTGTTGACTAGCTAATAAATCAGTAGGCGCAAGCATAATAGCAAAACCATCTTTTTTCAAATATTTTAGTGATTGTTCCATCAATAAATGGTGAGCATAAGTGTGTTCTTTAGATGATGCTACTTCATATCTCGCAGCTATCTCATCATTTGGATAATAACCAATTGGTAAATCAGCGATAATGAAGTCACTTTCTTTTAAAATATGTGGTCTAACAGCGTCACCTTGTATAAATTGTGTACTTGACGACATTATCTCAGCAATACTTGCTGATAAGTCAATTAATAAGTCATCTATTTCAATTCCTAAGTAATTCAAATTATTCTGACTATAATTTAGGATTGTTTGTGCCAAATTTCCAGTTCCACTGCCAATTTCAATAATGTCTAATGATTCTTTACCTTTAGTTAAACTATCAATGAGAAAAACAAATAAAAAACCAATAGTGTCTGGTGTAAATTGATGATTTGCTTGCAATTTTTCAGTTTGCCCTGCTTTGATAAAAATAAATTGAAAAACTCTTTGCCATTCTTCTGATGTTAAAGCTAATGTTTTCAATATATCATTATTTTTATTAATTGTTTTATTATCTGTTTTAGCACCTAAAAAATAGGAATTCTGTTCAATAATTGCATCATATATATGAGTATTAAGTTGGTTTTGGATCAATTGACTATTTTCCAGTATTATTTCATAAGCTTGTTCTATTTTTTCGAAGTTCATCTCATCCTCCAATGCTTATCATATCAAAAAAAGGTTAACTTTAAAAGAAATGTAAAATCATTTACCTAATCCTTATTACTAAACTTACTTGAGATATTTAAAATAATAAACATTAGTGAATCAATGGAAGACAGTTTATTTAAATGCTTAACCTGTCAATACTTTGTTACTACAATTGACCATATTCCAATTTTTGAAAAAAGAATTGAACATTTTCAAAATATAAGAAAAGCGGCTACAAATATCGCAGAAAAGAACTTCTATGAACACCTTATAAAATTAAATCTAGCATATTTAAATCAAATGTATAATCTAAAATTAGGAACTATAAAAAATGAATCAAAATAAACCAACTCAGATGGAGAAAGTTTTTCAAGCAATTAATTCTGTTAATCATAATACTTATATAGAAGATATTATGATTACTGATGAGATACATTTCTCATCTAATAGGTGGGATTTTCGAAATTATAATCTTGATGGGAATATAATTACTGATAAACCTTATCAAAGACTTTATAACTTTTCTGATCTACAGTCTAAACAATTCAAATATCTATTAAAAATAATAATACTTAAGGATAAGTTTGTTAAAAATAATACTTTCTCCACTACCTGGTCACATTATTATTTAATTAAAAAGTTCCTATTATACCTTGAAGATAAACAAACTATATATAATTTAGAGTTTATCTCTAGTAAAGTATTAAATAATTACCTTGAATTATATAAAGATAAAAGTATTGATTATAAAATGAGAACGGCACATTTTTTAAACTTTGGGAACTATATACCAGTTTACACCAAACACAAGATATGGTATCTATGAGAAAAAAGGCGACTTCCAAATGGAAATCGTCTTTTCATTATTTAAGTAATTCGTATTCAAACAACTTTTTCTCTAACTCTTCTGAATAATAGTTAGCTAGTCTAGTTTTTAACTCCTTTAACTTTGTATTTACTTTTTCGTTATTGAATATTTTTTTGCCATTGGTATCTTTATAAGAGGTGTTTATACACAATTCTATTTGGTAAGTGCCGTAGTTATACTTTAAATTATATTCTTGAGTATTTTTAGCTAATTCAAGTAATTCATCAAATACGCCAAGTAACATTAAATCCGCCCTGTCAAACTTACCGTATTTTTCTTGTTCTACCAATTCTTTCCTTACTAATGATTTCTCATCAAGGCACATCTCGTTATTGTAAAATCGTCCATCTGTGCCTTCAAAACTTAGGCAGTGGTTTTTATGTGAAATACAAGTCCAGAGGGTAGATTTCCTTAGAAAATCAGTATCTCGCTTATACAAATCCCCTTTATCAGACGTTGTGTAATAAATATCTCTTTCATAGCAGTTTCTTTGTGGATACTGCTTGGCAACAAATAAAGCTGTCTGCTCTGCGTAATTAGTTGTTCTAACTTGACTACCTCGTCCATGATATATTGCGATTCTAGTCATCCGTATGTCCTGCGGAGTAATACCAAAACCACTGGCTTCTATAACTGCCAAAATATTGTCATTATAAACAGGTTTTCCATAGCTTTTCAATGGAACTTCCTTGCCATCGTAGCCAGTAGCAATTTTAGATAATACATCTGATTTAGTCTTTTTAGAATAGTATTCTCCTAGCGTTTTGTATACTTTTCTTATAGTGACATGCTCCACATCTTTAAGAATAGCATCCTCTGGTACATCAATGACCGCAACGCCTTTTCCAGTTCCCCACTTCTTTTTATTTTTCCAAATTTCTTTGGCTGGGACAGTTAAACTTTCTGTTTTTGTATCAGCTTCATTTTTCCATTGTGCTACCAAAACGGAACTTTCTTGTGCTTTAAAATTCCCTCTATTGGCTAAAAAACCATTAACAAAAGTTTTTTGCATCAATCCTACCGACTTCCAATATTTTACTGGTGCAAATAAGATGTAATAATCATGTTCATTTCTCATAAAATATTTCTCAAACGACCAAACAAATTGATTGAGTAAATCTTTTGCATGACTACTATCTCCAGTAAATTCAGCAGACATTAGTTTACGAATATGGCTAAACTTGTCTTTGGATTTAACATTTCCTTCTTGAGCACGAGCTAACTCATTGGAATATGGCGGATTTTCAAATCCAATTATTGCTATATCTTTGTCGTCAATAATTTCTTGTAATGTTTCATGTTTTCCAACCGTCTCCATAGGGACGGACAAAAACTCTTCTGCAAGGGCATCACCACCATTTACTAAATTACCTTTATTGGATTGTACGACTGTCAAAGGTGGAATGATAGCTCTGACTTTCCCGATATATTTGTTATACAGAACGAGCCATTCTTTGATTTCGTAAGTATTCAAGATGACATGACTTAATTCCTCGTCAGTTAGATAATACTCCAAAGCACCTGTACCTGCACATCTATCCAAAATGACGTAATCCATATCTTTAGGAAGATTATTGATAGCTTGACGGACAAGTTTTGTAGCCTCTTTTACATAAGGCAATGGTGTGTAAAATGCCCCTAAGTCTTTTCTGTTTGCAGGGTCATTTAAGGCATCCATCACGGTATCGAAATCAGATTCGTTCCCATCCCAAGGTAAAATGTAGTCTCCAATTATAGAATTACTAGGATTCCTAAGCATTTCAAACATTTGAGATTTTGTTGTCGTCTTATCGTAATGATAAATATAATTTGCCCAACCTAAAATATTTGGAAAGTTGATGTCAAATTTTTGATACTCATCAATTTGAAACATTTTACGTAATTCACTATTTTTGGGGCTACTAGGCTGAAAGACAACAAAGTCAAATTCTTTTTCAGGTTTAGTGGCGTTTTTCAAAGTCAACTGCTTGACGTTTTTAGAAGCACTATTTGTATAATTTTTTAGAATTTCTGAACGATACTGTGTTGCATCATAAACATAAGCGTGGTCTTTGCTAATATCAACCAAGACAATTTTGCTTGGTATAGGAATGCCACCCTTGTTTCTTAATTTAGAAAGATAATGAATAGCTTGCACAAGTACAATGTTAAGGTCAGCAATGTTGTTCTTAAACTCGAATAATGCTCCATTGACGATACCATCTGTATTCTCAATTAAAACCTCCTTTTCATCAAAGCCGAAAGTTCTCCAAAAAAACAAATTATCAGCTCTTTCATTACCAGATTGCCAACTTCTATCAATAGCAAGAGGTGTCATTTTCCACCTCCAACTATTGCTATCCACTTTTCAAAAACGTGAAAAAGCCTGTTTTAGTGCTTGACAAAAAACACGTCCGATTACATAATCAGCGTGAGCTGTGATTGCGCTCATACCAATCATTTCCTTTACTTCTTGACACTCCTATTATACCAAAATTTTTAGATTTTGAATAGTAGTAAATTACACTTTTTTTGACTTTGTTTCATTGTTGTGCTATAATTGAATTATCAACGGAGGAGTTTAGTCTATGAAATTTGAGTTTAAGTCATTATTTGATTTACAATCAGCTTTTCCTACAGAGCAAGCATGTATAGAGCATCTAGAGGAATTACGTTGGGGCGATGTTGTTGTCAGCCCTTTTGATGCTACATCAAAAGTTTATAAATGTAAAGGCAATAAATATCGTTGTGTGAACACGAAAAAATACTTCAATGTCAAAACGGATACGCTTTTTGAAAATACTAAAACTCCTTTACGAAAATGGTTTATGGCAATTTGGATGGTCACTTCCCACAAAAAGGGTATCTCATCTGTCCAACTGGCAAAAGACATTGATGTGACCCAGAAAACAGCTTGGTTTATGTTGGAACGTATTCGCAAGTGTTTTGGTTCTGAAAACAATAATGACCTAGATGATGTTGTTGAAGTGGACGAGACTTATATTGGTGGTAAAAATAAGAATCGTCATCATTCTAAAAAGGTCAAGAATGCTCAAGGTCGTTCGTTGAAAGATAAATCTGCGGTCGTAGGAATGCTACAACGTCAAGGTAAAGTAAATGCCCATCATGTCTCAGATAACAAAACGCAAACCTTGACAGATGAGATTATCAAATACGTCAAACGTACAGCTCAACTTTACACTGATGAATGGTTGGGCTATAATAAAGTTGCGGATATGTACGCACATGCCTATGTGAATCATGGAGCAAGGGAGTATGTTAATGGAGATGCTTATACAAATACTATCGAAGGCTTTTGGGCTGGATTGAAGCGTGGTGTTCTCGGTATCTATCACTCATGGTCTAAAAAACACCTTCAAGATTATGTTGATGAATTTGTTTTTCGTTACAATACTCGTGATTACTCTGACAGCCAACGATTTAATTTGTTATTGTTAAACGCTGGTGTACGCACAACTTACAAGGAGTTAACCAATGGTTACTGATACAAAAGAACTACACTTTGAACTAGAGCGGTCTATTGCTCGGCGAGTAGATAGCAAACTCATCCCTTTCCAAGTTAGTATTTCAGATGGTTTTTATAGTAAATACACCAAATTATGGAAAGCTATTTTCTCTACAGATTTTGTAACAGAACATCGTTCTTTTTATGCCTATGTAACAAAAGATTGCGTGTACGATAATTTAGAACAAATTGACCGTAAAAGTATTGCCAAGCGAATAGCTGAATTAGAGGCATTAGCAGATGTATCGGAAACAAAAGAAGACTTTTGTCAATTCTTTGAGAAAAAGTACAATCGGAAGCTACCAGACTATAGCATCTATATCTACAAAGAACAAAAAGAATTATCTGATTTTGATAACAAATTGTTAGTTGCTTTGAAATTTAATGATAAGAGAGCGTAAATCATGGGCAATACGATTGAATTTGAAACAGTCTTAGATGGTACTCCTATCTATGTTCGGTCTGTTAACGATGATGTGATAGAGCAAAGATACAATCAAGAAACAGCTAAAAGCATTCAGCATACGGATAGAATGCTTACAGAAGGAACACTTTATCCTATATCAGAAGACATCAATAGTTATTGGGAGAAGTTGATGGAGGAAATTCGCAATGACAACTTGGTATGATTATATGGTTCGTGCCAGCGAACATGCTAAAAAAGATGGCGATTTATGGTTTCGCTATCTCTACAAGGTTATTCAAGATGGCGAAACCAAACTAACAGCTGATGATGTTGAGCAATTACTAAAGAATCCAAATGTAACGCTATTCCAAAAAATAACTTTGCAAGATGCTTTAACCGAAGGCACACATACACGAGAGCATGTCTTACAAGCTAATCGTAAGACACAGCCTAAAGATATTTTAAAGCTATTTAGAGAAGGGAATTATGGATAAGAAAGTCTTGTTTGAAGCTCTCAATACTGAACTAGCCAAAGAAAATATTACACTTGAGATTATCTGTGTAGGTGGATTTGTTCTTGAGTATTATGATTTACGAGGAACACAAGATATAGATGCCTTTTATCAAGAAGATGCTAAAATCAGAAGTATTATCAAAAAAGTTGGCGATGATTTTGGAGTAAATGAACCTGACGAACTGTGGCTAAATAATAACGTTGCAAATCTGAATAAAATACCGCCACGTTCTATCTGTACAAAAGCATTTAGTTACTCAAATTTGACTGTTCTTGTACCGCCCTTATCCTATATTCTTGGGATGAAATTAGATAGTGGGCGAGATAGGGATAGACAAGATGCAGGCGATATTATTAAGTTGGCTAAAATTCGCTCTATAAAAGAGGTTATCAATAAACTCAAAGAATATGGTTTTCAGCCTGACCTTTCTCTGATTTTAGAAGTCTTTGAGATAGCTTATGGTGTGGAATGGTTGGCAGAGTATATGTTTGAACATCCTGATGAATTGAGATAAAACAAAAGACGATTTCCATTCGGAAGTCGCCTTTTTTATTTTTTCTAACAGATACTACATCTTGTGGTTCGTGTAAACTGATATATAGTTCCCAAATTTTTTATTATATGTGGAGTCAAGAGATGAAGGATTTTATTACATTAAATACAATTACAAGGTTAGTAGTCTCTCAAAATTTGAGAGTTTCAATTTAGATTTTATTATTTATAAAAGTAATAAGATATTTTAAGACTATTGGAATTATACTATATTAATTTTCTTTATCCAGATAATTATGATATATTTATATAATAATATTGAAAGCTTTACTAGTGAACTAGATAATATCTTGAAGACTAATGGAGTGTAGAAATTTTATATAAATTTTTGTACAAAATAACTTTGCAACTGAAAGAGACCTAAACTCACATATATTAACGAATTACAGGTTTGTACAATATTGCAATTTTTCATAATACTCCAACTGGTCCTGAAAATAAATATAACCCTCTACTTTTAATCGCTGTTAACAGTCGATTTCTATTATCAAACCAATAATATAAATCTTTATCTTTTTATGTAGTAATCGGATAACAAGACTTTCTCTATTTTGATAATCGCCAACACTAGAAAGTCTTAGTGAAACCTTTTCTTCTCCATAAAAATAGTCACATGAACCAATTTGGATACGTCGTTTTTCTCCAATATTCATTCCTGAGACAAATTTAAAGTGACTAATAATACTAGCCATGCTATCACACTGATGAACACTAACAAGTCTCCTCTCATCATTAATTCGCATTAGTAAATTATAGTTATTATCTTTAGGAATCATATAAATATCTTGTGCATCTAATCTTATTGCTTCAAATATGATTTCCTTTGCTAAATTTTGAACCACCTAAATCCTCCTCATAATACTATTCGAAAACAAAATAAAAAAACCATAGTAAATATGGTTTTTTTATTTTATAGCACAGCTTGATGGAGAAGTTGCTTTATTGTTAAATTGTTTATACTTCACTTGATATAACTCTTTGTCGATAATGTTATTATCTTTTAATAATAAAATTGAATGATATTGTTGTAAATATTCATCACATTCTTCACACCAGCGTTGTTCTTTTTGATTCCAAAAAGTGGCTAGCAAATCCTCACGACTATAAAAATTTAAATACTTTTGTTTTAGGCTTTCCCACTCATTTTCAAAAGAATCAAAAGCGAGTTCGAAAGAATCAAATTCGAGTTTTTCAATAATATCATCTTCCCAGCCTTCTATGAACCACCATGGCTCCCAGTCTCCATATAATTTTATTACTTGATACATATTTTCTACCAGTTCCTTAACTGGTTCTATTATATATAAATTTCTCTATTTTTGACATCAATCTGCTCACAGAAAAAGACTATCTGATTTACAGATAGTCTTTTTTTATTAGTTATTTTCGGTTGAAACTGTTTCTTTAACAGTTTCATATTCAATAATTTCAACATCATTAATGGCTTGTGGTTCAATATTACGGTATCTAGCCATGCCAGTACCAGCTGGAATAATTTTACCAATGATAACATTTTCTTTAAGACCAAGCAAGTGATCTTTCTTACCACGAATAGCTGCATCTGTAAGAACACGAGTTGTTTCTTGGAATGATGCTGCTGATAAGAATGAATTTGTTTCAAGGGAAGCTTTTGTAATACCCATAAGGACTGGACGACTTGTTGCAGGAATACCACCTGAAATCAAGATCTCTTTATTTGCATCTGTAAAGTCAGCAATATCCATTAAAGTTCCTGGAAGAAGATCTGTATCACCTGGATCCATGACACGTACTTTACGTAACATTTGACGTACCATAACTTCAACGTGTTTGTCACCAATTTCTACCCCTTGGCTACGGTATACTTTTTGAACTTCAGCAAGTAGATAAGTTTCAACTGATAAAGTATCACGAACTTCAAGTAAACGTTTAGGTTGGATTGAACCTTCAGTAAGTGCTGCACCACGGTTTACTTCATCTCCGACTTCAACCTTCATACGTGATGTAAATGGAACAACGTATTCACCATTTCCAGTTTTACCTTCAACAAAGACTTTCTTAGTACGAGTCGAAGCATCTTCTTCAATATCAACAACAGTACCTTTGACTTCTGTGATAACTGCTTCCCCTTTAGGGTTACGTGCTTCAAAGATTTCTTGGATACGTGGAAGACCTTGAGTGATATCGGTATTAGAAGCAACACCACCCGTATGGAATGTACGCATTGTAAGCTGTGTACCTGGTTCACCAATTGATTGTGCTGCGATAGTACCCACTGCTTCACCAACTTCAACTGCATCACCAGTTGCTAAGTTAATACCATAGCAATGACGACATACACCATGACGAGTTGCACATGTAAATACTGAACGGATGGTGACTTCTTCAATACCAGCTTCTACAATTTTACATGCAGTATCTTCTGTAATCAATTGATCAGCTGCAATGATGAGTTCACCAGTTTCAGGATGCTTAACAGATTTACGTGTATAACGTCCTTGTAGGCGTTCTTCAAGTGTTTCTGTTACTTCTTTACCATCAGTGATAGCACGAATAACTAAACCACGATCTGTTCCACAGTCATCTTCACGGATAATAACATCTTGCGCAACATCAACCAAACGACGTGTAAGGTAACCAGAGTCAGCGGTTTTAAGAGCGGTATCGGTCATACCTTTACGTGCACCGTGAGTAGAGAAGAACATTTCCAAGACACTAAGACCTTCACGGAAGTTTGACAAGATTGGCAATTCCATGATACGGCCATTAGGTGCTGCCATCAAACCACGCATACCGGCAAGTTGTGAGAAGTTTGAGATATTACCACGGGCACCTGAGTCCATCATCATAACGATAGGATTCTTAGGATCTTGTGTTTCAATCAGACGTTTTTCGAGAGCTTCTTTAGCTTCACGCCAAGTTGTTGTAACAGCAATATAGCGATCTTCTTCTGTGACCAAACCACGACGGAAGGCTTTGTTGATTTCTTCAACTTTGTGGTGAGCTGCTTCAATAATCTCTGCTTTATTATCAATTACTGGAATATCTGCAATACCCACTGTTAATCCAGCAAGTGTTGAATGATAGTAACCTAAATCTTTCAAGCGGTCAAGGAAAGCAGATGTTTCTGTAGTACGGAAACGTTTAAAGGTTTCTGCAATAATATTTCCAAGATTTTTCTTTTTAAATGGAATATTAATTGTCAAACCATCGATAACTGTTTGAATATCTTGACCAGGCTCTAAGAAGTATTTGTCTGGTGTTTTCTCAGTTAAATTAGCATTATTTGGTTCTTGTAAGTATGGTAGATCATCTGGCATGATGTCATTAAAGAGAATCTTACCAACTGTTGTTACCATAATCTTATGTTTTTGTTGGTCTGTCCAAGGTTTATTCGGCATAGAATCAACCGCAATACCAACACGACTATGCAAGTGAGCAAAACCATTGCGATAAGCCATAACCGCTTCGTCACGATCTTTAAAGATCATACCTTCGCCTTCACGACCAGCGTCTTCCATTGTTATATAATAGTTACCAAGCACCATATCTTGAGATGGTGTAACAACAGGTTTACCGTCTTTAGGGTTAAGGATATGTTCTGCGGCAAGCATCAATAAACGTGCTTCTGCTTGTGCTTCTTCAGATAACGGAACGTGGATGGCCATTTGGTCCCCATCGAAATCGGCATTATAAGCTTCACAAACAAGCGGGTGAAGACGAAGTGCTTTACCATCAATAAGAACAGGTTCAAATGCTTGAATACCTAATCTGTGAAGAGTAGGTGCGCGGTTAAGAAGAACTGGATGTTCTTTAATCACTTCTTCAAGAATATCCCAAATACGTTCATCTCCACGTTCAACCATACGTTTAGCAGCTTTAACGTTACCTGCATATTCACGCGCTACAATTTCACGCATTACAAATGGTTTGAACAGTTCGATAGCCATTTCACGGGGCACACCACATTGATACATTTTAAGTGTTGGCCCAACGGCGATAACTGAACGTCCTGAGAAGTCAACACGTTTACCAAGCAAGTTTTGACGGAAACGACCTTGTTTACCTTTAAGCATGTGGCTCAAAGATTTAAGCGGACGACTACCTGGTCCAGTAATTGGACGACCACGACGGCCATTATCAATAAGCGCATCAACTGCTTCTTGCAACATACGTTTTTCATTTTGCACAATAATGCCAGGAGCGTTTAGCTCTAAAAGACGAGCAAGACGGTTATTACGGTTAATCACACGACGGTAAAGGTCATTCAAGTCAGAAGCAGCAAAACGGCCACCGTCCAATTGAACCATTGGACGAAGATCCGGTGGAATAACTGGTAAGATGTTAAGAACCATCCATTCAGGTTTGTTTCCAGATTTGCTAAAAGCATCTAATACATCTAAACGACGGACAGCTTTTACGCGTTTTTGTCCAGTTGCTGATTTTAATTCTTCTTTTAATTCAGCAATTTCTTTTTCAAGATCTACACGTTTTAAAAGATCTTGAATAGCTTCTGCACCCATTTTAGCAACAAATGAACCATGTCCATACTCTTGTAATTTTTCACGGTATTCACGTTCTGTTAGAAGTGATTTTGGTTCAAGGGGTGTATCCATAGGATCAATCACCACATAGGCTGCAAAATAGATTACTTCTTCTAGTGCACGTGGACTCATATCCAAAGTAAGTCCCATACGAGATGGAATTCCTTTAAAGTACCAGATATGTGATACAGGGGCTTTTAATTCAATATGTCCCATACGTTCACGACGTACTTTTGCGCGTGTAACTTCAACACCACAACGGTCACAGACGATACCTTTATAACGGATACGTTTGTATTTACCACAAGCACATTCCCAGTCTTTTGTTGGGCCAAAGATGACTTCATCAAATAGTCCCTCACGTTCTGGTTTGAGCGTACGGTAGTTGATAGTTTCAGGTTTTTTAACTTCACCATAAGACCAAGAGCGGACTTTATTTGGTGATGCTAATGTGATTTGCATACTTTTAAAACGATTTACGTCAACCACTAGTATTACCTTTCTTCGTTTTATCATAACAAGTCAACTAGAGTCTATGACTCTAGCTCTTGTTTTTACTTATCATCAGTTACAATCAGATTAATTTTCTTCACTTGTTTCGACGACTTCTGTTGGTTCTTTTGTTTCACGTGCTTTTTCAAGATCATCAACGTGCATCACATCGTCATCTTCACCTTCGTCAAGATCACGAAGTTCAACCTCGTTATCATCTTCATCAAGGACACGCATATCAAGACCAAGTGATTGCAATTCTTTTACAAGAACACGGAATGATTCTGGAACACCTGGTTTTGGAATTGGTTTACCTTTTGTAATAGCTTCATAAGCTTTTAGACGGCCAGTAACGTCGTCAGATTTGTAAGTCAAGATTTCTTGAAGAACATTTGATGCACCATAAGCTTCAAGTGCCCAAACCTCCATCTCACCAAAACGTTGTCCACCAAACTGTGCTTTACCACCTAAAGGTTGTTGTGTAACAAGTGAGTATGGTCCAACTGAACGCGCATGAAGTTTATCATCGACCATGTGATGAAGTTTAATCATGTACATGACACCAACTGAAACACGGTTGTCAAATGGCTCACCAGTACGGCCATCATAAAGGACAGTCTTAGCATCGCTATCCATACCAGCTTCTTGAACTGTTTCCCATAAATCTTCAGATGTTGCACCATCAAAGACAGGTGTTGCAATGTGGATACCTAAATTACGGGCAGCCATACCTAAGTGAAGCTCCATAACTTGTCCGATATTCATACGTGAAGGCACACCAAGTGGATTTAACATGATATCAACTGGTGTTCCATCTGGTAAATATGGCATATCTTCAACTGGAACAATACGAGAAACAACCCCTTTGTTTCCGTGACGACCGGCCATCTTATCACCGACTTTGATTTTACGTTTTTGTGCAATGTAAACACGAACAAGCATATTTACGCCTGATTGCAATTCATCACCATTGGCACGAGTAAAGATTTTAACATCTCGCACAATACCATCACCACCGTGTGGTACACGCAGTGAAGTATCACGAACTTCACGGGATTTATCACCAAAGATAGCATGTAACAAGCGTTCTTCTGCAGATAAATCTTTTTCACCTTTAGGTGTTACTTTACCAACTAAAATATCTCCCTCGCTGACTTCAGCACCGATACGGATAATACCCATTTCGTCTAAGTCTTTAAGAGCTTCTTCACCAACATTTGGAATTTCGCGTGTGATTTCTTCAGGCCCAAGCTTTGTATCACGTGTTTCTGATTCAAATTCTTCTAAGTGAACTGAAGTATAAACATCTTCTTTAACAAGACGTTCACTCATAATGACCGCATCCTCGAAGTTATAGCCTTCCCAAGTCATATAGGCAACAACTGGGTTTTGTCCAAGGGCCATTTCACCACTTTCCATAGATGGTCCATCAGCAATAAAATCACCTTCTTCAACAATATCTCCAACTTTTACAAGTGTACGTTGGTTATAGGCAGTACCTGAGTTTGAACGACGGAATTTAGTAACATGGTAAACATCTAAAGAACCATCTTCGCGACGTACTTCAACTTTTTCAGCATCTGAGAAGATAACTTTACCAGCATGTTGAGCAATTACTGCTGCTCCTGAATCATGAGCAGCTTGATATTCCATACCAGTACCAACAAATGGTGCTTTTGGATCAATTAACGGAACAGCCTGACGTTGCATGTTGGCACCCATGAGGGCACGATTTGAGTCATCGTTTTCCAAGAAAGGAATACATGCTGTAGCGACAGCAACTACTTGCTTAGGAGAAACATCCATGAAATCTGCTGCATGTGCAGAATATTCTTGGTTGACCCCTTGATGACGACCCATCACAATTTCATCAGCAAATTTACCATCTTCTGTTAGTGGAGAATTTGCTTGTGCTACTGTGTACTCATCTTCTTCATCTGCAGTTAACCATTGGATTTCATTTGTGACAACACCTGTTTCACGGTTCACTTTACGGTATGGTGTTTGAATAAAACCATATTTATTTAAATGTCCATAAGATGATAAGTTGTTAATCAAACCAATGTTTGGTCCTTCAGGAGTTTCAATTGGACACATACGACCATAATGAGTGTAATGCACGTCACGAACTTCATAACCAGCACGGTCACGTGTCAAACCTCCAGGTCCTAAGGCTGAAAGACGACGTTTATGAGATAACTCAGAAAGCGGATTATGTTGGTCCATGAACTGTGATAATTGAGAAGAACCAAAGAATTCTTTAACAGCTGCAGTTACCGGACGGATATTAATAATTTGTTGAGGTGTTAGAACATCATTATCTTGAACTGACATACGTTCACGAACATTTCTTTCCATACGTGCAAGACCAATACGAAACTGGTTAGCAAGTAATTCACCAACAGCACGAATACGACGATTACCTAAATGGTCAATATCGTCCACTTTTCCAAGCCCTTCAGCAAGGTTTAGGAAATATGACATTTCAGCTAAAATATCAGCTGGTGTTAATGCACGAACTTTGTCATCTGGATTAGCATTCCCAACAATTGTAACAACACGATCTGGATCAGTTGGAGCGACAACTTTGAATTTTTGAAGAACAACTGGTTCAGTCACAACAGCATAATCATTTGGTGTATAGACGAAACTATTTAAACCATTATCAAGTTGTTCTGAAATAGAATCAATCACATCGTGAGTCATTTCAGTACCAGCTTCAACAAGGATTTCTCCAGTTTCACCGTCAACAAGATTTTCAGCAATAACTTGATTTAATAAACGTGTTTTAATATTTAATTTTTTGTTGATTTTATAACGTCCAACAGCCGCCAAGTCATAGCGACGTGCATCAAAGAACCGTGCAATCAGTAAACTACGTGAACTGTCAGCTGTTTTTGGTTCACCTGGGCGAAGACGTTCATAAATTTCTTTCAAAGCTTCATCAGTACGTGAATCTGATGGATTTTTATGAATATCTTTTTCAATAGTATTGCGAACAAGCTCACTATCCCCAAAGATATCAACAATTTCATCATCACCTGAGAAACCTAAGGCACGAACTAAAGTTGTAAAAGGAATTTTACGCGTCCGGTCAATACGTGTATAAGCGATATCCTTAGCATCTGTTTCAAGTTCTAGCCATGCACCACGGTTAGGAATTACTGTTGAGCCATATCCAACTTTGCCATTTTTATCAACTTTGTCATTAAAATAAACGCCAGGAGAGCGAACAAGTTGAGAAACAATAATACGTTCACCACCATTGATAATAAACGTTCCCATTTCCGTCATAATTGGGAAATCACCAAAGAAAACTTCTTGTGTTTTAATTTCACCAGTTTCTTTGTTTACTAAACGGAAAGTGACAAAAATAGGTGCTGAGTAGCTAGCATCGTGAATACGAGCTTCTTCAAGGGTGTATTTTGGTTCTTTGAATTCATAGCCAACAAACTCAAGTTCCATAGTATCAGTGAAGTTTGAAATTGGTAAAACATCTTCAAAAACTTCTTTCAATCCTGATTCAAGGAAATCTTGGAATGAGTCAGTTTGAATTTCAATTAAATTTGGTAAATCAAGAACCTCTTTGATTCTTGAAAAGCTTCGACGTGTACGGTGTTTTCCGTACTGAACTTCATGTCCTGCCAAGTTTTTAGCTCCTTCTCTATTTAACTGTTTGCATCAGCAAACGACAACTAATTTTCATTTGCCCTAAATGTGAATTTTTAGAATCTTTAAATATTCATGACAAAGCAAAATATTTTGAAAAATAGGCACAAAAAGAGCAGCTAAATCTGACTGTATTAGTTTGATTTAACTGCTGTTCTTCCTAGTTGGACAATATTTCAACTAGATTGGACGACAAATAGTTATTAATATTCTACACTATTTATTTTTCATTGTCAATTCTTTTTTATTTGCCAACTAAACTTGCCCAGGCTTTTTGATAGTCACTATCTGTTCCACCAATTCCGAATTTATAGGTCATTTTACCTGCACCATTTTTAGCCCAATAACTAGTCGTTTTCTCAC
This sequence comes from Streptococcus urinalis 2285-97, assembly GCF_000188055.2. Lineage (NCBI taxonomy): Bacteria > Bacillati > Bacillota > Bacilli > Lactobacillales > Streptococcaceae > Streptococcus > Streptococcus urinalis. Next base: position 2,023,566 of record NZ_AEUZ02000001.1, read on the forward strand.
CGCTTACGTTATAAGTTTTACCATTATAGTTAACTGTTCCTTCTTGAAGACCAGTTGACTTCAAGACATTTGATTTGATAACACTTGAATCTAGGCTAAATTTCTCACCACCAAAAGTTGAGCTATCTGCATTATTAATTGCATTAACCAAATGAGCCATATAATTAGCATTGTTTTTATAACCAGCCATTTTAGAAAGTGATGTATTATTATCATGACCAATCCAACCACCTAATGTTACGCGAGGTGTTGAGAGCATCAACCAAGCATCCGTATAATCATCAGTAGTACCAGTCTTACCAATCCAATCGGCTCCAGCTAAACCAGCGTTTAATGATTTTAAATCATCTCTAAACTGAGTTGTCGCACCAGAAGTAATCGGTCCTTTTAACAATTCTTGTAAAATAGTTGCCGCTGCTGGAGAGAATACTCTAACAGGATTATCCTTATGTTGATAAATGACCGTTCCATCTTCTGCTGTAATCTTATCAACCATGTATTGTTTTTTATAAACGCCATTATTAGCAATCATTTGGTAGGCATTGGTTTGTTGTGCTACTGAAACATCAACACCACCACCAAGTGGAAGACTTTCAATAGAATAATCACTGATACTACTATCGTAATTAATCTTAGTCATATAATCTTCAACATTGACACCTTTTTCTCTTAATAATTTGTAAGTCCAAAAGGCTGGAATGTTCCAAGACGTATTCAAAGCTTCTTGAAGTGTAATCATAGTTGTACCTTCATCACCAACGTGCATGATTTTTTGTCCACTTGAGAAAGTTGTTGGATAATTTGAAACAATACTTGCACTTCCCATTAAACCTTGGTCAATAGCTGGTCCATATGCAATGATTGGTTTTATACTTGAACCAGGTGATCTTTTAGTATCGAAAGCATGATTGTTTTGGTTAGTACTAAAATTACGTCCTCCAATTAAGCCTAAGATAGCACCTGATTTATTATCTGTTAAGACATTACCAACTTCGACAGAACCACTGCCATCATCTAATAAACCTCCATCTTTAGCTACTGCATTTTGCATAGCATTATAGATGGATTTGTTGATAGTAGTCGAAACAGTATAACCACCTTGTTGCAATGTTTGAATAGCTCTATCTTCATAAGATGCTTTTGTTTCATCATTTTTTAGGTCTTGAGCTGACACCTTATCTTTTTTCACCAGATAATTATACATAATATCTTTAGCCTCACTCATGACCTTGTAATAAAGATAATCATGATTGTTGACAGAAGCTGTTTCAGATGCTTTAAAGTCCTTTTTGATATCATAAGCTTTATAGCTATCATATTGGTCTTTAGTTAATACACCTGCACGATACATATTATACAAAACATTTTTTTGACGAGTAAGACCGTAACTCAAATCTTTATCCGATTTTAACTGACCACTTGCCAAGTAAGGTGAATATACAATTGGACTTTGTGGTAGTCCTGCTAAAAAAGCAGCTTGAGGAACCGTTAAATCTTTTGCAGAAACACCAAAGATACCTTGTGCAGCCTCTTCAACACCTGCAATATTTTGACCTTTATTGTTACGTCCAAAAGGAGAAACATTTAAATAGGTTGTTAAGATGTCATCTTTAGACATATAACGTTCTAAAGCTAAGGCATAGATAATTTCTTTTGATTTGCGTTTAAATGTTGGATCATCGCCTAGCACTTGCTGTTTTAATAATTGTTGCGTTAGGGTTGAACCACCACTTGACTCTCCAAGACCTAAAACAGAAGCTAATGTAGCTCTAACAACTGCTTTTGGAACGACGCCTTTATGCTTTTTAAAATTTTCATCCTCTGTGGAAATGATAGCATTTTTCATATTATCTGAAATGGCATCATTTTTGACAGGGGTTCTTAATAAATCGGTGTCAATCTCTGAAATTAAACTTTTATCTGAATAAGTCATTTTTGAAATCATGGATAAAGAACTAACTTCTTTTACCAATGTCTCTTTAGTTGGTACTTTTACAGAATCTACTTGACTAGCCAAGTATCCAAAAGCCATTCCGGCACCTAACATGGTAAATAATAAGATGATGACAAAAAAGAAATTAGTCATTAATTTTAATATTCTTAGGCCAATAGTTCCCAAATCAAAATGACTTAATTGGTCATTGTCCTTTTGATGCTGTGTCTCATGTTTTTGTTTCACTCTAAAATACCTCATTATCCATTATACCAAACTTTAGTAAAGCTTGCATTAGATGTGGCATTTTTGATATAATGTCATGTACTATTATAAAAGAATTGGAGAAAGCCGATGAATATATTTGAAGAACTCAAAGCTCGTGGCTTGGTCTTTCAAACGACCGATGAAGAAGCCCTTGTCAAAGCATTAACAGAAGGGCAAGTATCCTATTATACCGGCTATGACCCAACTGCAGATAGTCTTCATCTTGGTCACCTAGTTGCTATTTTAGCGTCACGCAGACTTCAACTTGCAGGGCATAAACCTTATGCATTAGTTGGAGGAGCAACTGGATTAATTGGCGATCCATCCTTCAAAGATGCAGAAAGAAGCTTACAAACAAAAGAGACGGTTCTTGACTGGTCACAAAAAATCAAAGATCAATTATCTCGTTTTTTAGATTTTGAAAACGGCGACAATAAGGCTGAATTGGTTAATAACTACGATTGGTTTTCAGATATCAGCTTTATCGACTTCCTTCGTGACGTGGGAAAATACTTTACTGTTAACTACATGATGAGTAAAGACTCTGTCAAAAAACGAATTGAAACAGGCATTTCCTATACAGAATTTGCTTACCAAATTATGCAAGGTTATGATTTTTATGAATTAAATGAAAAACATGATGTTAGTCTTCAAATTGGTGGTTCTGACCAATGGGGTAATATGACTGCTGGGACAGAGTTAATCAGACGTAAAGCAGAACGCACTGCACATGTTATGACAGTCCCCCTCATTACTGATGCCAGTGGTAAAAAATTCGGAAAATCAGAAGGAAATGCTGTATGGCTTGATGCTGACAAAACTTCACCTTACGAATTGTACCAATTTTGGTTAAATGTCATGGATGATGATGCTGTACGTTTCTTGAAAATCTTTACCTTCCTATCATTAGAAGAAATTGCAGAGATTGAAAAAGAATTCAATGCTGCAAGACACGAACGTCTAGCTCAAAAAATATTAGCTAAAGAAGTTGTAACTCTTGTTCATGGCGAAGATGCCTACAAACAAGCTTTGAATATTACTGAACAACTTTTCGCTGGAAATATAAGGAATCTCTCAGCAAGTGAGCTAAAACAAGGCTTAAGCAATGTTCCAAATTACACTGTCAAAAAAGAGGATAGTCTTAATATCGTTGATGTATTAGTTAGTGCAGCTATTTCTTCATCAAAACGTCAAGCACGTGAAGATGTGCAAAACGGAGCTATTTACATCAATGGTGCTCGCGTACAAGACTTAGAGTACTCTTTAGGCGATACTGACAAGATTGATGATCAATTAACGGTTATCCGTCGTGGTAAGAAAAAATATTTTGTACTGGACTTTAGCTAATCATATACTAGCATAGAACCCTTGGAACGTTGATATTGCAGGATTTCTGGAAAAACCTATCTCCTTACATTTTTACTTATTTTTATCAAAAGTCCACAAAAAGGGGAGTAAATTTTACGAGTTCAGCAGGCAAGAAACTAGCACCCAAAAGGTGCTTTTTTTGGTTTGGTATAATATAAACATACTTACTACATTGCACTAATCTTACTTTAGTTTGAAAGCTATCCCACTTTTGGGGTGACTTTTCTTTTGCTCCCAGACACGTTCTACAGGCGCTAAATCAAACTTAAAATACTGGTCTAGTATAATTACCCTCGGAAAGTCTTTGCGGTTGCTGTAGGCTATTAAGAACGTTGTTTATGAGGCTTAAAATTGATTGTGGCGCGTGAGTTGCTCTAAAGCCTTGTTATGATGTCTGAGTAGTGTTTGTCTTGGATAAAATAGCTTATCTGCTATATCAGCCCATTTGAGATTATTTATATAGCGTTCAGTCAGTATGTTACGCTGTAGTTTATCATCTAGGCTATTGATTAAATCTATGTCATCTTGTAAGTCTGCTTCTGCTTGCTCAATCTGTTTCAAGTCCTCTGTCTCAATACGTGCTAAATGCTCAGGCGATAACTTAACCAACTCCCTATCATGTTCCAAGGTTGCTTTCAAGTTCTCAATATACAAACGCTTATAATACATGTTTTTTAGTCTTTCTTTGATTTCCATTTTCTGTCTCCTGTGTTATAATATATGCATTGGCACAAAGCCAAAATAAATATAGAAAATGTTATGATATCAGTAGCGTTTCATATTTGAGGTTTGTGTGAGTAGGGCTTTTTTTGGGTCTATAGGTTCGTCCTATAGGCTTTTTTTATGCAATCTAAAAGCGGAACAAATAGAAAGTTAACTGATAAACAAAACACAATCAAAATAAGACTTTTCAAGGTTATATGACACCCCTTAAAAATCTGAAAAAATGGCGCGTGATACAAGCTAACACCTTGTCGTGGCTCTCCTATGGCTCATACACGGGGGCGGGGGTTAATTTAAACACTCGGATAATATAATTATACCCAAATCACTTAAAACGTCATACAGGGCATTTTAGGGGCTAATAATGACGTGCTAGAAAAATCAAAAACGGTTTTTTTTGCACAGAAGAGGGCAGCGTCCTTTAATCACGAACAAACATAGCCCCGTTAAAAAGTGTGTGGGGTACTTTCCGAATAATAAACAAGGGAAGCGCGTGTTTCTCTCGCTTCGCTCTTGGTTCGTTTCTCTATCCAAGCAAAAAGCCTACTGATAATCAGTAAGCTTCTTATCTTGCCTTTGCTGTCTCGTCTGTTGATACTATGATAACATACTTTGCTTTAATCTTCTTTGTTTAGATTTGTATTGTAATACTCTAAACCTTGATATTCATTGTCAATGTCTACAGACTTGAATAAGTCAATCGCTTCATCATCTAGCATATCAAGCGTTCTGATTGCTGTTTCACTATCTGCGTTCAATGGTTCATCACTTAACAAACGTTCTGCATAATCTAACAACTCACTCTCATATAATGCAACCTTGTTAATCAATTCCTCAAACGTTGCTTGTTCCTTTAGCTGTTCTGTTCGTTTGTCAATGTACTCATGAATAGTATCATCATACTCATAGCAGACAATCTCACGCGCTTCCTTGTCGTTGTCCTCTACTTCTTTAGCTAACTCTTGATATTGTGCCATCTCGTTTGATTGGTTATCCAAGTCACTTTCTTCCTCGATTGGCTTTGGTTGATAATGTAATTCATTATCTTCTAACATCATCAAGAAGCTTTCCAAACAATTGAAAACACTAAAAGCGATTGTTTCGAATTCTTCTTGTTTCTCTTCGGGAAGATAGCTCTTATAGTCTTTGGTCTGTAATAGCTCGGATAGTTCGCAAGTTTCTTCTACCCATGCTTTGAGTTCTGTTAGGGGCATTGGTGCTGTTGATTTGTTTGTGTTAGTCATATTAGTTACCTCTTTCATATTTTGATTGTTTGCTATTTGATAAGCTAGCTTGTAAATCTCTAGTGCTGTTGTTTTGTCACAATTAAAGTCGTTCATGATATGCTTAACTGCGTTAACCATACTGCTTATAAATGTCATAGGATTGTTATAAGTCATTTTCACATCTTGTTTATCCATTTTCTTAATTTACCTTTCTGATTTTTGGAACGTTTGGAAACTTCGTGGAACGTTTCTTTGTTCCTGATATCCCTTGTGTCCCAAGGCTTTGGCGCGTTTGTCACTTTTTTAACGTATAAATTATTTTTTCTTTTTTATACACTCTTTTTTTATTTATATGTATTTTATTATTAATGTACTAAATGTAAAAAATGTTCCAAAACCTTGGGGCTGTAAGATTAGCTCGTGGAACGTTAACAAATACGAATGTTCCAAGTGTTCCAAAAAAATTATTTATGTTTTGCGTTGTTATTCCAATATCCCCTATCTTTTTTGGATTTCTTGCGTTTCTCCGGTGTCTCTCTGCCGTTTGAATAGGTCGCAAGACTAGCATAGTCTGGTATATCCTCTTTAGGGTAAAAGCCTAAATGTAGTTGCCTACCTGCTGGAATAGTTCTTACACCAACTCTAATGTAAGGTGGTAAAATCTGCTTAATATCTCTGTGTAATCCTCTTTCAGTTTTAAAAAGCGATTGATTAAAATAATCTTGATACTGTTTCCAGCAATACCAAATAAAATCATTGGGAATAAATTCACTCGCCAAATCTTCTTTAAATGTCTTTTCAACAAAATCTAAAACAGGATTAATGTCCTTTTGGTGTTCGCCTAATAAAGTTTGAGACTGTTTGGGATTAATGTCTTCTAGCGGTGTTTCAATCGCTAACTTAACCAAATACTCTAGGACTTCTTTGCGATTGATATAATCTTTTTTGATAGCTGGGTTTGGTTTAACTTTAAATTTGCTTGAAAATGTCAAAATTCTAAACCGTCTGTCAATTGCTGATACATCACCATTCATACGTGGGAGACCGTTGGAAGATTGTACAACGGTCATATTTAACCTCAACGAATAAGGCTTTTTCCCTTTGTCCTCAATTGTCATAATATCACCAGTCGCAAGACTAAACATATCAGAGGTATCTTTGATAATAGCGTCTTTTTGGACATCATCACCAATAACTAACGATTTTCCAAGCAAAATAGAAGTGGTAAAACGGCTTTTATTTAAGTCTGTAATTTTAAGACTTGCAACGTTTTCCAAACCAACCAAATTTATTAGCAACTGTTGAAAAGTTCCTTTACCTGTTCCGCCCTCGCCGTACAACCAAAAAATTTTTTCTAGTGATTGACCTGTAACGCTCGCTTTAATAATTTGGATAGCAAGCTGGTACAATTCCTTATCACCGTCAAACAATTCTTTAAGCCAATCTGTCACTTTCCAACCGTTTATAGTTGGCTCTTTGGCATAAGGATTGTAGGCGGTTTTGATTTTTCTAGTGACAATGATTTGAGGATTGAAAGGCTCAAATTTGCCTGTTGCGTTGTTATAAAGTTGTCTGCCAATAGCTGTATACTCACCTTGTATTTTCTTGATTGGGCTTTTGTGTGCGATTTTGTAAAGCGTATCAAATGCTTGTTTTTCAGTAGCGTTTGGAAAAATAAGCATAATCAAATCTTGTAAGAATTCGTTATCCTCGGTGTAGATACCTTTGTCAGGGTGATAAAAGTACAAAGGCGCTTTCTGATTTTGTCCCTCTGGCTTAATACGTGTAAAGTGAATATATTTTTTTAAGATAATTGCAACGGCAAGAGGTGCGCTTGGAGTCGCTTTTTTACGCGCTTTCTCAGCGTATGCTCTTGTTGTCTTATCCTCTGCATTCTCATGCTCTAACATGTATTCTTGATAAGCACGGTTATAGGCATCACGTTTGATTTTTTCAACCTCATCAAATAACACGCTTTTTATATTTTTAAACGTTGTTAAATAATTGTCTTCCTGCTCCTCTGTGATTGGTGCCGACAACGGGATAGACGTTGAAACGTCTGGCACTTTTTCATCAAGCTGTTTCATAAATTCGCTCATTCAGTTCCTCCTTGAAAATCGTATTAATGGTGTTTAGAAAGCAGATATTAAGGTTATTGCTTTTGGTTAAGCTAGCATACAACTGTGTGATTTGCTCGTATGAATAGCCGTTTAGGTAGAATAACTTAACAAAGGCTATGATTTCTTCTTTGCTAAATAGTCCGTAAGCTATCCAATCAAACACAAGTCCCATAATAGGCAATGGACTTCCTGCTCTCTGTCTGTTCAGGTATTCATGTTCTAACTCGTCTAACACGTCCGCTAGCTTGTCTTGCACGCTTGCTATCTGATAATCTCTAGCAACCTGCCAACCGTCCTCTAAATAGCTTTCTAGGTCGTCTGTGGCGGTTACAGTTACCGTGATACCTTTATAGCTAAATGGCACTAGATAAAAGTCTGGTGGTTGGTAGTAGGTCATCATGACATGATTGTCTTTGGCTATGGTTCGTGTGGGATTGTCCTTTAGAAAGCCAAACAAAGGTAAAACTTGCTTATTGATTTGTAAGTTAATCAACTGGTACATACTAATACCCTCTTCTCCGTTTTTTCTTCAACTTTTTAAGTCTTTTTTGTTCTTCTTGCTGTTCCAATGTAGGGCGACGGTCTTTATAATGCTTCTCATTGTGATAATGTCCGCCACCTTGTGCAGGGTGTATATTATATCTTCCCATTATCCAACTCCTCTAAAATTTCAATAAGCTGTGGTATTTTTTGTTCAACTAATCGTAAAACTGCTTGACTAGTGTTCAAATTATCATCAACCAAAGCCACAGTTGCTAACGTCTGTAGGTCATTTAACTCTGGTATAATATCATCAATCATTTTTCTACTCCTAAAAATATTAAAATGTCATCAATTTTGTAAAATACAGTGCGCGTGCCTTCGATTGGTGGCATGTATCGTTTTAAACCTGCCTGCTCCCACCGTTGCAACGTGTTAAAGCTAACAGATAAGTCTGTTAGTAGTTCATCTTGTGTGATTAGTCCTAATGTTTTGGACTTTGGCTTGGTATAGGACTTTAGAAAACCAGATACCAGCTTCAGCACTTCCATTTTTAGGCTTTCTTCACTCTCTCTACTCAAACTAAACATACTTACACTCCCTCTAACAGTTTCTTGACAAGTTGCTTATATTCTTCTGGTTCAGCATTCATTAGCACATTTAAGCGTTTTTGTTCGTCTTGTAATTGATCGTAGAAAGATTTAGCGCCGTCTAGTAATTCAGCTTTATCTTCTGGGATAAAATAGCCACGATTAAAACCATGTCTAACACCAACAATAGGAATACCATACCTTGTGATTAGTTGGCTGATAATCTTCTGTACCGTTCTTTCCTCTAGTTTTAAGGTTAGGGCTATTTCTGCCCCTGTAGTTGGGTTCTCTGCCCCCACTTTGATTTGTCTTAACACGCGCTTATAATTTACTGGTAAAGTTGGAAGCTTCATTCAATCGTCTCTCTTTCTTTGCTGACTAGAATAATCTGACCTTTATCCCACATATCGAAGCAATCAGTCAAGATTTCCAATACTCGCTCTAATTGATTTTGTTCCTCGATACTGTAACAATCAAATTTATTTTCTAGCGAAAAATCAATCATAATATCCAAGGCTTCCGATAGGTTTTCTCCGAACTTTTCAGCCCTTACTTTAGCAAGATTGGCGCTTGTTTTATCTGTCATAACAATATTTCTCCTTTATCTAGCTTAGCAATCTGATTTTTAACCCATGCTCCCCTATCTTCTCGCTGTTCCAAGTGCTTGAATTCTTCCAATTCGGCAAACGTTACACGCTCATTGATAAGGTCAGCTATTTTATTTAATTCTTTATCTGTCATGGTCTGTCTCCTTAATTATAATAACGTCCCTGTGATTGAATATAAGCCCCATACCGTTCTTGAATATGGTTGTCAGGTATTTCTTCCTTAACTTCTTTTGGAGCTTCTACAGGCTTGATTTTGGCTATTTCAATGCCAATTAGAATAAGAATAGCTATAAGCACCAACTGCGCCCAAATTGGTAAATTAATTTCTTGGTATATCATGATTTAAGCCCCTCTAATTCTTTCTCGTTATCGCATTCTAACAATGCAAAGGAAACGTCATTTAATAGCTTATTGATTTGTCGGTTTTGCTCATAAGTAGTTGATAAAAACTTTCTGGCTAGCCAATCAAATTTTATTTCATCGCTGTTTTGAATAACTTCTAAAACCTCAATGTTGTTGTTAGTCATTTCTAGTCTATTCATGATATCCGATAAGCTATCACCAAAGTTTTTCAATTGCTCTGCTGTTAAATAGATTTTTATTTCTTGTTTCATAATTATTTTTCCTTGTCGCCTTTTAATGTTTTTTCTTGTATATACTTCCTTGTTGTTAGTTTTAAGAGTTTCCGCTCTCTGTCTGGACACAATAGTCTAACTTTGATAAAATTAAACTATATAAACTTTGCTAAAACCCTTTTAATAATGGCTTGCCTGCTTTTTATTAATCGTGTTTTATTTCCAACTTAAAGGCTTGTTAGAGTGGTGTCTGCTAAGCCTTTTTTTCTTTGCTTTCACGCGCCTTGTGAGAGCTTTTCTTTTTGTCTAAAGACCATTGTTTTTATCTCTTGATAGCTAAAATTCAGATTGATTAGAGCTATTGCCATGTCCTCTAATGCTTGATACTGCGCTAACTCAATACTATTCAAGCAATCGATACCAGTTTCACCGCCTCGCTTAGTGGTTAATTGTGTTTTGTTATAGCCCGTAACACCTTTTAGCAAAAGGTTGTAAACAGTAGAATAAGCCATTTTAGGGGCGTTCTCCCAACGGTTAATAACTTCGTTAAGCGCTAAACGTTTAGGTCTTTCTAACGCTCGTTGTAAACGGAAGTTAGCATTTTCTTTTTCTAATCCCTCTATATAGTCATATATCCAAGCCCTGAATACTTTTCCTTTTTCTGTTCGGGATAACATACCAATTTCAAATATGCCCCGTTTGTTAAATAAACGTGTTTCTTGGGTACCCCCCAAGCTGTGGGGTACCTTTGCAATAACTGAATATTCGTCACTTCTTAAATAGGAGTTACGTTCTAACATTCTTTCAATGCCCTTACGGTTCTTGTATCCAAACCCTTGGGCTAGCTGTTCGATAGTAACCAAGATTTCTCTATCTTTATTCAAATAAAAATCAATCTTGATTTTCCCAAATTCGCCTTTTTCCTTTTTAATAATTTGCATTTCTGACCTGCCTTTCTAGTCTTCTGCGTTCATCATATTCCACCTTCTCTAGTCTTCTGCATTCAATAGTTCGTCAATAGTAACACCTAAATAGTCAGCAACTTTTTGCAATGTTTTAATATCTGGGTGTTTTGTACGCTCATAATACAAAGCTGTTAAGGTACTTTTAGATATGCCCGTTGCTTTGTGGATGTCTGAAACCTTTTTACGTTGCTTTGCTAAAAGAATACGAAAATTATTTTTCATAGTCCAACAACTCCTTTTTTGTTTTTTTGTGTAAAAAAATAGCGTTAAGGCTAAATTTATACTCTTGATTATACACTACATTTTTATCATGTCAAGTAAAAAAATAAAAAAACTTGAAAAATATTAGCGTATAAGCTAAAATATTCTCCAAGGAGGGGTTTCTATGATTCGTAATAATTTAGCTAAATTGATGATTGATAGAGGAATTTCGGCTACCCAACTGTTTAATGATACTGGGATAGCACGCTCTACCATCTCAAAAATCTCAAATAACAATACAGATAAGATAAGTCTGCAAACTATTGACAAAATTTGTAACTACTTAGAAGTGAATCCTAGTGAGTTCTTTGACTTTTGGGCTTATGATGTAAGGATAAAGTGCGGTTTTAATAATTTTGAAAACCTATCAGAAGTAAAAGAATATTGGAAAACTTTCATAGAGTACTCTGAGCCGTGTTTTTTGCTAATAGAGTTTAGTAGAGGGAAAAATATAAAAAAACTTTTAGAGTATAAATTTAATTATAAGTATGAGTATGAGTATATACAGGGCATGCCTGACCCTGACGATACTGGTTACTTAGATAACGTTGAATTAGATACTAGTGTTTCTGAAACCTCTATATTTGACACTATGCCTATCCAATTTCAGAATGAACTAGTTGAACAAGTAAAAGAATTACTCTGCAAAACTTTTGATGTTTGGGAATTTTCACCAACTATTAAACATTTAGATGTTTTTATTTTAAATAATACCGACTAACCCACGCGCCAACATTTGCCAACATTTTGGCTTACAGTAGTGCTCAATTTTGGGCTTAACTATACAGGTATCCTTATCAGTCATACCCAAAATACGCTATGATTTTCTATGATTTCACCGTATATTTACAACCGTACCTGAAACTACACTTGTTACTGAATAAGTAGCGTTTATTTCAATATTTCGCTATTTCTATATTAAGGATTTGTAGTTAATTGCTCACATTTGCAACTATTCCCAAAAATGACAACGTTGAAACATTTGATTTACTACCATGCTATTTTGTCCGACATTTTCCAAGCAAATAACTGGTTAAGGACTTGACAAAACCTGACATATTTCCAGTACTGCTTTTTACTACATTCTTAAACTTATACACTCACATTTTCTTCCATTTCTTCTGTCCCTAAAAAGCATGAATGGTTTTATAGTCATACGCTCACAAATGCAACTAAAACAATGGTTACCGCTGTTTTAGGGACTTGCAAAAATTCATGTTTTTTCATATTGGCTACCTCAAAAAACCTCAAATATTTCCATTATGGAAACTACTAAAAATTACTAAATTCGATTGTATATAGCTTTTATTCCAACATTTTCTGATATGGAGTGCCGTTTTGTTACGTCATATACTAGGATTTTCTCGTATTTTCTAGTATTTTACGGATTTTAAATCCGAAAAACTCTAACTTGCTATCACAATTTAGGACTACGGCTATACACTCTCATTTTCCAACAATTCATATAAACCTAGAACCTTTTTAATAATGGCTTGCCTGCTGTAGAAAGGTTTATCATGAATATCAAAGAAGTTATTAAAAAAAACGGTACAAAAGTGTACCGCTCAAATGTTTATTTGGGAGTAGATAGCATTACAGGAAAGAAAGTTAAAACGACTGTAACAGGGCGAACGAAAAAAGAGGTTAAAACAAAAGCCCAGCAAGCCCAAAGCAATTTCAACGCTAACGGGTCAACTGTGTTCAAAAGAGTAGAAGTTACCACATACAAGGAACTTACTGATTTATGGTTAGAAAATTATCAAATGACGGTTAAACCTCAAACACTCGTAAACACGCACCAATTTTTGAGGAACCATATTTTACCTGTATTTGGTGATATGCAACTAGATAAGATACATATAGCACACATACAAAGTTGGGTAAACAAGCTAGCTTTCAAGATTGTTAATTATGGGGTGGCTGCCTCAATCAACAAACGTATCTTACAATATGGGGTTAGTATGCAATTGATACCGTTCAACCCTGCGCGTGAGGTTATTCTACCCAGACCACAAAAGGCAGGCGCTAACCGTATCAAATTTATCGATAAGGAAGATTTGAAAACATTCCTAGACTACATGGAACGACTAGCACCCACCGCCTACAACTATTACTATGATAGTGTACTGTATAAACTGTTACTTGCTACTGGTTGCCGATATGGAGAGGTGGTAGCTCTTGAATGGTCTGATATTGATTTTGACAATGCAACTATCAACATTACCAAGACTTACAACCGAATTGTAAAACAGGTTGGCACACCTAAAAGCAAAGCAGGTATCAGAACTATCAGCATAGATAATAAAACTATTCTCATGCTCAAACAGTACAGGAACAGACAACGCCAAGCATTTATGGAGATTGGTGCGCCTGCTCCTGCCTTGGTATTCTCTACAACGATATCAAAATACCCAAACAGTGACGCCAGAACCAAGTCACTTAGACACCGTTGTAAAGAAGCAGGTATACCACAATTTACGTTTCACGCTTTCAGACACACACACGCTAGTTTATTGCTCAATGCTGGAATTGGCTATAAAGAATTACAACACCGCCTAGGACATGCAACGTTAGCCATGACTATGGATACTTATAGCCATTTATCAAAAGAGAAAGAAAAAGAGGCGGTACTATATTATGAAAAAGCTCTCCAAAATTTGTAAAAGTCCACAAAAAGGGGAGTAAATTCAAAACAATAGACCTAAAAACACCCTTCAAACGTTGATATTATAGGCTTTTAGATAGCAAATAAGAAAAAATATTTTGTATTAACATTTGAATAAATGTTAATCAAGCTAAATCAGATAAACAAAAAAGACCAAGTCAATTGGTCTTTTTATTTTTTAATAAGTTTATTGAAAATGGCTACTAATATAAATATACTAATGAAAATCATTGTAATCGTCGCACTTGCGGGCGTTTCCCAATAATAAGACATAAAAATCCCGGTAACCATACCCACAAAACCAATTAGGATACCTAAGAAAATAACAGATTTAAAGTTTTTTCCAATCCGCATGGCAATACTTGCTGGTAAAACCATAATGGTAGATACCAACAATGCCCCCGCTGCAGGAATGGTAAGTGCAATAGCAACACCTGTCACAATGTTAAAGAGAACAGACATCATTCTGACTGGTAAACCATCTACAAATGCCGTATCTTCATCAAAGGTTAATATATACATTGGTCGGATAAAAAGTAAAGTTAACACCAGAACAATAATCGCAATCACAAATAATGCAATGACTTGTTCCATACTAATAGTAATGATGGAACCAAAAAGATATTGCTCTAAGCTCATACTGCTATTACTTTTTGATTTACTCATAATGATAAGTGATAGCGCGAGCCCAAGTGACATCAAAATAGCAGTCGAAATTTCCATGTAGTGCTTATAAACCACACGCAAATATTCAAGTAAAACAGCAGCTAACACCACAACAATAATGGTTGTCCAAGTCGGTGATACCCCGAATAAAATTCCTAAAGCAACACCAGCAAGAGAAACGTGACTCAATGTATCACTCATTAGGCTTTGTCTTCTCAAAATGAGAAAAATACCTAAAATAGGCGCGAACACACTAATAGCAATGACTGATAGTACCGCTCTTTGCATAAAATCATAAAAAAGGATGTCAAGAAACATGGTTCTCTCCTTCCTTATCATTTTCATGAATATTGAAACAACGCCAAGGAAGTGTTTGATTTCGAACTAGGTGAATATTACGGTCGGCATAGTCTTTGACTTCCTCTGGATCGTGAGTGATCATCAATACTGACTTTCCATGTTTGTGAGCATTATGATGCATTAATTCATAAAACTTTTCTGTAGTTCCAGCATCCATACCTGTAGTTGGTTCATCTAAAACAAAAATATCAGGATCTGAAGCAAACATGCGTGCAATTACGGCGCGCTGTTTTTGCCCACCTGATAGACTTCCAATACGTTTATGACGATTGTCCCACATTCCTACTGATTCTATACTAGCTTTGATATGTTCTTCATCATGTTTTGTTAGACGTCTAAACCAACCATTTCTTGGATAACGGCCCGACTTCACAAATTCATAAACTGTTGAAGGAAAACCGGCATTAAAACTAGCTATTTGTTGTGGGAGATAAGCTATTCTAAGTTTTTTCCCTTTACTATTTACCTTTGAAATTGTTACTTTTCCAATTTTAGGCGTTAATATTCCTAAAGTCGCTTTGATTAATGTTGATTTAGCAGCACCATTTTCACCAGTCATGGTAACAAATTCACCGCTATTAATATGATAAGTAATATTTTCGAGAACTGGCTCTGTGTCATATTGAAAAGCCAATCCTTCGACTGAAATATATCTCATTATTTACCTTTCTAACTCGTTTGCAAAAACAGTTAAAAAGCGTTCTATTGTTGCCTGTTCTTCTTTAGAAAAACCATCTAAAATCTGATGATAGACTTTTAAGGTCGCATCATGATGGTGAGTATGTTCCTCAGCAATTGGCTGTGCCAAATCAGTTAATTCAAAGTAAGTTACACGCGCATCTTCTGTATCTTTTTGTGATGCCAACATACCTTGTTTAATTAAACTTTTGATAGCTTTTGTCACAGCAGCTTGACTAACGTTTAAACGTTTTGCCAAATCGGAATTAGTCAACTGCTCTTTTGATAACAACATTAATATATGTTCTTGAGTATTTGTCAATTTGACATCACTCTGACATGAACCAAATAATAGTTCCGTTTTATTCTCAGCTTTTAATAAAATCTGATTCACTAAAT
The DNA here is from genome assembly GCF_000188055.2 of Streptococcus urinalis 2285-97. Taxonomy (NCBI): domain Bacteria; kingdom Bacillati; phylum Bacillota; class Bacilli; order Lactobacillales; family Streptococcaceae; genus Streptococcus; species Streptococcus urinalis. Next base: position 2,039,450 of record NZ_AEUZ02000001.1, read on the forward strand.
GATCTAATTGCTTTTCTAAATGACTCATAAAACGCCTCTTTCATTAACCAGTTAATTATACCATTTACCCTATAAAGAATCAATGATAACTAGTTCTATAAACTTCTCACTTTATACACTTCTTTACAAAAACCTCTCATGCTATTGACAACACGATCTGCTTTTTTTTCAGTCTGACAAATACCAAAAACAGTTGGACCACTCCCTGACATTAAAGCAATATCTGCTCCTGATTTTGTCATTCTATCTTTTAATTTTTGAATAAATGGTTTCCTATTTATTGAAATATCTTCCAACGAATTTCCCATATAAGACAACATCTCTTGGTATTGATTTGACTCAATAGCATTTATAAGAGAGATAATATCAACATGACTAATTGACTCACAATCTATCTCTGGAAAAATGGTACGAGTTGAAATCCCAAAATTAGGTTTCACCAAAACAACCCAAAATGACGGACTCTTTTTCAGATGAGAGACAACATCTCCCATACCTGATACATGGGCCATTCCACCAAATAAACAATAAGGAACATCACTGCCAATTTGTTTAGCTATCGCTACCATTTCATCATCAGTCATTTTGAGATTCCAAAGTTGGTCAAAAGCACGAATAGCAGCTGCAGCATCCGTTGACCCACCACCTAATCCTGCACAAACTGGAATCTTCTTTTCAAGATAAATAGACGCACCACCTTTTATACCATACTTATCTTGAATTAATTTTGCTGCTTTTAAAACATCATTATTTTCATTTGTGGGGATGCGATGATCATTTGATTCAAAAATAAATTGGTCATCTTCTCTTGTTTCTATTGTGACATAATCATTTAAATCAATACTTGTCATCACCATAGATAAATCATGATAACCATCGGGTCTTTTGCATATGACATCTAGACCAAGATTTATCTTTGCAGGTGCTTTCTCAATCACTTTCATACCGACTAAAGATCCTTTACATTTTTTTATTATTATAACAAAAAAGAAAGGGAATTGTCTAAAAATAATAAAATTCAATAAACCTTATGATTTAAAGCTTATTTACAACTTTAATAGACTTTTGTTTTTGTGTTTCTAATAAAATGAGAAATACAAAAAGCTAGAGTTTTAGTGATGTCAAAAAAGAAACTTTCACTTGGAAATATGATCTTTTTTTCAATATCTAATGACTATTTCTAGCAATCAAACTGATAATACGGTAAAATAATAGTTAAAAGTAACTAGGGAGAATGATTGATGTCATCATACTGGAGCAAATATCCTGAAATTGAACATAATATAATAGAAGTTGAAACTCTTATCAAAAATAGGGTACATGTCAGAAATCCAGAAATTGAAGAAGCAATCATCTCATTAAATCGTTCTGGTGGGAAAAAGCTACGACCTGCTTTTTTCTTTTTCTTCTCAAAATTTGGGGACAATAATAAAGATCAAGATCACAGCAAATTAGTGAAGATAGCAGCATCGTTAGAAATCCTTCATATGGCTACACTCATCCATGATGATGTCATTGATGATTCTCCACTGAGAAGAGGTCAAAAGACAGTTCAGACACAATTTGGAAAAGATATTGCTGTTTATACTGGTGATCTTCTATTTACTATCTTTTTTGAACTGATTTTAGAAGCTACTAATGATTTTGAATACATGGCTATTAACTCAAAAGCCATGAAAAAAATTCTTCTTGGTGAATTAGATCAAATGCACCTTTACCATAATCAAAACCAGACTATCAGAGATTATCTTCGAGCCATTTCTGGAAAGACTGCAGAATTATTTAAACTTTCTGCCAGAGAAGGAGCTCATTTTGGTGGTGCAAATCAAGAAATCGTCAGACTTTCTGGTAAAATTGGTTACTACATTGGTATGGCTTTCCAAATTCTAGATGATATTTTAGACTATACTGCTGATGAAAAAGAACTAAATAAACCTGTTTTAGAAGATCTAGATAAAGGGGTTTACAGCCTACCATTACTTTTAGCCATGAAAAAAGAACCAGAACTTTTTAAAGCTATTTTAAATAAAAAAGAAAAAATTACTAAAGAAGATAAACAAAAAGTCGCTCAAATGGTTATCAGTCAGGATGGCGTTGAAATAGCGCGTGACATTGCCAAACGTTACACTCAAAAAGCCATCTCAGCCATTCAAGAATTGCCAAAGTCAAAAAATCAAAAACAATTGTTACAATTAACCAAGCAATTACTAAAAAGAACAATCTAAAAAAGCCTGATATTCAGGCTTTTTTTAGATTTCTCCGTCATCAACTGCTTTTAAATGTCTATATCGTGGGTTAGTCTCACTCAGTTCAACTGGTGAACCTGACATCTCAAGTTGACCATTTTCAATAAAAATAACTCTATCTGCGTACTCAACGCCTTTAAGATGATGGGTTATCCATATTAAGGTTTTATCTTTTAATACTTCCATAAATGTCTTTAATAATTCAACTTCTGTAACAGGGTCAAGACCAACTGTAGGTTCATCCAGTAAGATAATCGGACTATCTTTTAACAAGATGCGAGCTAAAGCTAAGCGATGTCTTTCACCACCGGAAAAACGCATACCTGCTTCATCAACCATAGTATTGAGACCATGAGGTAATTGTTGAACCATTTTTTTTAGGCCTACACGTTCTAATACTTCCCAAACTTCTTCGACAGAAGCATCTGAGCGTCCAATCCTAATATTATTTAACAAACTTGAGTTAAAGAGATAAGGTGCTTGTTGAATCACTCCAATATAATCTGAAATAGTATCAGATAAGTCTTTTGTTTCAATACCACCAAGCTTTATTTGCCCTTTAGTGGGAAGCAAATCCCCTCTAATCAAAGTTGCTAATGTGCTCTTACCAGATCCACTTCTACCTAATATAGCAAGTTTTTCACCTTGTTGGATGTCAAGGTTTATACCTTTTAAGATTTCTTTTCCATCCTTTTCAAATTGAAAATACAGATTACTAATTTGAAGTTTTAGAGAAGCATCGGGGATTAAAGCAGTCATTTCTTGATTCTTAAAATCTGGCAACTCATTAAGTCTTTCCAGCGAGTCTGCATAAGTATTTGTCTCTTGACTTGCTGCAGAAAGGCCTGAAAATGCATCAGCTAAAGGAAATATTGCTAAAACAAAAGCTGCAATCCAATTGGCATCACCACCATGATGTCCAACAAAACGAAAACTTGCCCAGATGATTGTTAGTACAGCTAACGAACCAAAACAGAATTCTACAAGAAAAGCGCGTTTATTATTGAAATTTCTGAGTTTAGACTGAACCTTTAACAACTCTTCTTCTGCTGTTTCATGTAAAGCCACATAGTCTTGACCTCTTTGGCTAAAAATCCAATCCGAAATTCCTAGCACATTGTCTGTTAAATCTGTATATAGTTCATTTTTTATCATTTTTTCTCTCTTTTGGCGGGCACCATTTACCAATACCGACCATAATGGAAAGGCTAATAAAAATAACAAAAAATAACAGAACGTAAGCAGTGCATAAGGTAGCGAAACAAAGCCAACACTGATTACAATAAAGATATAAAGTAACCAAGCGATAAAGGTAGGAAAAATAGTCCGAAGGTATAGATTTTGGATATGATTAATATCTTCAGATAAAAGTCCCATAATATCGCCTAAACGATAATCACGTTTTATGAAAATAGCATCTTTTTCTAACGTTTCATATAATTTCAAACGTAGTTTAGAAGTCATTTTTAAAACCCAATTGTGACTGGTTAATCGCTCTAAATAATGAAAAACAGGACGTCCGATACCAAATGCTCGTGTCAGTACAATGGGCACATAGACCAGCAAGATATTACTTGGTAGAGCAGCTGATTTACTGATCAGAAAGCCAGAATTAAACATGAGTGCACCTGCACAAAAGAAAGTTAGAAAACCTAATAATAAAGCTAATATAAGTGTCGCTTTATATTGTTTTAGAAATGGTTTCACCCATTGATCATGTTTCAATTGTTTGAATAATGGAATTTTACTCATGTTCGCCTCCCATTGCATGTTTCAATTGATACAATTTTCCTCTTTTGGCTAGTAATTCTTGATAAGTCCCCATTTCCACCAACTCTCCTTGATCTAAAACCAAAATCATGTCCATTTGGTTTAACCAATGAAGACGGTGCGTTGCAAAAAAGACTAATCGATTTTCCATTAATGGAATCATTTTTTCTTTTAATTCCAATTCTGTTTCGATATCTAGATGTGCTGTAGGTTCATCAAGAAGCATAATCTTACGATTCTGATCTAAGAAAGCACGCGCTAATGCTATCCGCTGAGCTTGCCCACCACTTAGAGGTCTTGCACCATTCCCGATAATAGTATCTACCCCTTGCGGAAGCTCTTCAACTAAATCTTCTAGGCCAACCACTTTAATAGCTTTTAAGATGGCGTCATCACTCGCTTCTGGCGTGTAAAAAGCAATGTTATCTTTCAAACTCATCTCAAAAACATAAAGAGATTGGGGTATATAAAGAAATTGTTTTCGCCAGTCTTCTTGATTCAATGTCTTAAAACTTTGACCATCAATTTTAACAGTACCTTGGCTCAAGGGTGTAAATCCACTAATCATATTAATTAAACTTGACTTCCCTGAACCACTCATACCAATAATTCCAACTTTTTTAAAACCTTTAACAGAAAAATGAGTATGTTCTAACAAGGTTTTATCTTTGTAAGCCATCGCAACATCATCAAAAACAATTTGACTCTCCTTAGACCAAGTGGCAATTGTTTTTTTATCTTCGCTTATCACCGTTCTGGTTAATATCTTCTGAATTGCTTGCAAAGCATTCTTACCATCAAGTGTAGCATGATAATCACTTGAAAATTCTCTTACAGGTAAAAAATATTCTGGAGATAAAATTAAAACAGTCAATGCTGGAAATAACAGAATATGCTCATTAATCAAACGCAATCCAAGAAATACAGCTACTATTGCAATTGATAATGTTGTGAAAAAATCAAGTGCAAATGTGGAAAGTATCCCAATTTTTAAGGTACTCATTGTTGATTTACGAAATGACTCACTTGTATTATAAATACTTTTGGCATACCTTTTGCTAATACCAAAAAAAGAAAGGGTGTCAATTCCTCTTAGAGAATCCAAAAAGTGATTTGATAAGATTTGAAAGGATTCATACTGTTTATCAGCTTTTGATTGTGCTGCCAATCCCAAAACAATCATAAAAATAATAATCAATGGAAAAACCAACAATAAAATCAAACCAGATTCCCAATCTAGAAGAAATATAGCTGCCAAAATAATCCATGGCGTAATACTCATATTGATCATTTTTATCAAGATAAGATGAATGTAATTTTCAACAAGTGAGACACCATCTAAAGCCATTGTGATGACGTTCCCAGTCCCTTCCTCTTGAACAATTTGTGGACCTAAGTCAAATAATTTTTTCAGCAAGTTTTGCCTTAAGGTTTTTGACTGACTTGCAGCATAATCATCTAAGCGACTATTTTTGAGATAATTAATACCATGCCTAGCAGTATAACAAACAAGAAAACTAAGAATAGCAAGAAGTTGTGAAGAAAGTGATTTTCCTTCCCACAACCCAGTAATGGCACCACTCAGTGCCATAGCTTGTCCAATAACAAAGATTGCTTGAAGGAAATCCAATCCAACAAGCAATCCTAATACTTTATGAATACCAGACAAGCGTAAAATAGATTTATCTAGCATTATTTGTCCCCCGTAACAATAACAGATAATTTGATACGTTTTCTAAAGATATAATAAGCCCAAGCAGTATACGCTAAGACAAATGGTACTAAAGTAAGCGCAACAATTGACATCACTTTTAAAGTATAAGGTGTTGATGATGCATTTTTGATTAAAATATCAAATTTATCACTAACAGAACTAATCATAACACGAGGAAATAGGCCTTGGAATAATAGCACAACGACTGCAACTAAACTTAAACCACTAGACAAGAAAGCCGTCATCTCAGCACGTTTAAAGACTGAGATTTGAGCTAGCAATGTCAGACCAACAATAACCAATACTAAAAGACTAGTTAGTAAGAAATGATTTTGGAAGAAATCTGTCTTAAAGATCAACAATAATGCAAAGACAACTAAACCTAAGTAAAGCACCCAGTATAATAGTTGAGCATAATTACGAGCTCTGTCTCTAACAGGACCTTCTGTCTTCAAGGTAATGTAATTTAGGCCATGGAGATAAGCTAACAGTAGCATGGCTACGCCACCTACAATTGAAAATAAGTTAAAGTAGTCTCCAAAGTGAGCTGACATATTCCCTTGAGCATCAATTGGCATACCTTGTACCAAACTGATAAACATAACACCAAAGAAGAAAGGAACAATTGCTGAACCAATTGATAATGTCCAGTTCCAAATGTGTTTTTGGCGAGAAGGCACTTTATGTCTAAATTCAAATGAGACCCCACGAATAATCAAACCAAATAAAATCGTTAATAAGATGAGATAGTAACCACTAAAGAGTGATGCATACCAATATGGGAATGAAGCAAACATAGCACCACCTGCTGTTAATAGCCATACTTCATTACCATCCCAAACAGGTCCAATTGTTTCAACAATTTGATCTTTTTCGTGTTCACTATGAGCCAGTGTTTGCACCGCCATACCAACACCAAAATCAAAACCTTCTAAGAAGAAGAAACCTGAAAAAAGAAGACCGATTAAGAAAAACCAAAGAAATTGTAATCCTGACATTAGTAAGCCTCCTTATCAAATGGATCTACTGATGAATATCCAAAAAGTTTTAACTCTCTTCCAGCACCATCTGGACCCTTTTTCAATTCACGAATAACTAAACTTACCATCATCAATCCTAAACCACTAAAGAGTAGGAAATAAACTGTATTTGACACAAATAATGATGCAACGGATACATTTGGTGAAACACTATCTTTGATTTTAAATAAGCCATAAACTGTCCAAGGGTAACGTCCTTGTTCAGTAATCACCCAACCAAATGTATTAGCTAAGAATGGTGCAAATGTCGTTAAGCCTAGAATCCATAACATCCATTTTTGTTTGAATAAAATTGGATTTTTCTTTCTTGAGAAGAATAAACCTAGTACAGAAACACCAAACATAAGAACACCAAATGCAGCCATTAAACGGAAACTGTAAAAGAGTAAGTTAACCATTGGATAATAGTTATCTTTACCATATTTTTTGACAAGAGCTTTATTTGCTGTTTCCATACCATCAACAGATCCTGATGGTTTATCATATGACAAGATACTTAACATATAAGGAATCTTAATTCCAAATACTTGCTCTTTTTTAGCTTCATTTGCCCAGGCTACTACTGTCCAAGCAGCTGGATCTCCTGAGTCCTCGTAGTCACCTTCCATTGCCGCAAATTTCATAGGTTGTTCATGAAGTAAAGCCTTCATTTGCAAGTCTCCAATTCCTATGACTGAGAGTGAGCCAAACAATGAAACGATTAAACCAATACGGATAGATTTTTTATAAATACTTTTTGCTGTTTCAGTCAATGATTCAGGTTTAAGTAATTTGAAAGCTGCCATACCAGCTACAACAATACCACCCATTGTGATGGCACCAGTAATAACATGTCCAAATTCATAGAAAAATTGGAAATTAGTGATCAAAGCTAAGAAATCAGTCATTTGAGCTCTACCATTTTTAATCACATAACCTACTGGATGTTGCATAAAGCTATTTGCTGTCAAAATCCACATGGCTGACATCAAAGAACCAAAAACAACTAACCAAATGAAACTATTGTGTAATTTCTTACCAATTTTTTTATTGTCCCATGTAAACATCCACAAGCCTAAAAATGTTGATTCCATAAAGAAGGCTAATAAGGCTTCAACGGCAAGTGGTGCCCCAAAAATATCACCAACAAACCTAGAATAATCAGACCAGTTCATCCCAAATTGGAATTCCTGAATAATACCTGTGACAACTCCGACTGCGAAACTCAAGAGCATGATATTACCCCAGAATTTTGTCATCACTTTATACTCTTCTTTTTTTGTCACCACATAACATGTTTCCATGATAGCAACAACTAATGTTGTCCCAATTGTAAATGGTACAAAGAAGAAGTGAAAAATAGTTGTCATCGCAAATTGAAAACGTGCTAAAGCTTCAATTGTCATAAAACTCCTCCTTTTCTTTCCCCTCTAAGAAAGAAAAAATAACTATGAATTGCAAGCAATTCAGTTTAATATTATTGCAACATAATATTATTAATACCTAAAACATCTGCTACAGTTTTTCTTAATGATATAAATCAAAACGACCTTTAGCAAGTAATTCTTTCAAACCACCCATATCAACCAATGATTTGTTCATGATTGTTTTTTTCATAAATGAAGCTGGATAGCCTTTTAAAGAAGATTTTCCAACAACACCAAAACCATGAGTATTTCCAACTGATGCTACTGTTCCTGCTGCTTTATAGCTAAATTCTTCCGTAGCTTCACCTTTTAATTGATGTGCTAAGTTCTTACCAACATGTGCACCCATTCGTGTTGCAATTTGCGCAGTTGTTGGGAATGGACGATCTGTTTCTGGATCCATGAAGGCTGAAACATCACCAATGATATAAACATTTTCATAATTTGGATCACGTAAATCAGATTTGACAACAACACGTCCACGACGTTGATCAAAACCAGATTCATTCATAACTGGGCTACCACTAACACCAGTTGTCCAAACAATTGTCGCTGCAGAAATAGATTGATAATTAGTATCCTCAGGACTTGTGGCATAAACCACTTCACCTGGTTTAATTTCTTTGATCATTGAGCCTAACATCAAGTTAACACCTAATTTTTTGATTAAATCAACACCATAGTTGGCTAATTGATCGTCAAACATTGGTAAGATACGAGTTGCTGCTTCAACACAGATAACTTCAATGTCTTCGGCTTTAACACCAGCAATTTCAGCATAACGTTCTCTCTCATCAAGAAAGGCACCAGCTAGTTCAATACCAGTGAAACCTGCACCACAGATAAGAAGACGAAGATAATTTTTATCTTTTGTCTCTTTATATTTTTTCATCATATCAATGATATGATTGTGAATATTTTCAGCAGTATCAATATCCACCATTTGAAGTGCATTTTCTTTAGCACCTGGAATACCAAATGTTTCTGAACAAAAACCAAGTGACACAACAACATAATCATAATTTAAAACACCATGATTTTTTACTGTAACAGTTTGTTGTTTTGGATCGACTTTAACCACTTCATCTTGTAAAAAAGTCACTTTATCTTTGTTGATAACATCAGCAATTGGAAAAGTAATCTTATCTTTAGGTTGTGAGCCAGATGCAACCTCATGTAATTCAGTTGCTTCATAATGATAGTCATTACGATCTACTAAAGTAATGTGAAAATCACCTGATTGTTTTTGCAATTGACGAACAGTTTTTAACCCTGCGTATCCTGCACCTAATACTAAAACTTCTTGCATGTTAAACATGTCTCCTTTAAAAAATAATTCCAATAAAATACGTTAATGCCTGCACAAAAGAGCCTAAGGCTAAAATACGTACTGCACAACTAAATGTTTCTCTTTTTACTTGTTTGTCTATCAACATTTTTGTTTGTTTGACAACAAAAGGTATTAACAAGAAGCTTGCTAAAATGGTAATTGGTGCCAAATGAAAATAATACTCAAGAAAAATAGAAACAAATGCAATTATATTTGCTATTACAAAAATTCCTAAACTTGTCTTCGTTCCAAGATAATGAACAATAGTGTAACGATGATTTTTCTCATCTTCTTCTTTATCACATAAGTTATTGGCAAGCATCAGATTAGCAATCCACACTGTATTAGGTAAGGCAATTAACAATACTCTCACTAAACTTGGCAAATCCCAAGTAAAAACGTTATTAGTGTTAATATAAACACAAATCAGCGTTATCATAAATCCCATAGTAAAGCCTGAGAAAAACTCTCCTAATGGTAAACTTGAAAGTGGCTTTGGCCCAAATGAGTATAAAATACCTACTGCGAAACAAAATACTCCCATTATTAGCAAAGGAAACCCAACAAAGTAGCATAGTATTAAGCCTAATACTCCAGCTAAAATAAGCATACTATACATTAAAATTGATACCATTTTAAGTGAAAGGTTTTCACGGCCAATAATATTAGTATTTTCTTGATAATCTGAGTCAACAGCTTTATGATAATCATTGTAATTATCCCAGATGTCAACAAACATATTAAACAAAAACATTGCAACAAAGAATAAAAGTAGAAAAATAACATGAATGGAATGATAGTAATAGTAACTATAACAAATTCCAATAAGAAATGGTAAGACACTAGCTGTTTTAGCTTTCATCTCTACCAATTCTAGAAAAATAGGAAGTGTCATCCTATACCTCATTTTCTAAAATATCCTTAACATTACTATTATAGTGCAAAGTAATCAAGAATTAAAATATTTGGATTAAAAAAATCACAAAAGGTCTATTCATTGCAATAATACTATATAGTGCTAAAATAGAAGCAGAAAGTGGGTAAGCAAATGAAAATAGTTGTTATAGGAGCAAATGGTCGATCCGGATCACTTATTGTTGAAGAGCTTGTATCAAGAGGATTTGATGTAACCGCATCAGTTAGAAGAGAAAATCAAACAAAAGCTCAGAAGTCACTCGTTAAAGATCTTTACGATCTAACAAAAGAAGACCTAGCAGAATTTGATGTTATTGTTGATGCTTTCGGAACAGGCAATCAAGCTTCACCTGAATCGCATAAAACATCTCTTGCACATCTCATTCATTTAGTAACTGGAAGTGATAAGCGTCTCATTATTGTAGGTGGTGCTTCAAGTTTATATATGGACAAAGAACACAAACTACAATTGTTTGATACACCCGATTTTCCAGAAGCATATAAACCCAATGCATTAGCCATGAAAGAAGCTTTAGAGGATTTACGTCAACACAACGAAATTAACTGGACTTACATTAGTCCAGCTGCAGAATTTAGTTATGATGCGCCAAAAACTGGCAATTATATTTTAGCTGGTGAAGAATTTAGAACAAATGACAAAGGTGTTAGCGAAATTTCTTATGCTGACTATGCTATCGCTTTTGCTGATGAAATTGAATCAGGTAAGCATTACCAAGAACGGATCTCTGTTCTTGGTAAATAATCAATTCACAAAAAAGACAAGACTTAAATCTTGTCTTTTTTGATATCCTACAAGTCTTGTAGCGACTTTTTTTGCTTCCCATTTTCATCAAAATTACTATCATCAAGCCATTTAATAAATCGTTCTTTTTGATTTGGCCATTCCTTATCCAAAATAGAGAACCAATCGGTGTCCCTATTTCTATTTTTATAAACTAAAGCTTGTCTGAATGTTCCTTCATAACTAAAGCCTAAACGTTTTGCAGCATTTTTAGAAGCTTGATTCAAACTATCACACTTCCATTCATAACGGCGGTATTTTAAGTTTTCAAACACGTACTGCATCACTAAAAATTGGGCTTCAGTTGCCATTTTACTAGCTTGCAATTGAGGAGAATAAAATACCCAACCCATCTCAACAACTCTAAAATTTGGATCAATACGCATTAGTGAAAAACTACCCACTATTTGCTGAGACTGGTTATCAATAATAACCAAGAAATAAGAATCCTGTGATGTTAACATATAGTTGAAATGTCCCTGAAAAGCTTCTTTACTTTTAAATGGCTCAAATGACATATAAGTAAAACTCTGCTCTGGAGTTGATTGCCCAAAAAGGTCAAACAAGCCATTCAAATGATAAGATTTCACCTTTTCAACCGTTACAGTTTTTCCCTTTATTGAATCAAATTGAGGAACTTGACCTTTTTGAAAATGATTTATAGGCTGTCCAATTGGTTGACCAAATTGATTATATGCCATAAGATAAACTCCTTTTTCCTAGTACTGATATCAAAATTCACTTTTGAGAGTTCTGATATTGTTTGGGACTAACGCCATATCTTGCTTTAAACAACGATGAAAAATGACTAGATTGTGAAAAACCAACAGCCTGTGCTATTTCTGCAATGCTCAATTTTTGCTGATATAATAAAGTTTTTGATTTTTCTAAACGGTAGTGATTAATATACTGATGTGGTGTTACCTCAAAAATTGCCTTAAATTGCCTTTGACACATTGAGATACTAACATGAGCACTTTTGGCTATATCCGATAAACTGATTGATTCATAATAATGCTCTGCAATGTAATGTAACATACTTTCCATTATCAAATTTTCTGGCAACGATTCTTTGTCAATATTATCAATCGTAAAGAGATGATAACATAAGTTTGCTATTAGTAGCTGAATGTGAAAATAATCGATAGCTTTCTTAGGTGGGACAGACATTTGAAGCTTTTTTAAAAAATCTATCACAATACTGTCATTTCTTGAAAATCTATCAAAGTAGATTATTTTTTTTGACAGATCTTGTGCAAGCTCTTCTATCAAAGTTCTAAAATGAGAAAACTCAGAGCTAATCAGACCTCCTAAAAATAAAAATGAGATATAATGTGTTTTATCATTTGATGAGATGAGGTGAATAATATTTTTATTGATAAAAACAGCTTGTCCCGATTTTACAGTAAGTTCCTGATTCAAGGTTTTGACTACAATATTACCACTTATAACATAAATTAATTGAAATTCTTCATGCCAGTGCATGAGACCAAAAGACTCTGATTTAGGGTACATTTTACCATTTTTAACTTCTAAACTAAGAAATGGAAATTCATTATTTAACTGTTTTTGGTAAATTATTTGTTTACTTTTCATAAAATTGACCATATTTTGCTATAAATTGACTGTTTTAAGCTATTATTTCCTTTTATTTTACCATATTATGATATTAAAGGAGCAACTATGAAAAATAAAAATATCTACCTCTTATCCCTTGGACATCTTTGTGCTGATTTGAATCAAGGAGCACTCTCAGCTTTATTACCCTTTATCGTTTCAGCTTATTTCTTTTCTTATGCAAAAGCATCTTCACTTGTTTTATTTGCCAATCTCATTGGTTCTATGGTTCAACCAGTGATTGGCCATATATCAGATAAGAAAGATTACCCTTGGATAATGCCATTAGGTTTATTATTAGCAGGTGCTGGGATGGCACTAACAGGATTTAGTGCTAGTTTCTCACTACTTGCTATAGGGGTCTTAATAAGTGGACTAGGTATAGCGATGTTTCATCCGCAAGCTGCCAAAACTGTAAATACTTTAGCTTCACAAAACCAAAAAGGTAGTAGCTTATCTCTATTTTCTTTTGGAGGTAATATCGGTTTTTCTTTAGGTCCTTTATATACAACTATAATTATCTCAACATTTGGATTAAAAGGAAGTATCTGGTTTTTTGCACCACAACTTCTTTTTAGCATTTCTTACAAACAATTTAAAACCCAACCTAAATTAGACACAGTTTTACAAAAAACAAAGTATAAGGACAATTGGAAGCAATTTGCTAAACTCTGCATTCTAATTTTCTCAAGATCTATTGTTTTATATGGTGTTAACACCTTTTTAGCACTATACTTTATTAACCACTTTGGTTTATCTAAGGCCAATGCAAGTATTCTTTTAAGTTTATTCTTTGCATTTTCAGCTTTATCTACTTTATTTGGTGGCCATTTAGCTGATAAACATGGTCAACCAAAAATCATTACATTTTCTTTCCTATTACTTTCAGTAAGTTTCCTACTTTTTTCAATAACAAGCCATTTAGTATTTGCCAAACTTATTCTTATTCCTTTAGCTATTGGCTTATCTTTATCTTACAGTCCAATGGTTTCTTTAGGACAGGCTTACCTACCTAATCATGTAGGTTTAGCTTCAGGTGTAACGTTAGGGTTAGCAGTCAGTATTGGTGGTTTATTTGCTCCCATTTTAGGTTTAGTAGGAGATCATTTTGGATTAAGTACCACCATTAAAATCATTGCTCTAATCACATTGATCCCTGCCCTATTTAGTTTCTTTCTTGAAAAGAAAAGTAACTTTTCTAAACATAATTAATAATAGCTATACAATAAAAAATGATCTAGTTAGACATAATCATGGGCTCATATGTTACTATTTCGTTTGATATAAAAAGTAAAGAGATATACTCTTTACTTTTTAATCTTTAATTGTGATTGATAAGATTAAGCTAATAACAACTAAAAGTATCCCTAATAAGGTAAAACTGATTGAAAATGTAAAATGATCAATAAATACCCCCATTAGCGGAAAGATAAAAACCATCATGACACTATTAATCATCGCACTGACACTGAGCATAGTTGCTCTAACACTAGATTCAAATTCTTTCTGTAAGCCGTTGGTATAAATTGGATAAAACAAAGCTACCAATCCATCGCTAATTAGAAAGATAATAATATAAACTGATGACTTTGCGACTATTGAAGAGATCAACAATAGTGCTGCCAAAGGAACCATAACTTTAAAAACTTGTTTCGCTGTCCACTTTTCACCTAGTTTACTTGCTAACCAAACACCTAAAATATTAACTAACGATGAAATGAGCATGACACTACTAATTTGCCAAGAATCTAATTTCGACATTTCATTTTGATAATAGAAATAAAACATAGAAATTAACGTTATTAAACACTCACTAACCATCAACCAACAAAAAACATCTTTTCTTTGTTGAAAATACTTAAAAACAGTAATAGCAATCATTTTTATACTGGTATTTTCTTGACTCTCTATCTTAAGGATAGGCTCCTTCATAAAGAAAATCAAAAATAGTGCAAGACAAGAACAAATGATTTGGATTATATAAGTTATGTTTAGTAGGCCATGAACAAAGAATCCTGCTAGTACCATTCCTATAGCTCTAGTTCCTTCAGATATCCCCGAAAGAATACTAGTCATTTTTAAAAACTCATTTTCTTTACCAGCTTCTTTTGCTGATTCAAATAGCATGGCATCGCTCGTTCCTGAGTCAAAATTATAAGACCATGCGTTAATAACCATTCCTATTGCATATACCCAAAAATTACCATTTCCTAATAACATGAATATAGCAGATAAAATGGATGCCAACCTAATACAAATGAGGTTCATCTTATACGTGAAGCGGTCCGCTAAAACACCTGATGGAATCTCAGATAATAAGCTCGTTGCATGAAACAGACTTTCAAGCAATCCAATCTGAAACCAAGACATGCCATTTTGACTTAGAAATAATAACCAAAAAGAGGTTATCCCAAAAAATTGAAAAAGACTACTAGCTCCTAAAAGAACAAAATTATTTTGATATGATCGTTTAAACATGTATTCATATTCCTCTACTTTTTAATTTGTTAATTTTATTAAACAATCTATCAGTTTACATAGTTCCCCCAATTGAAAAGCTTACCTTTTCAAATCTCCTTTTTACAAATTTAAATATGAATACTAGTTAATTTATCAAAATATCTTTATTTAATTCTACCATAAAATGCAAGATTATTAACAACTATCAATAATTATAGAGACTCACTTCATAGGATAAATTTGGAATACTAAAGAGTAATTAACATTTATAAAAGGTTTTAAGGTAATTTTAAAAAAAGACTCAAGAGTTACAACTTTGGGGTGATAACAAATCACAATTTTCCATAGTAAGAGCTAAATAAAAACTATTGAAGTGTAGTATTTAGTATCGAATAGTTAGCAATTCTCCTTAAATTCATCAAATATATGTTTAAAATACAAAGTTTATTCAGCAGTATTAAATATACATACTTAACTTTCTAAATTTAGTCTAGAATTAATACTAAAAAATTCAACTTAGAAAAGACTTAGGATAAAAAATAAAATAAAAAAACTTGCAAATATGCACGATTTAAAAGTAATACCGGCGGCCGAGGTCGAACTGGAACGTCCGTGAGGACACTGGATTTTGAGGTTTAAGTGATTCTTTAGTAACTCAAATTTCTACTAATTATTTTAACTTATCAAGATCATTCACATAACTTCTTACAACTGTACCACAATTTTTACAAATATCATGGTGCAATTCTAAACCAGTCCCTAAGATACTTTTAAGTGGTTGTAGGCCTGAGTAACTTTTATTTTGTTTATAAGTAACAAATTCTCTTTCTCCACAAAATGAACAAACTACTTCTTTCATATTATTCCCCTCTACATAACTATAATATTAATTCATTATCATCAATATATCTAAAAATAAGATAAAAAGTGCACTCGCATATAAAAATATTCTCTCAAAAATTCCAAAATATCTTTTTATTGGTTTTAGTATCAACGCTACGCAAAGTCCATATAAACCAATTTCAATAATATATTTCAAAAATACTAGTACTTCAAATTGATTACCAGTATACTCATGCAAAGGGATAATAATATTAAAAATAAAAACAGCCAATGCAGTAAATTGTATTATCACAAAAAATAAATGCATCTTACTAGATTTAGTTGTAGGTCTATTATCCAACTCAGTAGGAAAAATAATTACTCCAAGTACTGAAATCCCCCTAAGTAATAGTAGGTAAAATGCGAAATATTTTTCAGTAAAATCATTAGATAAAGTTAAAAAAGCAAAGGATAAAAATAAATTACTTAAATATGTTGATAATCCTAAATATAAAAATATTTTTTTGCCTGATATGATACCATAATCACTTACTGCATTAGTAAAAACACTTAGTTGATTCTTTCTTTTATGTAATACAACCATAAGTAAAAAATAGATAATTACAAATAATATTGAAATAATTGAAAAAAATCAAGCATATCCCTAACCTTATCTTCTAAAAATGATTAAAACTTTTACATACATTAATTTTTTCTATCAAATTATCAGGCAATTAGCAATATTGATAAGATGATTTGGTAAGATAAGTAGAAAAATTAAAAATAGAGAAGTTTGGTGATATCCAAACTTCTCTATTTATACAGACACTATTAGTGTCCTTTTCTCTTTTGATAGCGCTTTTTCTGTTTCAATTGATAGCGATAATTTTTTTCTTTTTCATTTCTTACCTTTTTTGTTACTTTATTTTGGCATTTAAGTTGTTCATGAATTTCTTTCATCGCAAGCTGAGCTTTAGTAGAAACAATTGGTTTATGATTAGATTTACTAATTTCTCTTTGCATACGTTTTGGATTAATTCTATGCTCAGTCACTTTATTTATTTTAACAGTTGATGTCATTAATAAATCATACTTTTCAAAAAGGATACCAAGATCATTTCTAATAAATTCAATAATTTCTTCATCCTTTGGTTCCTTTCCAAAAACATGACGAAAAGCTTTGTATCCATTATCACTATCATATTCAATTAAAGCTACCCAATATATACCATCAAAATAGACTGTCATTTCCATACAGCCCCCTCCTTAAAAATAAAATTTTGCAATGGACGACCTGGAGGGAAGGTTACTGACATTTTTTGAATGCTTGCAGACTACCAACTGCAAAGTGTTTTTATGCAATATATATTTTAACAAAAATTATTAAAACTTAATAGACAGATTAGCCAAATAGTCTGAGTCAAACTTACTTAATCGAGTACTACTATCTCTAGATTTATAAAAGTCAATAATAACGAAGTCATTATTCAATTAACCTTAAATGTGATTTTAAGAATATGACAAAAATTCAAATCAACATTCAGATTTCAAATAGTTCAAATTTAAATGAATAAAAAGACAAGGCCTAAAAACCTTGTCTATATAAGTATACCGGCGGCCGGGGTCGAACCGGCACGTCCGTGAGGACACTGGATTTTGAGTCCTACCAAGCACTTTTTAAAGCTAACAAACCTTCATTTAACAAGATTTGAGTTTTAGAAATCAACTTAAAAACTAAGTAATTTTGAGATTTTAGTGATTTTGGAGTGACCAAAATATTTTATACACCTGTCTTAATTTCTTCCAAGTGATCATCACAACTAGCATAAGATGGCATAAAACTGATGAAAAGTCGCCATTTCTATCTCTTGGAATGTTCAATTTGACTAAGCCATACTTGGTTTCAAACTATCGAGAATAAGTCCCATTACGGCTGCTAACTGTATTGTAACCTTCTTTTTCATATGGCTCATATCCAAAGCATGCTGATAGTTCAACCTGCAAGAGGTCATTCATAGCTATTTCTAAAAAGGAACGAAAGGATTATTCAACAATATCTTGTTTTTGTACTAGGAAGTTAAGTAATCTGTGGTAAACTGAGTCATGGGAATAAATTTCTTACTAGTGAAGTGTCGTAACTCTATTATTCAAGATTTATTCCTTTTTTGTGTTTACACAAGATATTTTACACTACCTTCAATAGTGATATAATTAGTAAAAAATATTTAATTTTTCAATAAAGACTACTCGTTTTTTAAGGATGTCAAAGAATTTTGACAGGGTTAATATCAAATGTAAAAATATTTATATGGACAGTATTAGAAATTTATGGGAAGATGAAATTATTAAGGGAGGTAAAAGTGGATATTGGAAAAAAACTAAAGTCAGCTAGAAAAGATAATCACTTAACGCAAGAAGAAGTCTCCGAACTAATTCAGGTCTCTAGACAAACTATCTCAAATTGGGAAAATGGGAAATCCTATCCTGATGTGATTAGTGTTATTATTCTATCTGATTTATACCATGTAAGCCTGGATGTATTGTTGAAGGAGGATGTGGAAATGATTCAACATATTGAAGAAAGTACAAATATTGTTAAGAGCAATAAAAAATTAATGTTAGCCATTCTTCTAGAGATTATCATCTTTTTAATTTTGATAGTTATTGCTAGCTTTTTTGAAACCAACATATTACTCATTACAGGAACATTTACTTTGGCAACACTTGCTACTGCATTTCTTTTGTACCAAATTGTTAAAAGGATTTAAGGTGAATACTATGACAAATCATTTCTCTATTTTTATGACTATCGGTGGCGCATTTTTCTTAGTTGGTAATATTTATTTGTATGTTCAACTTTATAAAATCATAAAAATTGATGCATCAGGTAGGGGATTCAAACATCCTAAATTTTGGGCTTTTTTTGCAAGTTCTGGAAACAACTCCGGTGGTTTACTTCTTTATTTACTCGGCCGTAGGTCATATCCAGTTAATTTAACTGATAATCAACAAAAGTTGATCGTTAAGTGTAAAAAAAGATTCACAGTTGGGCTTATATTTTTTGTAACTGGACTTATCGTTATCATTTGGAGTCTCGCTTTTATGAATTAATTCATAATATCATAATTTTCTTGAGATTAAAAACAGAACCAAAGAGAAGGTTCTGTTTTTTTATCCAATGATTTACATCTAGTTTGATTGATTACTATTCCAGAAACTTTATAATTATTCTATTCTACATCTATCACTTCATAAAATTTTTCATATTCTACTATTATATTTGTATGTTTTTTTATTACATACTATATTTAAAAGATATTACTTATTTGGATTAGCTACAGTATAAAATAAATTTTATTATCACATATTTTGTTTTATTTTGAATGCCTAATTAAATCAAGTAGCTCATCTTCTACTTCACTAAAAACAGTATTAAGAATTTCTCTTTCATCTTTATCAAGTTTATATTTTAAAATAAGGTCATCTTTTAAGTTAAGTGCATTTACTTTGTTTCTTGTCATTTCAAACATAATTGCAAATTTTAATTTATCTACATCTTCTTTTTCAAAATTTTTGATGTCGCTTACATCAAAATCGTCTAAAAATCTCAGTAAATCTACTTTCGAATATATAGTTTGTCCTAATAACTCATCTGTAGTAGTTTTAAATAGCTTGGCAAGCTTAACGACATTTTCTAGAGTTGGTTCTCTTTTCCCATTTTCCCAATTTGAATATGATCCTCTATTAATACCAATCTTATCAGCAACCTCTTGTTGAGTAAATCCTTGCTCTTTTCTATATTTGGTTAATTTATCTGAGAATATCGACATTGTTTCTCCTTTATGCTTCAAAATGACACTTTTTCTTGACAGCCGCGTCGCATTGAAGCTATAATATAATTGTGTCAATAAGACGCACTATGATTATATCACATCACCTAAAGATAGTAAAAGGAGGAGAAACATATTGATTACAAATTAATTGCAAGTCAAACAGGTAAATCAGTATCTACTATAAAGAAGTGGCGCCTACGAATAGAAAAACTTTCTGGATATAGCTTCAAGAAAGCTAAACATAAAGTGAGTCTCTATTCAACGCAAGTCTTTTATGTATTTACTGATGAGGAAGTATCTAAGTTTATTGAACTAAATAATCTAGTTAATGAAACTAATAACTTAGATCAAGCTATCAAACAGGTTTGGGGTGACCTTGATACTCAGCTCGAACAAGATTCAAAAAAAATGATTGCTGACTTAAGAAAGGACTTTCAAGCTTATCAAAAGAAAAGCTTGTTATTAATCCAATCACTTGGGAAACAGAATCATTCTTTATCGCAACGTCTAACCACTATGAGTGAACGGTTAGATCAACTAGAAGAGGAAAAAGATAAAGGATTCCTCTCAAAATGGAAAAAATAGAAAGAAGAAAACTATGAGTCTAAAAAATACAGATATCGCAGTGAAGAATTGGGAAGAAAAAGATTACCAATTAGTTGAAGTACAAGAATGGTTTGAATACAAAGGAAATGACCGAGAACATGCTGGTTGGAAATATGTGATTGTCTTACCTCGCTTACGTTATGAAAAAGTTGCTGTTAAAGTGCCTAATCCAAATGGTGAAGTTCCATTTATTTCAAGTGAGAAGTTAGCTGAGTTAGGTTCTGCTACTGTAACTTTCACTAATCTTAGTGTCGGTATGTATACACGTACAGCTAAAAATTCAGAATTTGTATCACTCGAATTAAGCGCAAAGGCAGATGGGATTTCATTAGCTAAGGAACCCGCTAAGTAATCTAAGATTTTTCATGTGAGTGCGGAGAGTTCACTCACTACGAGCGAGACGACGAAAGTCATAGCTCGTTAGGGAGTGAGAAACGTGTCCGCATGAGCAACAATGGAAAATCTTAGACTGATTTTGTAAAGAATTTTCTGGGATTTAATTTGCCCAATGTCCAATTATGACGGGCGCACCATTCAGGGCTTGTCGACAGAATGGTGTGTAACCCAATAATACCAATGCTTTCAGCAATTTTCGAAAAAACAAGAATCCTTGAAAATCTTGGGCAAATTGATGGGTAAATTAATGGGCAAATTAAACTAATTTGCCCAAGAATGATAAAAATTTTCTATAGAAAGGAGATAAATGAGTCGAAAAAGAACTACAACTTATATCTTTGAGCAACAATTGCATGCGGAATATTGGGATTGGGAGGAAGATAAAAAAGCATTATTTACCAATTGGGAAAGTAATAAAACAAAAATCTTCCAAGAAATTCATCGTCGCATTAAAACCCTTGAAGAAGATATTCCAGCTAAGGTCGCTTTTATTGTTCATGATAAAGATATCAAGTTTGGCATCAAGTCTGTAGAGCCTCATATCCATGCTTATATTGAATTTGCCAGTCGTAGAGACTTATCTGTATTAGCTAGTACTCTTGGTCTCTTACCTCAATATATTGAACCTAGTGGTCAAGGGAGATATGGTAAGGTAAATTCCAAAGCCTATTTAATTCACGCAAAGAGTCCTGATAAACATCAGTATGCCCCTAGCGAGGTGGAAACTTTTGGAACATTTGATTATGAAGCTTTCATTGAGGATAACAAAGCAGACTTTTCTAAACGTTATGCCGTTGCCAAAAGAGAAAAATCAGACGAAAGTCTCGATAAAGTCTTTCAAGAAATCATTAATGGTCATCTAACAGAAGATGATATCTTTGCGGACGAAGAATTAACTTTTCTTTGGTCTTATAATCAAACAAGACTTGATGAAGCTTTTAGAGCTTATGGCAAGATAGCTTCTAAACGAACCTTAAGGGAGTTAGAGAATGGTGAGTTCAAGCCAACAATTATTTATGTGCATGGTTCCTCTGGAATTGGAAAAACAACACTAGCACTTGAAGTGATTGAAGAAATTATCAAGAGAGCTAAAGAACAAGGTCTCAACTGGAAAATGTACAGTGCTGGTGCTAAAAATATTTTTGATGAGTATTTTGGTGAAGAGGTTATTCTCTTAGATGACCCAAGGTCTGATAGTTTATTACCAGCAGATTGGTTAAAACTCCTAGATCCTTTAAACAAGTCTTATCTATCAGCACGTTATAAGAATAAATTGGTTATTGGTCGTCTGATCGTGATTACCAATTATCAGTCCCTTAAGTCTTTCTTTGGAAAAATTCAAAATGAAGATTTAAACCAGTACATCAGACGGTTTAATAACGTTCTAGAGATTTCTAAGAAAAAAGGAAATCACGAAAAAGAAAAAGATAGATTCTACAATCTATCAGAAATTAAAGAGTTAAGTTACAATGATTATTACCAAACAGGATATAATCAAGAAATTCAATTACACTTTGGCGAGGAAGATATCTATTGCACTGACAATAAAGCAGATTTTATTAATCGTGTTTTAGATGAACATATTCTTCCTCGCATTTTACCACAAATAAAAAAGCGCATCCCAAATCCCGCTAAAGAAAAAGGAAACGCTTAGGACAAGATGAGGAGCTGGAACTCCTCAACCTGTCCTTAATTATACCATAGTTATTAAGGAGAATACACATGATAGCAACCGTAACAAAAGATGATTTAGTAGCCTTAGGCTTTTCAGAAGGAACGTCACGTTCTATTATTCGTAAGGGAAAACACCTTCTCGTTCAACGTGGATTCTATGTTTATGATAATAAACGTATTGGAACCATACCTGCAACAATTGCGGAGGAATTATTAGATTTAAAATTAACCTCTAAGGTATAGAGTCATGGCAATACGTAAAGCAAAGAATGGTGGATGGATTGTCGATGTTTCTGGCGGAATAGATCCTGTAACCTTTAAAAGAATTCGTATTGTTAGGAAAGGACTAAAAAGTAAAAAGGATGCTATTGAGTTAGAGTATCACTTAAGAGTTATTGAATTAAAAGAAAAGAATAGAGA